>JAMLIH010000058.1 GCA_023954255.1 Phyllobacteriaceae bacterium | reverse complement strand
CGCTCTCGGCGGCTGCGCGCATGGCTTCCGATTCGACGAGATTGAGCCGGCAGCCGAAGGAGACGACCTCGACCGGTCGGCGCAGCGGGGCGTTCACGCCGTTTCCCGCGCGAAGACTTCGGGGCCGAGGGCGGTCTCGAACTCGAATTCGACCGGGCCGGTCATCAGCACGTGGTCATCGCTCTCGCGCCAGCGGATGCGGAGCTCGCCGCCAGGCAGTTCGATCGCGACCTCGCGTCCGGTCAGACCGAGGCGGGCGGCGGCGACGGCCGTGGCGCAGGCGGCCGTGCCGCAGGCGAGCGTCGCGCCGGCGCCGCGCTCCCACACGCGCAGCAGAATGCGGTCGGCCGACAGAACCTCTGCGAAAGACGCGTTCACGCGCTCGAGAAAGAGAGGGTGACGCTCGATCTGCGGTCCCAGCGCCGAAAGGTCGATCCCTGCCGCGTCGCGGACGAAGAAGATCGCATGCGGATTGCCCATGCTGGCAACGCTCGGCGAATGCAGCACCGGCGCATCGATCGGCCCGATCTGCAATTCGATTTTCGTCGTGTCGGCAAACTCCTCGGCCAGCGGAATGTCCTGCCAGCCGAACCGCGGCACGCCCATGTCGACGGTGATCGTGGCATCGCCGTTGACCGTCGCAGGCAGCATGCCGGCGCGGGTGCGGAACAGCCAATCCGTCTTTGCATGCTCGCCGTTGAGATAGGAAACGACACAGCGCATGCCGTTGCCGCAGGCGCCCGCTTCGCTGCCGTCCGAATTGTAGATCAGGATGCCGGCATCGAACCCCTCGCCCTTCGGCGATCTGACTTCCATGAGCTGGTCGAAGGGAACGGCCTCGTTGAGCGCGATGGCGGCCTGCGGCGCGATATAGTCCGCACGGCCGCGCATGTCGGCAACGACGATCTCGTTGCCGGCACCATTCATCTTGAAAAAGGGTACATCCGCAGCCATGGCTGATCCTGCCCGCGCGCCTTCTGCTTTGGGTAATTCGGTTGCTCGACGTCATATAGAGAGGTGAAGCGGGCAGCGCAAACGAACTGTCAAAGCGTGAAAACCTGTCCGG
The DNA here is from genome assembly GCA_023954255.1 of Phyllobacteriaceae bacterium. Classification (GTDB taxonomy): domain Bacteria; phylum Pseudomonadota; class Alphaproteobacteria; order Rhizobiales; family Rhizobiaceae; genus Salaquimonas. Next base: position 19,739 of record JAMLIH010000058.1, on the reverse strand, counting down.
GATGAGCCGCCTCGAAGGCCTCCGGCGGAATTTGCGCTGCCGCCAGCGCCTCGGCGAGTTTTTCCTTCGGTTCGTCAACCGGCTCGTCGGTCAACTGGAAAGTTCCCCAGTGATGGCCGATGGCCCGCCTTGCGCCGAGCAGGCGCATGCCCTCGACCGCTTCATGCGGATTGATGTGCTGGAACTTCATGAACCAGCGCGGCTCATAGGCGCCGATCGGCAGGATGGCGAGGTCGAAGCCGCCATGCCGCTCCCCCACCGCACGAAAGTTGATGCCGTCGTGAAAGCCTGTATCGCCCACATGATGGAGCTTCAGATGCGGCGTCTCGACGGTAAAGGCACACCACAGCGTCGAGCGCCGGTCGCGCAGGCTGCGCGCGCCCCAGTGATGGCAGGGATCGAAATGGATCGCCGTGTCCGCCATCAGCACGGTCTTATCGCCCCAGTCGCCCGTGACCGTCCGCACCTGCGGGATCGCCCGCCGCAACAGCACATCGTTTCCAAGCGGCGTGATGATCTGCGGATCGTGGCCGGCCACCAGCCGCCTTAGCGTTGCCATGTCCATGTGGTCGTAATGGGAATGGGTCAGCAGCACCGCGTCGATGGGCGGCAGGGCGGCGAAATCCACGCCCGGCGCGTTGACCCGCTTCGGCCCGGCAAAGCGCACCGGGCTTGCCCGCTCCGACCACACCGGATCGGTGAGCAGATTGAGCCCGTTTGTCTGGATCAGGAAGGTGGCATGGCCCACATGGGTGATGCGGGCGGCCTTGCCGGCAACCCGCTCCGGCGGCGTATCCGACCGGTACGGGCTTTCTACCCGCGCCGGCCATTTCGAGCGCTTGCCCGACATCTGCCAGCGCAGCAGGTCGCGAAACGAGCCCGGCGGCGTGCCGCCCGGATTGAAGAACACCCGCCCGTCGAAATGATCGGACGCGGGACCGTCATAGAACGGGTTGCTGGCAGGTTTCAGGAGCTTGCGGCGGGCCATGGTCGCATCCTCGGGGCTTGCGCTCCGGCGGCGGGTATCCCGACTGCAAGGCCGTTATCCCGTTCCGGGCCGGAATGTGTGCCAAAGCGGCACTGCTGTTAGGTAATTGTTGGGGTTTGAATGGGCAAGGCGTTAAGGCGCCGTTTACCGCGTTGCCAAACGTGAGCGCCAAAACCGCAAAAAGCGGCCGCCAAGCCGGTGATCCGGCAAGGTTTCTTCATTTATTTCCGCCAAAACAGCGCCGAACTGCCCGAAATGACGTGTGCCGGGCGGTGGCACGGAATTTGCGGCAAGGGCCGGGACGGCCCGCGTGAAAACGGGAATCCGTCACGCATTGTGCGACGACAACACCACCGCGCGGCAAACCGGCGGTGCAGAAAGACAGGCAGAACCCATGCGCGACATTACCACGGGAAACATCATCGCCGACTGGAAGCCGGAATATGCGGGCAAGTTCGGCAAGGAAACGCTGAAACTCAGGCACACGCTGCACAAGTCGGAGCTGTTCAGCGATGAACGCCTGGCAAGCCTGATCGAGAAGGCCGACCGCACCCTCTATCACGTCAATACCCGCGCTTCCGGCCCAGACGGCAAGAAACGCCGGCGCGAGGGCGAGTTCGGCGATCTCTCCGGCATGGATGTGCTGAAGGCGGTTCAGAAAGGCGACATCTGGGTCAATCTGCGCGCACCGCAACTGGCCGATCCGGCCTATGGCGACATGCTGCAGGACATGTATGCCGAGTTCGAGGCTCGCGTTCCCGGTCTTCAGACCTTCAAGCACAAGACGACGATCCTGATCTCCTCGCCCAATGTCTACGTGCCCTATCATGCCGATGTGCCGGGCCAGATGCTTTGGCAGGTGCGCGGCAGGAAGCGCGTCTGGCTGTATCCGGCGACAGAACCCTTCATCACCCGCAATGCCATCGAAAAGCTCATTCTCGGCGAGTTGCACGAAGTCGACATGCCCTATGACGAGTCCCTCGACGAAAAGGCATTCGTCACCGACCTCAATCCCGGCGAAATGCTGCACTGGCCGCTCAACTGGCCGCACCGGGTGGAAAACCATGACTGCCTGAACGTGTCGGTAACCACCGAGCACTACACCAGCGAAATCCGCACCTCCTACGCGGTCAACTATGCCAACGGCCTGTTGCGCAAGGCGGGCATTGCCAATCCGAAGAAGCAGACCGGCGGTCTTGTGGCGGCAGCCAAGACAGCGCTTGCAGGCGCGGTGAAATTCTCCGGTCTGCGCAGCAAGGCCGAAAAGCCCTATGTGATCGACTTCGCCGTCGATCCCAACGGAAAGAACGGGGTACGCAACATCGAGCCCTACGAACTGCGGCTCTGAGGGACCGGGGAAGGGATGCGGCAAATGACCAAACAGCAAGCAGGCGGGGCGATCCTGCACCAGCAGGGCATTGTCTGCGTCGACAGGATCGCGCAGAAGGCTGCCGCTTCCAAGGTTCGGCAGGTTGAAGTGTCCCTGGCCGGTACCGGCATCGACATTGTCACCGATCCAGCAGCAATCCTTGCGCTGGGGGATGCCTGGCAGGCGCTCGAGGCGCAATGCCCCGATACCGTGTTCTTCCAGTCCTTTGCCTGGTGCCGCAACTTTCTGGAGTTTTCCGCCGGAAACCCGAACTTCGCACCCCGCGTCATCACCCTTCGGGACAAAAGCGCCGATGGCGGCAGCCGCCTTGTCGGCATCCTGCCGCTGGCGCTGCAGAAGAAGGGGCAGTTGAAGGTACTGACCGGCTTTGCCGAACCCTTTCAGCAGTATACCGACATTCTGCTCGATCCGTCCGTCCGGACTGCCGGCCTGATCCGCCACCTGCTCGCCGCACTGAAGAAGACCGGCGCCGACTACGTACATTTCGGACAGGTTCGCGAAGACAGCGCGCTTGCCCGCATCGCAAACGGCATCCTGCTGCCACTCGGGGAAAGGGACGCAGCGCCCTATATCCGCCTGTCGCAGTTCGAAAACCACGACGAATACCACAAGACGGTGCGCTCCAAGACGCGCAAGAATCTGCGCAATGCCAGGAACCGGCTGGAGCGCGACGCCCCCGTTACCCATGAGACGGCCTGGGAAGGCCCGCTTCTGCGCGAGGTCATCGAGCGCGCCTATGAGGGGCGCGAAGCCTGGCTCGAACGCCTGGGCATCACCTCGCGCGCCTTTCAGGACGGGGATTTCGAGGCATTTCTCAAGCGGTTTTCCGATGCAACGGAACCGGCCGTCAACGCCATCAGCACCATCGCCATGTCGTTGAAGCATGGCGACAAGCCGATTTCCGACCAGTGGGGCTTCGTCTATCGCGGCCGCTACTACGCCTTCATGGCGAACTGGAACCCGGAATACGAAGCCTCAAGTCCGGGACGGCTGCATCTGGGCGAGGTCATCAGGACCTGCTTCGAGGAAGGGTTTGAAACCGCCGACTTCCTCATTCCCGCTTCAAGCTACAAGCTGAGCTGGACCGACGACATGATGCCGGTCTGCGATCTGGTGCTGCCGCTGACCCGCAAGGGCAGCCTCTATGCCCGCCTCTGGCTCGGCTTCATCCGGCCGCGTGCCAAACAGCTCTTCTTCCGCCTGCCTGCCGGCCTGCGCCAGCTTCTGGTGAAGAAGGTCGTGCCGATGGTGGAATAGGCTGCGCTGACCGCGTTGGCATGTGCCCCTATTCAGGGTTTTTCTTGACTTTCAGCCGCTTTTCCTGTTGAAGCCACCCATCTCACCTACGAGACCATAACCAGCCAAGGCCGACCGGGGCCGCTTGCCACAAGCGAAAAACCGATCCCGGAAGCCAACACCCAACAGCGCGATGCGCCCTTGGGTGATTTTCCGCTTTGCGGCGTGATGGCTGATTTGGGTTTTGCGGCATGAGTGCTTACCTTGCGGGGACATTCCGCAAGAAAGGAAGAAAACGTGTTTCAATCGCTGTCGGACCGCCTGAGCGGCATTTTCGAAGGGCTTACCAAGCGCGGCGCGCTGTCGGAGAAGGACGTCTCCACCGCGCTGCGCGAGGTGCGCCGTGCGCTGATCGAGGCTGACGTGGCGCTCGAAGTGGTGCGCGACTTCACCGACCGCATCCGCGAAAAGGCCGTTGGCGCCGAAGTCGTCAAATCCGTCACGCCCGGCCAGATGGTCGTCAAGATCGTTCACGACGAACTGGTCGAAATGCTCGGTTCCGACGCCGAGCCGATTTCGCTGGCGGCAACCCCGCCCGTTACCATCATGATGGTCGGCCTGCAGGGCTCCGGCAAGACCACCACCTCGGCCAAGATCGCCAAGCGGCTGACGGAAAAAAGCCGCAAGAAGGTCCTGATGGCCTCGCTCGACGTGCGCCGCCCGGCTGCCCAGGAGCAGTTGCGCCAGCTCGGCGAGCAGACCTCCGTCGATACCCTGCCGATCATCGAGGGCCAGCAGCCGGTCGACATCGCCAGGCGCGCCCAGCAGGCCGCCAAGCTCGGCGGCTACGACGTGCTCATCCTCGATACCGCCGGCCGCACCCATATCGACGAGCCGCTGATGGTCGAGATGGCCGATATCCGCAAGGAGGCCGATCCGCACGAAATCCTGCTCGTTGCCGATGCGCTGACCGGCCAGGACGCCGTCAATCTGGCGAAGAGCTTCGACGATCGCGTCGGCATAACCGGCCTGGTGCTGACCCGCGTCGACGGCGACGGGCGCGGCGGCGCTGCGCTTTCCATGCGCGCGGTCACCGGCAAGCCGATCAAGCTGATCGGCACCGGCGAGAAGATGGAGGCGCTGGAGGATTTCCACCCCGCGCGCATCGCCGACCGGATCCTCGGCATGGGCGACATCGTCTCCCTGGTCGAAAAGGCTGCCGAGACCATCGACCAGGAAAAAGCCGCGGCGATGGCCAGGCGCATGCAGAAGGGCGAGTTCGACCTGAACGACCTTTCCGAGCAGCTCAAGCAGATGCAGAACCTCGGCGGCATGGGCGGCATCATGGGCCTGCTGCCCGGCATCGGCAAGATGAAGAAGCAGATCGAGGAAGCCGGCATCGACGACTCGATCTTCAAGAAGCAGCAGGCGATCATCTCCTCGATGACCCGCACCGAGCGCAAGAACCCGAAACTGCTCAACGCCAAACGCAAGCAGCGCGTCGCCACCGGCTCGGGCACTTCCGTGCAGGAGGTAAACCGGCTTCTCAAGATGCACCTGCAGATGGCCGGCATGATGAAGAAGATGGCCAAGCACAAGGGCGGCCTGCTCGGCGGAATGGGGGGTGGCATGATGCAGAAAATGATGGGCGGCCTTGGCGGCGGCATGCCCGGCGGCCTTCCGGGCCTTCCCGGCGGCATGGGGGGCGGCGGCCTTCCCGGCGGCCTGGGAGGGGGTGGCATGGGCGACCTTGCCAACATGGACCCGAAGGAACTTGAACGCATGGCCCAGCAGATGGGCATGAAACTGCCCAAGGGGCTTCCGGGGAAAAAGTGATGGCCAAACTCACCACCGAAGAAGCACTCGAAATGCTCGCCCATTACCGCGCATCGATCGACAACCTCGATGCCGCTCTCATTCACATTCTGGCCGAACGCTTCCGCATCACCAAGGCGGTGGGCGCGCTGAAAGCCGGAGCCGATCTTCCCCCGGCAGATCCCGAGCGGGAGAAAAGACAGGTCGAAAGGCTGCGCCGGCTTGCCGCCGATGCCGATCTCGACCCGGACTTCGCCGAAAAGCTTCTCAATTTCATTATTCGTGAAGTGATCCGGCACCACGAACAGGCGCGCGGCTAGAGCGTGCCTCAACCAGTCAAGTCAAAGAAGGAAATCAACCATGGCTGTAAAACTTCGTCTCGCACGCGGCGGCTCCAAGAAGCGCCCGTTCTATTCCATCGTCGCAGCCGATGAGCGCATGCCGCGCGACGGCCGCTACATCGAGAAACTCGGCACCTACAACCCGATGCTGCCGAAAGACGGCGAGCGCGTCGTGCTCGACAAGGAGCGCGCCGCACACTGGCTCAAACAGGGCGCCCAGCCGACCGACCGCGTCGCCCGTTTCCTCGACGCCGAGGGCCTGATGAAGCGCGATGCCCGCAACAACCCGCAGAAGGCCCAGCCCGGCAAGAAGGCCCAGGAGCGCGTCGCGGAAGCCAAGGCCAAGGCGGAAGAGGCAGCAGCCGCTGCCGCTGCAGCCGAGGAAGAAGCCAAGGCCGCCGCTGAAGCTCCGGCAGAAGAAGCGCCTGCCGAAGAGTCCGCTGCAGAGGCACCGGCAGAGGAAGCAGCCGCTGAAGCCCCTGCTGAAGAGGTTCCGGCTGAGGAAGCTGCAGAAGAAAAAGCCGAATAACCGGCTTTCCGCAGAACGTTCAAAGCAAAAGGGCAGCCGGTTGGCTGCCCTTTTTCGTTTCCGGTTTCAGGACTTTCAGAGTTCCGTCACCCTGAGATAGGGCCGCAGTGTATCCCAGCCGTTCGGGAAGATTTCCTTGGCCTGTTCGTTGCTGACCGACAGCGGGATGATGACCTTGCCGCCCGGCGTCCAGTCTGCGGGTGTCGCGATCTTCTTCGCATCCGCCAGTTGCAGCGCATCGATCACCCGCAGGATTTCATCGAAGTTGCGGCCGACATTCATCGGATAGGTCATCATCAGCCGGATCTTCTTGTCGGGATCGATGATGTAGACCGAGCGCACCGCTTCCGTCGTGCTCTCGCCGGGATGGATCATGTCGTAGAGCCGTGAAATCGCCATGTCCGGGTCGGCAATGATCGGGAATTTCAACACCGTCTTCTGGGTATCGTTGACGTCGTCGATCCACTTCATGTGTTCCTCGACATAGTCGGTCGAAAGCCCGATCGGCTTGACGTTGCGCTTGGCGAACTCGTCGGCAAGCTGTGCCGTACGGCCCATCTCCGTGGTGCAGACCGGGGTGAAATCGGCCGGGTGGCTGAAGAAAAAGGCCCAGGAATCGCCGATCCACTCATGGAAATTGATCTTGCCGCTGGTGGTTTCGACGTCGAAATTGGGCGTCAGATCGCCGATGTGAATGCTCATCGCTTTCTCCTTCGATTTGATGTATATAAGATTAAGCTTATATAGGGGCCGCGCTGCGCGTATTGATCTGCATCAAACCGTCCCCGAACTTCCATTCCCGGTTCACATGCTGAAGCCTCGGTTTCACGAGCCTGCCACGGGCGGCAAGCCGGCCTTATTCCCGCCGGAAGCGTGCGGTTTCTTTTCCTGCCTGCCGCAATGTGCTTAGCTGCAGGTCAACTGCGGCCCGCGACGGGGTGAGCCAGGGAGGGTAGGCAGCGTACATGCTCGACAACAATCAGTCCGCCAGGATCAAGCAGTCAATTCTCGGGCTTGAGATGATGACCCGTTTCGCACTTGCGATCCTGGCGCTGGCCAGCGGCGTCTACACCTATCTCGGCGTGCGCAGCCTGCTCGACGGCAGCGCCGCCCAGGTATTCTTTGCAGCCGTCGTTTATTCGGCCGCGGTCTCCGTCGGCATCTACGCATTCTGGTCCTACATGCTGCGCTTCGTGCCGCTGATAACCGATGGCGGCCGCCGACTGCTGCTGTTCGGGACCATGGCCGTCGGATCGCTGATGATCATCGCCATGTCGTCCTGGCTCAATGCGGCAGCCCTTGCCGGCTCTGCGGCGCTTGAACAGCACCTAGCAGTGACCCTGGAGGAATATTCCGCCGATTTCGACCAGGCCCATGCAAGGGCGCTTTCCGCCCAGAGCCTGCTGCCGGACGTTCAGCGCGCTTCCGAACGGTTCAAGCGGCTTGCCGAGGACGAGCGCAATTCCGGCGCCCTGACCGGCACGTCGGGCTCCGGCAGCGTGGTGCAACTGCTGGTCCAGATGGGCGCGCAGCTTGATGAACTCTCCGCCTCGATCCAGGCATCGCGCGAGGAAACCGCCGAACTGTTCGCCAAGGGCCGCCAGCATCTTGCCACCATGCGCAGCCTGGTTTCCGCACCCGGCGCGGTTGCCCCGCGCTCCGACCGTTTTGCCGAACAGGCAATCGAACTGGGCGGCGTCATTGCCGCCCTGCAGGAAACCTCCATCGCGCCTTCCGTACGCCGCGCCGCCGACGATCTCTCGCTCGGCTTCATCGCACCGGTAGCCGATGGCGGCAGCGCTGATCTCGTACTGCGCCAGTCGGAGGTCATGGCGACGGTACGCCAGTCCGTCGAGGCGCAGTCGCAGCAACTGTCGAAGGCGGCAGACGGCATTCTCGCCGAAGCCAAGGTTCCCGTGCGCCGCTTCGTGCCCTTGTCCAGCGCCGAGGCCGTGCTGCGCTATGCCGGCGATTTCGCGCCGAGCTGGGCAGGCGCCATCTCCATCGACCTGCTGCCGGCCGTACTGGTATTGATCCTGGCCGTTGCCCATTCGGCGATGCGCCGCGATGCCGCCGTGCTGGAACCGGCGGAAAAGATCACCGCCGCCGAAATGATCCGCGCCGTCAGCCTGTATCAGCAGATGACCCAGACACAGACACAGGTGCAGACTGCCGCCTCAGAGCATGACGATGTTCCCGACAGCAGGACACCGCACGGAGAACCGGCACCCGGGACGGGCGAAGCGAATCAACCGGCGGCATCTGGTGAAGCGGCTTCCGCAGAACCGCAACTGCTGCGGCCGGTCAGTGACGAACAGCGCAAGCGCATCGAGGAAAGCCGGAGGCGCGGCTGATGCCGGACGTTATGGCTGCCATGCGCAGAAACGGAGAGGCCGCCGCAAGAAGGTTTGCCCTTCCCCGTTCCCTGCCGAATGACGGCGAGATCATGCGCGGCCTGTTCTACGCCATGATTGCCGTGATCGCCCTGGCGCTGATCTACGACTACGACGACTTGCGCACGCACCAGCAGTTCGCACCGGTCGAGCCGGGCATGGCGAATCCGGTTCTGCCTGCCTATTCCCCGCCCCGCCCCTCTCCCGGTTCACAGCAGACCCAGCCGGTGCGCGATCATCCGCCGGTAACCGCCGACCCTGCCATGCTGCGCGAGGCGATGAAGATCGAACTGGCCTCCGGCGGCGTGTTGCGGGTTTCGGGTACGATCGACCCCGGCTCTGCGGAACGCTTCGCTGCGGAGATTGCCAGGGTCGGCGAGTACGTGAAACGCATCGAACTCAATTCGCCGGGCGGCTCCGTCCGCGATGCCCTGGCGATTTCACGCGCCATCCGCGAACGCGAACTCGACACTGCCGTGGCCGACGGCGCGCTGTGCGCCTCCTCCTGCCCGCTCATTCTTGCCGGCGGCAAGGCGCGCCACGCCAGTTCTGCCGCCGCCATCGGCGTTCATCAGGTTTTTATCCCCCAGGGCGAACTGCGCAATGCCGACAACGAGGTTTCCGGCACCCAGGCCCTGACCGCCGAAATCACCCGGCATCTGGAAACCATGGGCGTCGATCCTGCCCTCTGGCTGCATGCGCTGGAAACCCCGCCGAGCCAGCTCTACTACCTCACGCCGGAGGAATTGCAGACCTACCGGCTGGCAACGGCGGTTGACGGGGAACCCGCAGCCTGAGCCCTGAAACGGGCGGCTTTACACCGGGCGCATTTGGCCGCAAAACCCTGCCCATGAATGACAGTCCTCCAGATTCCGTCCTGCTCGCCCAAATCGGTGCCGCCCACGGCATCAGGGGCGAGGTGCGCATAAAGCCGTTCGGCGATGCGGACATGCTCGACCGCTACGGCCCGCTATACGACGCGCAGGGCCGCAGCTACGAGATCACCGCCATGCGGCCGCAAAAGACCGTGCTGGTCGTCCGCTTCAGGGGCATCGACAGCCGCGAGGCGGCGGAAGCGCTCAACGGTGTCGAACTGTTTGTCGACCGTTCGGCCCTGCCGGCACCCGAAGAGGATGAATTCTACCTTTCCGACCTGATCGGGCTTCAGACGGTTTCTCCTGAAGGCGAAATGCTGGGCAAGGTCGTCGAGGTGCATGACTTCGGCGCCGGAGACATCCTCGAAATCCGCCTGGCGAACGGAAAGAGCGAGCTTTTCGCCTTCACCCGCGAGAATTTTCCCGACATCCGCATCGCGCAGGGCGAAATCACCTTCGTGCCGCCGCAAACCGTCAGCGAGCGGGAGGAGAAATGACCTTCCGCGCCTCCGTCATCACGCTCTATCCGGAGATGTTTCCGGGCCCGCTCGGCGTTTCGCTCGCCGGCAAGGCATTGGCGGACGGCGCATGGTCACTTGAAACCGTCGCCCTGCGCGAGTTCGGAACGGGAAGGCACCGCCAGGTCGACGATACGCCCGCGGGCGGCGGTGCCGGCATGGTGCTCAAGCCCGACGTTCTGGCTGCCGCCATCGACAGCATCGGGGAAGAAGGCACCGAAGACGCAGCAAGGCCCCGCCTGCTGATGAGCCCGCGCGGCCGCCCGCTCGATCAGGCCTTCGTCCGCGAGCTTGCTTCCGGCCCCGGCGCGGTGATCGTCTGCGGCCGGTTCGAGGGCGTCGACGAACGCGTCATCGAGGCGCGCTGCCTGACGGAGGTCTCGATCGGCGACTATGTGCTGTCCGGGCGGCGAACCGGCGGCGATCGTCCTGCTCGACGCGGTCGTGCGCCTGTTGCCCGGCGTCATGGGCAACGACCAGTCCGGCACCCATGAGAGCTTCGAGACCGGCCTGCTGGAGCACCCCCATTACCCAGGCCGGCCGAATGGGAGGGCCGGGCAATTCCCGACGTGCTCACCTCCGGCGATCACGGCAGTATCAAACAGTGGCGCCGAGCAGGCCGGCGATTCAGGCGGCAAAGGCTGGCTGATGCCTGCCGGGCGGGAAAGCCGGAGGGAGAGAGATGACAAATCCTGGTTGCGCAATTGCTGGTGGCTGCCGGGGCGGCGCTCATGGCGCTGAAATACCTCGCCGGACCGGTGCCTGCGGATTATCACCGCCAGATCATCGAAAAGAGCGGCGGAAGCATTGAGACCGGCCACCAGCAGGTGCTGACGGCGCTCTACCGCGCCATGGGCGGGGTTTCCTCTCGCAGCCCGCCGTATCGGCACCCTGCTCGCCTGGTTTGCCGGCACCAGCACCTGGGGCCAGTGGGCGATCCTGCTCAGCGGACTGGCTTCCATTGTGCCGATCATGGCGATTGCCTACCGGACGGAACAGGAAACCGGCGTCAGGACGCCCTGGCGGATCGCGGCAATCCTGCTGGCCCTGCTGGCCGCCGCCTTCCTGCTTTTCATCGCCGGCTGACAGGCCATTGTGCCCTGCGCAAGGCAGGGCACAGGCCGGCGCATAAAAATGCCCGCATAGTGTCGATAAACCGCCCGTTTTCGCCTATAGCAGCGCGGAATTTCCGTGCATGACGGAAAATGCAATCGACCGGGTGCAAGCCATCCGGTGCGGGGTTGGCGGGTTGCCGCAGCGCATGTTCAATGCACCCCGAACCGGACTTGAACATTCTGGGTCGCTCTTGCCTTTCAAACAAGAACAAGGGTGTTCCGCAAAGAACCGCAAACGGGAAATCTGGCGGACAACGAAAACGAAGGTAAACTCAGATGAACATCATTCAGCAGCTCGAGGCCGAACAGGCCGCCAAGATCGCCGAAACCCGCAAACTGCCGGAATTCGAGCCGGGCGATACCGTGCGCGTTCTGGTACGCGTCACCGAGGGCACCCGCACCCGTATCCAGGCCTATGAAGGCGTCTGCATCGGGCGCGCCGGCGGTGGCCTCAACGAGAATTTCACCGTCCGCAAGATTTCCTATGGCGAGGGCGTCGAGCGCGTCTTCCCGGTCTATTCGCCGCTGGTCGAGGGCGTCGAGGTCGTGCGCCGCGGCACGGGTGCGCCTGCGCCGACTCTATTACCTGCGCAACCGCCGCGGCAAGTCTGCCCGCATCATCGAAAACACCAATGTCCGCGCCAAGAAGCTGAACGACGCCGAGCGTCAGGCATTCCTCGAGGAAAAGGCGAGGATGGAGGCCGAGAAGATCGCCGCCGCCGAGGCCCTGGCCAAGGAAAAGGCTGCCGAAGATGCCGCAAAGGCAGCCGAGGAAGCTGCTGCGGCAGCAGCGGAAGGCGAAGCCAAGGAATAAGCTTGCCTTCGGGAAGGCTGCTTTCCCAAGCAAAGCATTTTACTAGCATTGCAAGGCGGTCAACGGGCCGCCTTTTTGCTTTCCGGCGGCTTGTTTTCTGCCGCGCGCGAACCGTCTCAATTCTTGACCTCCGCCTGCTGCAGCTTAGATCAACGCCAACCGATTCCTTCATCCCGATACGGAAACCCCTCATGGCTGATGCACCGAAAACCCTTTACGACAAGATCTGGGACGCCCATGTGGTGGCGACGAACGAGGACGGCTCGAGCCTCCTCTATATCGACCGCCATCTGGTGCATGAGGTGACGAGCCCGCAGGCCTTCGAGGGTCTGCGCATGACCGGCCGCAAGGTGCGCCAGCCCGAAAAGACCCTCGCCGTCGTCGACCACAACGTGCCGACCTCGCCCGACCGCGTCAACGGCATCAAGAACGAGGAAAGCCGCATCCAGGTCGAGGCGCTGGCCAACAACGCCGCCGAATTCGGCATCGAATACTATTCCGAACACGACAAGCGCCAGGGCATCGTCCACATCATCGGGCCGGAACAGGGCTTCACCCTGCCGGGCATGACCATCGTCTGCGGTGACTCGCACACCTCCACCCACGGCGCTTTCGGCGCGCTCGCCCACGGCATCGGCACCTCGGAGGTCGAGCACGTTCTGGCGACCCAGACGCTGATCCAGAAGAAGGCGAAGAACATGCTGGTGCGCGTCGACGGGCAATTGCCGGAAGGCGTCACCGCCAAGGACATCATCCTCGCCATCATCGGCGAGATCGGCACGGCGGGCGGCACCGGCCACGTCATCGAATATGCCGGCGAGGCGATCCGTGCGCTGTCGATGGAAGGCCGCATGACGATCTGCAACATGTCGATCGAGGGCGGCGCCCGGGCCGGCCTGATCGCGCCGGACGAGACTACTTTCGCCTATATCGAGAACAAGCCGAAGGCGCCCAAAGGGGCGGCCTTCGACATGGCGCGCGAATACTGGAAGACGCTCTATACCGACGAGGGCGCGCATTTCGACAAGGTGGTGACGCTCGATGCCGCCAACCTGCCGCCCATCGTCTCCTGGGGATCGAGCCCCGAGGACGTCATCTCGGTCACCGGCGCCGTGCCGAACCCCGACGACATCGCCGACGAGACCAAGCGCGAATCCAAATGGCGCGCGCTCAAATACATGGGGCTGGAACCGGGCACGAAGATCACCGACATCACCCTCGACCGCGTCTTCATCGGCTCCTGCACCAATGGCCGCATCGAGGATCTGCGCGCCGCGGCGAAGATCGTCGAGGGCAAAAAGGTCGCCGCCACCGTCGACGCGATGATCGTGCCGGGTTCGGGCCTCGTCAAGGAACAGGCCGAAGCCGAGGGCCTCGACAGGATTTTCAGGGAAGCCGGCTTCGACTGGCGCGAGCCGGGCTGTTCCATGTGCCTTGCCATGAACGACGACCGCCTGAAGCCGGAGGAGCGCTGCGCCTCGACCTCGAACCGCAATTTCGAGGGCCGCCAGGGCTTCAAGGGCCGCACCCACCTCGTCTCCCCCGCCATGGCCGCCGCCGCTGCCATCGCCGGGCATTTCGTCGATGTGAGGAGTGGGAGTAGGGGTGTCGAGTTCCGTCGTCATCGTCGGGCTTACGACCCGACATCCTGAGCCTGTCGAAGGACGAGGGAAGCCCCTGAGAGTGCAGCACAAAACAACCTGCAACCCTTCGACAGGCTCAGGGTGAGGCCGGATTGTTATCCCCACCCTCAAAACCTTCCCTATCCTTCACCCACTGCCATCCAGCGCAAACGCCGGTCTGATATCGCCGTCGGTTCCGGAGGGTGGCAGCAGCGGAGCGCTTACTGCCGGTGGTGCGAGGCGCGCTGCGCCAGTGGAAGGATGTCGGTGGTGAAAAGCAACGGTGTCCGGAAGCTGAAGTATCCAGTTCCTGCCTTCTAGAGGGCCGGTTCGGATCGCGCAGCGGTTTCAACAGCCCATGGGCTAGCTTGATGCTGGGGCGGAACGGTGTGCTGAAGAGTCCCTCCAGACAACAAATCTCCGCGCAGGGCGGCTCTAGGGCTGCACACATGCCCCAAGGAACAAGGCGAGGCCGCCCTGCGGTTTGCGCGTTCTTTCTCATAACACTGGTGCGAATGCATCGAGTGAACGGCGAAGCATGTCTGTACTCCCGTCATTCCGGGACGCCCTGGCAAGGGCGGGTCCGGAATCCAGAACCGAGCGCTCTCAGGACTGGATTCCGGGCTCGCGGTTCCCGCGCCCCGGAATGACGACGCAAGCAGGGCTCGGCGGTAACCAGCGGGGATACCATCGCCCCCCTACCCTCATCCTGATGTGCGAGCGGCGAAGCCATGAGCCTCGAAGGAAGAGGGCCGAACAAAAGCCCCCCACTCCCACCGACAAAGGAGTCTCCATGCCGATCTGGAACGGCAGGCAGGGGAAGGCAAGGCGTGACGATGTAGCACAAAGGCATCACCGCAGACCGGTTGCCTTCAAAACCAAATCGGCCTTAACTGCGCGCCGAACCGCTTGCGGCAGGCAGAAAATGCCGGACGGACACCGCGAACACGCAGCCATCTCCGGAACGGGCCGGAAATGGGCGGGAAGCAGGCCGGAAACAGGAATTCGATACACATGGCTACCGGTTTCATATCATCGCCCTGGGAAAGCTGCAGCGCGGAGATCCGCGCCAGGATCGAGGCGAGTTCCAGCTACCAGGCTTTTGAGCCGGGCCAGCATATCTACCATGCAGGCGAAACCGCCGAAGGTGTCTACTGGCTTCAGAGCGGCATCCTGCTGATCTACAACATCAAGCAGGATGGCAGCCATATCTGCGCACTGCCCTGTTATCGCGGCCTGTATGGAACACCCGCCCTTCTTGCCGGCAGCTACCGGGCGCATCTCAAGGCTGCCCGGGCCAGTTCCGTCCGCTTCACGCCGGCCGCCACCCTCACCGAGCTGCTTGTTGATCCGGCTTTCGGCCGGCTTCTGGGCAGCTACAGTGGCGAAGACGTGTCCGTCATGATGACCGTGTGGGGGGCGACGGCCCAGCAGAGTTCGGAAAAGAAGCTGCTGGATTTTCTGCACTCCGTTTTCCAGCTTGCCACAGTGCCCGGTGAAGCGCCGCCCGAATCCCTGCCCTGGCCCTTCTACATTACCGAGATGGCGGACTGGCTTTCGCTTTCAAGACCGCATCTCTCCAAGCTGATAGGCGGGCTGATCAGCCGGGGTGAGATCGATTTGCGCGAGGAGCGCCTGTGGCTGAAGCAATAGGCGCGCCCGTCACGGCAGGCGGATGCCGCCATCGAGGCGCACGGTCTCACCGTTCATGTACGGGCTTTCGACGATGACACGGGCCATCTCGCCATATTCCGACGGTTTGCCGAGGCGTTTGGGGAAGGTGACCTGGGCCGACAGGGAATTGACGACCTCCTCGCCCAGCCCCTCGAACAGCGGCGTGTAGAAAATGCCCGGCGCGATGGCGCAGATGCGGATGCCGTAAAAGGCGAGATCGCGGGCGACCGGCAGCGTCATGCCGACAATCGCGCCCTTGGTGGCGGCATAGGCGACCTGGCCCTTCTGGCCGTCATAGGCGGCAACCGAGGCCGTGTTGATGATGACGCCGCGCTCGCCATCCTCGCCCGGCTCGTTCTTCGCCATCTGCTCGGCGCAGAGCCGGAACGTGTTGAACGTGCCCGTCAGGTTGATGTCGATGGTCTTCTTGAACAGGGCGAGCGGGTGCGGCCCCTCCTTGCCCAGCGTCTTCTGGGCAACGGCGATGCCGGCGCAGTTGACGTTGGCGGTGATCCTGCCGAAGGCCTTCATCGTTGCATCGACCCCGGCCTGCACGTCCTCCTCGCTGGTCACGTCGACCTTGCGGAAGATGACGCCGTCGCCGAGTTCCTTGGCAACCATCTCGCCGCGCTCGGCATTCATGTCGAAGATCGCGACACGCGCGCCGCCCGCAACGAAATTGCGCACGGTGGCCTCGCCCAGGCCGGAAGCACCGCCGGTGATGACGGCAACGGTATCGGAAAGCTGCATGACTTATGCTCCTCGGTTCAAACTGTGACAGGATCGGAAGGCAAGATACGGGGCGGGTTATTCATGGTCCAGCGGCATTTGTGCAATACCGTTTTTCGCCGCACCGCAATGCCCCGGCGCAAGTCCCCGGCAGGGCAAACAAAAACCCGGAAGCGGCAACTTCCGGGTCTTGAGGAAAGGTTCCTGCGACGGACGATCAGAATGCCGACTGCAGTGTCGTCAACTGGTCCAGATAGTCGGCAGCCTTTGCCTTTGCCTCGTCGTCCTTGGCGTCGGCCAGATCTTCCCTGGCTTCCTGCACGCGGCGCTCCAGATCGGCCTTGTCGAGGTCGTTCACATCGACGGCGTGCTGCGCAAGCAGGGTCAGACCCGCCGGAGAGACATCGGCAAAACCGCCGAAGATCACGAAGCGTGCGGCTTCGCCATCGGCCATCTTCACCTCCACGACGCCCGGCTTGATGGTCGACATCAGCGGTGCATGGTTGGCGAAGACCTGGAAATAGCCTTCCGTGCCGGGGATCAGCACTTCCGTCGCCTCACCCGAGACGAGCTGCTTTTCCGGCGAAACGAGTTCGAATGGAAAGGCTTCTGCCATGATCATTCTTCCTTAGAGCAATTCAGGCCGTCAGGCCATCGCGCTTCACTCAGGCCGCTTCAGCTGCCAGCCTCTGTGCCTTCTCGACGGCTTCCTCGATGGAGCCGACCATGTAGAAGGCAGCTTCCGGCAGGTGGTCGTACTTGCCGTCGACGAGATCGCGGAAACCCTTGATCGTGTCTTCGATCGGAACCAGCTTGCCCGGCGAGCCGGTGAATACCTCGGCCACGAAGAAGGGCTGCGACAGGAAGCGCTCGATCTTGCGGGCGCGGGCAACGACCAGCTTGTCCTCTTCCGACAACTCGTCCATGCCGAGAATGGCGATGATGTCCTGCAGGGCCTTGTAGCGCTGGAGAACCTCCTGCACATCGCGGGCGCATTTGTAGTGCTCTTCGCCGATAACCATCGGGTCGAGCATGCGCGAGGTGGAGTCGAGCGGGTCGACCGCCGGATAGATGCCCTTCTCGGAAATGGCGCGCGACAGCACGGTCGTTGCGTCAAGGTGGGCGAAGGTCGAGGCCGGTGCCGGGTCGGTCAGGTCGTCCGCCGGAACGTACACGGCCTGCACCGAGGTGATCGAACCCTTGGTGGTGGTGGTGATGCGTTCCTGCATGGCACCCATGTCGGTGCCCAGCGTCGGCTGATAGCCCACGGCGGAAGGAATACGGCCGAGAAGCGCCGACACTTCCGAACCCGCCTGGGTGAAGCGGAAGATGTTGTCGACGAAGAACAGCACGTCCTGGCCTTCATCGCGGAAATGCTCGGCCACGGTAAGACCCGTGAGAGCAACGCGGGCGCGGGCTCCCGGCGGCTCGTTCATCTGGCCGTAAACGAGGGCCGCTTTCGAGCCCTTGCCGCCGCCTTCCTTGTTCACGCCGGATTCGATCATCTCGTGATAGAGGTCGTTTCCTTCGCGCGTACGTTCGCCGACACCGGCGAAAACCGAGTAGCCGCCATGCGCCTTGGCGATGTTGTTGATCAGTTCCATGATCAGAACGGTCTTGCCGACGCCGGCGCCGCCGAACAGGCCGATCTTGCCGCCCTTGGCATACGGTGCCAGCAGATCGACGACCTTGATGCCGGTGACCAGGATCTGGGCTTCCGTCGACTGCTCGATATATTCCGGAGCCGACTGGTGAATGGCGCGCTTTGCCTTGGTCTTGAGCGGGCCGACCTCGTCCACCGGCTCGCCGATCACGTTCATGATGCGGCCGAGCGTCTCGTCACCGACCGGAACCGCGATCGGCTCACCCATGTCGGCTACCGGCTGGCCGCGAACGAGGCCCTCGGTGGCGTCCATGGCGATGGTGCGCACGGTGTTTTCGCCCAGGTGCTGCGCAACTTCGAGAACAAGGCGGTTGCCGTTGTTGTCGGTTTCAAGCGCGTTGAGAATCTCCGGCAGCTTGCCGTCGAAGCGAACGTCGACAACCGCGCCGATGACCTGGGTAACGCGACCGGTTGCGCCCTTGACTGCGGCGGATTTTTTCGCTGCCGGCGCTTTTGCTGCGGCGGACTTGGCGGGAGCCTTCTTGGCCGGCGCTTTACTCGTAGCTGCTTTTGCCATCTTCAATCTCTCCAGACTTTAAAGCGCTTCCGCGCCCGAGATAATCTCGATCAGTTCCTTGGTAATTTGTGCCTGACGCTGGCGGTTGTAGGAAAGCGTCAGCTTGTCGATCATTTCGCCGGCATTGCGGGTCGCGTTGTCCATGGCGGACATGCGGGCGCCCTGTTCGGATGCGGCGTTTTCCAGCAGGGCGCGAAATACCTGGACGGAAATGTTGCGCGGCAACAATTCGCCAAGAATTTCCTCTTCGCCCGGCTCGTAGTCATAGACGAAGTCCATCTTGCCCTCGCCTTCTTCCTCGGAAGCCGGGAAGGAAGCAGGTATCAGCTGATGGGCGGTCGGAATCTGGCTGATCACCGACTGGAATTCGGAATAGAACAGGGTGCAGACATCGAACGCGCCGTCGGCAAACATTTCCAGAACGCGCTTGCCCACCTGTTCGGCCTCGTTGAAGCTGAGCTGGCGAACGCCGCGGAAATCGATTCGTTCGACGATGATCGAACCGAACTCGCCTTTCAGCGCGTCATAGCCCTTCTTGCCGACGGTATAGATCTTGACTTCCTTGCCCTCACCCATCAGCCGGCGTGCATGCTGGCGCGCCATGCGGGCGATGGAGGAGTTGAAGCCGCCGCAAAGGCCGCGCTCTGCAGTGGCAACCACCAGAAGATGCACCTGGTCGCGGCCGTTTCCGGCCAGCAGTTCAGGCGCGCCCTCGCGGCCGTCCATCGACCGGGCAAGGCCGCCCAGGACCTTCGCCATCTTCGCCGAATAGGGCCGGGCAGCTTCCGCCGCGGACTGGGCGCGCCGAAGCTTCGCCGCAGCCACCATCTTCATGGCCTTGGTGATCTTCTGGGTCGCCTTGACCGAGGCAATCCTGTTTTTCAGGTCCTTAAGAGAAGCCATGATGCGTTATCCTGCGTTCCCTCAGGCGAAGCTTTTGGCGTAGGAGTCGATGGCGCCCGTCAGCTTGTCCTTGATGGCATCGGTCAGCGCCTGCTCGGTGCGGATGGCATCGAGAACGTCGGCATGGTTGTTGTTCATGTGGGCCAGCAGGCCGCGCTCGAACTTGCCGACATCGCCGACCGGCAGCTTGTCGAGATAGCCGTTCACACCGGCGAAAATGACGGCAACCTGCTCTTCGGTCCGAAGCGGCGAGAATTGCGGCTGCTTGAGCAGTTCCGTCAGGCGAGCACCGCGGTTCAGCAGGCGCTGGGTAGCGGCGTCAAGGTCGGAACCGAACTGGGCAAAGGCAGCCATCTCGCGATACTGGGCAAGCTCACCCTTGATCGAGCCGGCAACCTGTTTCATCGCCTTGATCTGGGCCGAGGAGCCGACGCGCGAAACCGACAGGCCGACGTTAACCGCCGGACGCACACCCTGATAGAACAGGTCGGTTTCGAGGAAGATCTGGCCGTCGGTGATCGAGATCACGTTGGTTGGAATGTAGGCCGACACGTCGTTGGCCTGGGTTTCGATGACCGGCAGCGCGGTCAGAGAACCGGCACCGTTGTCTTCGTTGA
>JAMLIH010000057.1 GCA_023954255.1 Phyllobacteriaceae bacterium | reverse complement strand
GCGAATTTGACCTTCAAAGGGGTTCGCCATGTCCGCAAATGTTGGCAGCATCGACCGGATCGTCCGCGCCATTCTCGGCATCGCTTTGCTTTGGTTCGCCTTTTTCAGCGGCTTGCCACTGGCCGATAGTCTGGCCTTTAAATATGGCGCGGGCATCCTCGGGGTCGTCATGCTGGTCGTGGCGGTCGTCCGCGTCTGCCCGATCTACAGCATCTTTGGCCTGACGACCTGCAAGGCACGCTGACGGCGAAGGCTCTTCTTGCGCGGCAAGCGCGAGGGCTCGCCCTTCGGCCAGGTACGTCACAAAGTTTTGGGCTACGGCGCGGTCGCGCGCCGAAGCCTAAACCCCATTCTGGAAAGGACTGCTTTCATGACCAATTACCCGATCGACATGAACGTCCACCCGGAGGTGGAGGCTTTCTTCGACGAGCCGACCAATACGGTCAGCTACATCGTGAAGGATCCGGCGTCGAACGCCTGCGCCGTCGTGGACAGCGTGATGGATCTGGACTACGCGGCCGGCCGCATCACGCACGAAAGCGCCGACAAGATCATCTCCCGGATCAAGGAGCGCGGTCTCGAGCTTGAGTGGATCATCGAGACCCACGCCCATGCCGACCATCTGTCCGCGGCGCCCTATATCCAGCAAGAGCTGGGCGGCAAGCTCGGCATCGGCTCGAAAATCCTGACCGTGCAAGAGACCTTCGGAAAGGTCTTCAACGAAGGAACGGAGTTCCAGCGGGACGGTAGCCAGTTCGATGCGCTGTTCGAGGACGGCGACACCTACAAAATTGGAAACATGCAGGCATTCGCGATGTACACGCCGGGCCACACGCCGGCTTGCATGGTGCATGTGATGGGCGACGCCGCCTTTGTCGGCGATACGCTGTTCATGCCCGATGGCGGTTCGGCGCGGGCCGACTTCCCCGGCGGTGATGCCGGTACGCTGTACGACTCGATCCAGAAGCTGCTGGTCATGCCTGACGACATGCGCCTGTTCATGTGTCACGACTACGGCCCGAATGGCCGCGACATCAAGTGGGAAACCACGGTGGGCGAGGAGAAGCAGCACAACATTCATGTCGGCTGCGGCAAGACGCGCCAGGAGTTCATCAAGTTCCGTACCGAGCGCGACGCGCAGCTCGACATGCCGCGGCTGATCCTGCCGTCGCTGCAGGTCAACATGCGCGCCGGCGACGTGCCGAAGGACAAGGATGGCAATCCGATGCTCAAGGTGCCGGTCAACAAGCTGTGACCGGCGATTCCGGCGGCCTCGGCAAGCGGCTTTGACGCGGCATATAAAAACATATAAATAATCCTATGTATTTTCCGCTGCTGCCGGTTTTCCGGCCGGCGGCGGGGAAGTTCATGGAGGAAGCAAATGGAAATCAGGAAGATAGACAGGACGATCTCGGTCAGTCCGCAGATCGCGCCGGCGGATATTGCCGCGATCAAGAAGGCCGGCTTTCGCTCGATTATCTGCAACCGTCCGGACGGTGAGGGCGCCGACCAGCCGGGGTTCGGCGAAATCGAGGCCAAGGCGCAGAAGGCCGGGCTCGAGGCCATTTACATGCCGATCCAGTCGGGCATGGTGCGCGACGAGGATGCCGAGAAATTCGGTGCCGCATTGCAGGATCTTCCGGGGCCGGTGTTTGCGTATTGCCGCACGGGTACGCGCTCTGCCACGCTGTGGTCGCTGAGCCAGGCCAATGCCAAGCCCTTGTCCGATATTCTGGCAGCGACCAAGGCTGCCGGCTACGACATGAACGGCGTTGCCCGCCGCATCGCCAATGGCGGCAAGACACCGACCAATGTGGGCGATGCGCGCTACGACGTGGTGATCGTCGGCGGCGGCGCTGCAGGCATTTCGGTTGCCGCCAGCATCAAGTCGCGCAAGCCCGATCTCGACGTCGCCATCATCGATCCGGCGGACGTTCACTACTATCAGCCGGGCTGGACGATGGTAGGCGGCGGTATTTTCGATGCCAGCGTGACCGCCAAGACGATGGGATCGCTCATTCCGCGCGGTGTGCACTGGCTGAAATCGGCCGTTGCCGCTTTCGAACCCAAGGACAATGCCGTCATCCTGGACGGTTGCCGGGTGGTCAGCTATGGCCAGCTCGTTGTCTGTCCGGGCCTGAAGCTCGACTGGGCGAAGGTTGAAGGGCTTGAGGAAACGCTGGGCGAAAACGGCGTCACCTCCAACTACCGCTACGACCTTGCACCCTATACCTGGCAGCTTGTGCAGCAGATGAAGGAGGGCCGGGCGATCTTCACCCAGCCGCCGATGCCGATCAAATGCGCCGGCGCACCGCAAAAGGCGATGTATCTTTCCGCCGATCACTGGCTGAAAAGCGGCGTGCTCGACAAGGTCGACATCCATTTCAACAATGCCGGCGGGGTTCTGTTCGGCGTCAAGGAATATGTTCCGGCGCTCGAGACCTATGTGAAGAAATACGGTGCGCACCTCAACTTCTTCCACAATCTGACCGCTGTCGACGGCCCGGCGAAAAAGGCCTGGTTCACCGTCAACAAGCCCGACAGCGAGCCGGAAACGGTCGAGATGGAATTCGACATGATGCATGTCTGCCCGCCGCAGACGGCGCCCGATTTCATCCGCGTATCACCGCTTGCCGATGCCGCCGGCTGGGTCGATGTCGATCAGTCGACGTTGCGCCACAAGACCTACGACAATATCTGGTCGCTGGGCGATGTGATGAACGCGCCGAACGCAAAGACGGCGGCTGCCGCCAGAAAACAGGCGCCGGTGGTTGCCGAAAACCTGGTGGCCCAGATCGAGGGTCATTCTCCCTCGGCAATTTATGACGGCTACGGCTCGTGCCCGCTCACGGTGGAGCGCGGCAAGATCGTGCTGGCGGAATTCGGTTATGGCGGTGCGTTGCTGCCGAGCTTCCCGAAATTCTTCATCGACGGCACCAAGCCGAGCCGGGCTGCCTGGTATCTGAAGGAAAAGCTGTTGCCGCCGATCTACTGGAAGGCGATGTTGCGCGGCAAGGAATGGCTCGCCCGGCCCGAAAAGGTCCGCGCGCCGGAAGCTGCCGAATAAACCTTCGGCCGGCAGGCCAAAACATCAAACGGAAGGGGCGCGGTTCTTGAGCCGCGCCATTCCACATACGGACAAGGAAAATGCCGGACGTTCTCCGCCGATATCTGCCCGTTCTAGAATGGGGCAGGACGTATGACCGTGAACAGGCTTCCAGCGATCTGCTGGCTGCCGTGATCGTCACCATCATGCTGGTGCCGCAATCGCTGGCCTATGCGTTGCTGGCGGGCCTGCCGGCGGAAATGGGCATCTATGCCTCGATCTTGCCGATCGTGCTTTATGCGATCTTCGGCACCAGCCGGGCGCTCGCGGTCGGCCCCGTGGCCGTCGTCTCGCTGATGACGGCTGCCGCCGTCGGCAAGATCGCGGTGCCGGGTTCGGCAGAATATATAGCGGCGGCGATCACGCTTGCCTTTCTTTCCGGCGTGATGCTGGCGGCCCTGGGCCTGCTTCGCCTTGGCTTCCTTGCCAACTTCCTGTCCCACCCGGTGATCGCCGGTTTCATCACCGCGTCGGGTATCATCATTGCCACCAGCCAGTTGAAGCATGTGCTCGGCGTTTCGGCGGAAGGCCACAATCTCTACGAACTGGTGGTTTCGCTGTTGTCGCATCTGGGCGAGATCAACCCATACACCTTCATCATCGGCGCGCTTTCCGTCGCCTTCCTGTTCTGGGTACGCAAGGGGCTGAAGCCGCTTCTGATCGGGCGGGGCGTCACGCCGCGGCTTGCCGACATTCTGGCAAAGGCCGGTCCTGTCGGCGCCGTGGCCGTCACCATTCTGGCTGCCTGGCTGTTCGGGCTCAACGACAAGGGCGTTGCGCTGGTGGGCGATGTTCCCCAGGGCCTGCCGCCGCTTACCATGCCGTCTTTCGACTTCGACATGTGGCTGGCGCTTGCGGGCTCCGCGTTGCTGATCTCGGTGATCGGCTTCGTTGAATCGGTTTCCGTTGCCCAGACGCTTGCCGCCAAGAAGCGCCAGCGTATCGATCCCGATCAGGAACTGATCGGGCTGGGGGCAGCCAATATCGGTGCAGCCTTTACCGGCGGCTATCCTGTAACCGGCGGTTTTGCCCGCTCAGTGGTCAATTTCGATGCGGGGGCTGCAACGCCTGCTGCCGGTGCCTTTACCGCGGTGGGCCTGGCGATCGCCTCGCTGACGCTGACGCCGCTGCTGTTCTTTCTTCCCAAGGCGACGCTGGCGGCAACCATCATCGTGGCGGTACTGTCGCTGGTCGACTTTTCCATCCTGAAAAAGACCTGGATCTATTCCAAGGCCGATTTCCTTGCCGTTGCCTCCACCATCCTGATCACGCTCGGTTTCGGTGTCGAGGCGGGCGTCACCACCGGTGTGCTGGTTTCGATCCTGATCCACCTCTACAAGTCGTCGCGGCCGCACATGGCGGTCGTCGGCCAGGTGCCGGGGACGGAGCATTATCGCAACGTGCTGCGCCACAAGGTGATCACCGACGAGCGCATCCTGACGGTGCGGGTGGATGAAAGCCTTTACTTTGCCAATGCGCGCTATCTGGAAGACGCGATCTACGACATGATTGCCAAGCGGCCGAAGCTGAAGCATGTCATCCTGATGTGCCCGGCGATCAACGCCATCGACATGAGCGCGCTGGAATCGCTGGAGGCGATCAACGAGCGGCTCAAGGCTGGCGGCGTGAGCTTTCACATGAGCGAGGTCAAGGGGCCGGTAATGGACCGCCTAAAGCGCACCGACTTCTTCCACCACCTGACCGGCAAGGTCTTCCTCAGCCAGCATCAGGCAGTCACGGAACTGACCGGCAAGGCAACAGAGGGCAAGAAATCAAAGGCAGACCGCAGCGCCTGATAGCTGTTGTCAGGCAATCACCTCGAACCGGTCGACATCGATCAGCCCGTGATCGGTGATCTTGAGGTGCGGGATGACCGGCAGCGCAAGAAAGGCAAGCTGCAGGAAGGGTTCTTCCAGCGTCACGCCAAGCTCGCGCGCTGCCTTGCGCAGCACGACCAGTTCGTCGCGCACTTCCTCGAAGCTTTTCAGGCTCATCAGTCCTGCGACGGGCAGGGCGACTTCCGCCAGTACCTTGCCATCCAGTGCGACGACGAACCCGCCCTCGATTTCGCGCAGCCGGTTGGCGGCGACCGCCATGTCGGTCTCGCTGACGCCGACCACCGCGATATTGTGGTGGTCGTGGCAGACGGTGGAGGCAATCGCGCCGCGCTTCAGTTCGAAACCGCGCACGAAGCCGGTGGCGATGTTTCCGTTCTTGCCATGCCGCTCGATGACGGCGATCTTGGCAAGGTCGCGGGCTGGATCGGCCAGCTTGTGGCCGCCGGAAACCGGCATATCCTCGATCAGATGATGGGTGATGATCTTGCCCGGTTCGATGCCGATGACATGGGTCTCGGCCTTGTTGGCTGGTGCATGGAAATGATCGGCCGAGACTTCCGGCGCCCTGACGGAATTGCGCGCAACCGGCGGGATGGTCTCTCGAGCGGCGAACAGGGCTTCGTCAACGGGGCGGCCCGCTGCCAGCACCAGTTCCGCGTTGCAGCTTTCCAGAGAGTCGACAATGGCGAGATCGGCGCGCCAGCCGGGCGCGACAAGGCCGCGATCCCTAAGTCCGAAGGCACGTGCCGCGGAGATCGAGGCAGCTCGGTAGACGGCGAGCGGTTCCGCGCCCTTGGCGATGGCATGACGGATCATGTAGTCGAGATGGCCGTGCTCAGCGATGTCGAGGGGATTGCGGTCATCGGTGCACAGCGCGATGAAGGGGGAATTGCGCTCGGTCATGACAGGCAAGAGTGCGTCGAGGTCCTTGGAGACGGAGCCTTCGCGCACCAGGATGTGCATGCCCTTGGAGAGCTTTTCGAGTGCCTCTTCGGCGGTCGTCGTCTCGTGGTCGGTGCGGATGCCGGCAGCGCAATAGCCGTTGATGTCATAGCCTCTCACCAGCGGTGCATGACCATCCATGTGACGCCCCTGAAACGCTTCCAGCTTGGCCATAATGCCGGGGTCGCCATTGAGTACGCCCGGATAATTCATCACCTCGGCAAGACCGATCACCTTGGGGTGGTCCATGAAGGGGCGCAGATCGTCGATTTCGAGCTTGGCACCTGCCGTTTCCATCGAGGTTGAGGGAACACAGCTTGAAAGCTGCACGTGCAGGTCGATCACGGTGCGCAGGGCTGCCTCGAGGAAATATTCGATGCCGGTGATGCCGGCCACATTGGCGATTTCGTGCGGATCGCAGATTGCCGTGGTGATGCCGCGCGGTGTGACGCAACGGTCGAATTCGAACGGTGTGACGCAGGAGGATTCCACATGCAGGTGCGTGTCGATGAAGCCCGGAACGACGATCCGGCCGGCAATGTCGATTTCCCGCTTGCCGGCATATTCAGCGCAGGTGCCGACAATGCGATCACCGCAAATGGCGATGTCGCCGCCAATCAGTTCGCCGGAAACAAGATCGAAGAAACGGCCGCCCTTGAGCACGAGATCGGCGGGTTCCGCTCCTTTTCCCTGATGTATGGCGCTTGCGAGCTGATCCCTGTTCATGATGATCCTTCGTAAAATCCGCGACAATGGAAGGGTGGACAATCCTGTTTATCTGCGGTCATTTGCCGTGGCAATGCGCCCGGTGGCCGGGCTTTTTTCCGCGGATGATCCATGACCGATTTTTCAAACACGCGACAGCAATTCCACCTGCCCGAGGGGCTGGTCTATCTCGACGGCAATTCGCTCGGACCGATGCCGAAGACCGCGCTTGCCGCAGCAAAGCGCGTCATCGCCGACGAATGGGGCGAGATGCTGATCGGCGGCTGGAACAAGGCGGACTGGATGAGCCTGCCGATGCGACTGGGCGAGAAGATTGGCAGGCTGATCGGCGCGCCCGCAGGCAGTGTGACCACCGGCGATACGCTGTCGATCAAGGTCTACCAGGCGCTGGCTTCAGCTCTGGAGCTCAACCCCGGCAGAAAGACCGTGCTTTCCGACAACGGCAACTTTCCGACCGATCTCTACATGGCCGAAGGGCTGTTGAAATCGCTGGGGGAAGATTACCGGCTGAAGGTGGTCGATCCCGAAGCGGTGGCAGACCACTTTGATGACAGTGTTGCGGTGGTGATGCTGACCGAGGTCGACTACCGAACGGGCCGCATGCACGACATGGCGGCGATTACCCGCAAGGCGCACGATGCCGGTGCCGTCATGATCTGGGATCTGGCGCATTCGGCCGGTGCCGTGCCGGTGGACCTGACGGCGGCGAATGCCGATTTTGCAGTCGGCTGCACCTACAAATACCTGAATGGCGGACCGGGCGCGCCGGCCTTCATCTATGTGCGGCCCGATCTGGCGGACAGGGTGCGGCCTGCGCTTTCGGGCTGGCTGGGACATGAGGCGCCCTTTGCCTTCGACCTCGATTACCGCCCCGGCGCCGGCGTCGAGCGCATGCGGGTGGGCACGCCGCCGATCATTCAGATGAGCATCCTGGAAGCCGCGCTGGAGGTCTGGGACGGCGTCGACATGGCCGATATCCGTGCGCGTTCCATCGAACTGTCGCAGCGTTTCATCGAACTGGTGGAAGCGGGGACGGACAAGGCGGTGCTTGCCAGCCCGCGCGATCCGCAAGCGCGCGGTTCGCAGGTCTCCTTCCGGTTCAGCGAGGGCTATGCGGCAATGCAGGCGCTAATTGCAAGCAATGTGGTCGGTGATTTCAGAGCGCCGGACATCATGCGCTTTGGCTTCTGCCCGCTTTATAACAGCGTCGAAGAGGTAGAGCAGGCAGCCGGCATCTTGTGCGAGATCGTCGAGACCGGGGCATGGGACCGGCCGGAATTTAGGAAACGGCAGGCAGTGACATGAGTGAACACGAAACAGGTTACGATCCGGCGCAGGATGGCGCCCAGATGACGTTCGACGGTCGGATGTCCTATGGCGACTATCTGAAGCTCGATGCAATTCTCAGGGCCCAGAAGCCGTTGTCCGATGCCCATGACGAAATGCTGTTCATCGTCCAGCACCAGACATCGGAATTGTGGATGCGGCTGGCAATCCACGAACTCACGGCGGCCAGAAAGGCGATAGCGGAAGACCGCTTGCAGCCGGCGCTGAAGATGCTTGCCCGGGTATCGCGTATTTTCGAACAGCTAAATTCCGCCTGGGATGTGCTTCGGACCATGACGCCGAGCGATTATACCAGGTTTCGCGATGCGCTCGGCCAGTCCTCTGGCTTCCAGTCCTGGCAGTACCGGCTGATCGAGTTCCTGCTCGGCAATCGCAACCACGCGATGCTTCGCCCGCATGCCCATCGCGACGACATCAATATGCTGCTTGCAGGAGAACTGGAGACGCCAAGCCTCTATGACGAGGTGCTGCGGCTGGCGGCACGACGGGGCTTGGAGATTCCGCAAGCCGTGCTGGCGCGCGATGTTACGAAAACCCATCTGGCAGACGACGGCGTCATGGCGGCGTGGCGCAAGGTCTACGAAAATCCGGAAGAGCACTGGGAACTCTATGAGCTGGCCGAGAAGCTGGTCGATTTCGAGGACTATTTCCGCCGCTGGCGGTTCAACCACGTAACGACGGTAGAGCGGGTGATCGGCTTCAAGCGGGGTACGGGCGGCACCGGCGGCATCAGCTATCTCAAGCGCATGCTGGCGGTGGAACTCTTCCCCGAATTGTGGCACGTGCGCACCGAGCTTTAGGAAAGGCACGGGGAGGGCATCATGGCAGCACAGGAAACCATTCTCTTCATTCCGGGGCACATGTGCGACGCACGGCTGTTCGCGCCGCAGATTGCAGCGCTGGAAAACGAATACCGTATCGTGGTTGCCGATCTCAAAACCGGCAACAGTTTCGAGGGGTACATCGCCAGCGCACTGGAATCGGCAGGCGAGGGGGCTTTCAACCTGGTCGGCCTTTCCATGGGCGGCATGCTGGCCGTGCAAATGGCAGCGCAGCATCCCGGCCGCATCAAGCGTCTCGCCCTGCTTTCCACTACGTCGGACCCGGAAGCTCCGCACCGGGCTGAGACCAGACGCCAGCGCATCGAACGGGCAAATGCAGCGGGGCTTGAAACGATCGCCCGCGAAGAACTGGCGCCCTCCTATCTTGCGCAAGCGCATCAGGGTCGCGAAGACCTGATCGATCTCGTGGTTGCCATGGCGGCAGCCCACGGCCTCGATGTCTTTGCAGCGCAATCGGCTGCCATGACGGCGCGGATGGATTGCCGTGACATGCTGCCGGGCTACAAGGGGCCGGTACTGGTATTGTGCGGTGATGAAGACCGGCTGTTTTCAGTCGAAAAACACGAGGCAATTGCGGCAATGCTTGAAAACAGCGAGTTGGTGGTTCAGGCGGGAATCGGTCATCTGCCGACCGTGGAAAGCCCGCAGGAAACAACGGCGGCCCTCAAGGCCCTGCTTGCCCGGCCGGGCCGGGAACCCGCCTGATCAGGTGGCTACAGCCGTGTCCAGCTGGCCTGCTCGGGCCGGGTCGCGGGCATCGTCGTAGTTCTTCATCAGGTCGTTGAACTTTTCGCCCTGAATGGCGATGTGGCCGACCATGCGTTCCTGCGCCTTTCCGCCATCGCCCCTGCAAATTGCCTCGAAGATGATGCGATGCTCCTCAAGCGATTGCCGCATGCGGTTGCGAACGCGCAATTGCAGCCGCCGGAAGGGTCTGAGCCGCCGGTGCAGGCGGGAAGCCTCGGTGGCGAGGAAGGTGTTGCCGCCCGCTTCATAGATGATGTGGTGGAACAGCTCGTTTTCGCGGTAATAGCGGTCGGTATCGCCCGCTTCATGTGCCGCTTCGCAGGCGCGCAGCGCCTTTTCCAGTCTGGCGATACCGCTGTCGGTAATGCGCCGCGCGGCGAGCCTTCCGCACATGCCTTCAAGCTCGGCCATCACCTCGAACATCTCGATGAGGCGGCGAAAGCTCGGATAGCGCACGAAGGCGCCGCGCCGAGGCAGGTGCTCAACCAGGCCGGAGGCGGACAGGGCATGCAGGGCCTCGCGAACCGGCGTGCGCGAAACCCGGAACTGTTCCGACAGGGAGACCTCGTCCAGCCGCTCGCCATCGGCAAAGGCGCCGGCGATGATGGCCTGTTCGAGTTCCTCGCGGATGCGGTCTGCGGATCGCTGTGTCATGACGATACATTATCCCTGCACTTCGTATCCGACAATCAAATTCTTGTATACAAGCGTATTGACAATGCATGCATTCCGTGGAGTCATCCCCGAGCAAGGTCCGTGGGGACCGTACAAGGCTTCGGGCACCGGAATGCCCAGGGAGGAAATCATGAAATACCGTATCGCCGCGCTTGCGGGCGCTGCCGTTCTGTCCATGTCGCTTGAGGCGGCCGCACAGGAAATGACGCTTAAGGCTTCTCACCAGTTTCCGGGCGGAAAGGGCGATGCCCGCGACGAGATGGTGCAGATCCTGGCAAAGGAGATCGAGGCAGCCAATGTGGGCCTCAAGGTCCAGGTCTATCCCGGCCAGTCGTTGTACAAGGCACGTGAGCAATGGGGTGCGCTGACCAAGGGCCAACTCGACTTCACCTCTTTCCCGCTCGACTATGCTTCGGGCAGGGTGCCGCAGTTCTCCGCTACGCTGATGCCGGGCCTGGTACGCAACCATGACCGCGCCAAACGGCTTAACGATTCACCCTTCATGGACGACATCAAGGCGCTGATCGAGGCAAACGGCGCGAAGGTTATTGCCGATGCGTGGCTTGGCGGCGCGTTTGCTTCCAAAAACAACTGCATTACTTCTCCCGATACCATCAAGGGGCAAGTAACGCGCGCGGCGGGCCCGGCCTTCGAGCAGATGCTGGTGGGTGCCGGTGCATCGATTTCCTCCATGGCCTCGTCGGAGATCTACACCGGCATGCAGACCGGCGTTCTGGACGCGACGAACACCTCGTCCGGCTCCTTCGTCTCATATCGCCTGTTCGAGCAGGTCAAATGCCTGACCGCGCCGGGAGAGAACGCGCTGTGGTTCATGTATGAACCGCTGCTGGTATCGATGGACACCTGGAACAAGTTCAACGACGCGCAGAAGGCGGCGGTAATGGCGGCCGGCGAAAAGGCCGAGGAATATTTCGACAGCCAGGCACGCGGCCTCGACCAGAAGATGGTCGATACCTTCAAGGAAGCGGGCGTCGAGATCGCCGAAATGTCGGCGGAGGACTACGACAAGTGGCTCGCCATCGCCAAGGAGACTTCCTATAAGGAGTTTGCGACCGTCGAGGGCGGGCAAGAGCTGATCGACAAGGCGCTTGCCGTCGAGTGATGCATTAAACTCCGGGCGCCGAAAACGGCGCCCGGTTTCTTCGGGAAAACGAGATGCAGTCCTTCATCCGGGCCAGCGATGCGGTCTCGCGGTATTGCGGCGCCTTATCCATGATGCTGCTGGCGGCAGCGGTTCTTGTCGTCAGTCAGATGGTGTTTGTGCGCTATGTACTTGGCCACTCGACAGTGTGGCAGACCGAGTTCGTGATCTACGCCACCATGGCAGCGACCTTCATCGGCGCGCCCTATGTGCTGCTGCTGCGCGGCCATGTCGGCGTCGATCTGCTGCCCAATCTGCTTTATGGCGCCCCGGCGCGGGCGCTGAAGATCATCGCGGCTGTCGTCTCGCTCGGCTTCTGCGCGCTGATTGCCTATTCGGCGGGCCATTTCTGGTATGAGGCCTTTTCACGAGGCTGGCGGACCGAAACCGTCTGGGCGATCCCGCTGTGGATTCCCCTGCTGCCACTGCCGGCAGGCATGATCATGACCTGCATCCAGTATGTTGCCGAACTGATGAAGCCCGAAGCGCAGCCTGCGGCGGCAGGAGGTGGCGCATGAGCCCGCTCGAAATCGGCCTTGTCATCCTTGTCGTGCTGCTGGCGCTGTTTGCAACCGGTATGCCGATTGCCTTTGCGCTCGGTGCGGTCTCGGTCGGCGCGCTGCTTGTGACCGGGGGTGTCAGCTCGCTCGACATTCTCGGGGAAACCTTCTTTGCCGGGCTCAACTCCTTTGCGCTGGTATCAATCCCGATGTTCGTGCTGATGGGGGCGGCGGTTGCCTCAAGTCCTGCCGGCACGGACCTTTACGAGGCACTGGATCGATGGCTCAACCGGGTGCCGGGCGGGCTGGTGCTTTCCAATCTGGGCGCCTGTTCGATCTTCGCCGCGCTGTCGGGCTCGTCGCCGGCAACCTGTGCCGCCATCGGCAAGATGGGCATTCCGGAGATGCGCCAGCGCGGCTACCCGCCTGAAATCGCGGCGGGCTCCATCGCGGCGGGCGGCACGCTCGGCATTCTCATCCCGCCCTCGATCACCATGATCGTCTATGGCATCGCAACGGAGACTTCCATCGGCCGGCTGTTCATCGCCGGTATCCTGCCGGGGCTGATGCTGACCGGGCTTTTCATGGCCTGGACGATCTATTCCTGCTGGCGCAACGGGCTGTCGCTCAACGAGCTTTCGGAACGCTACAGCTGGAAACAGAAATTCGAGGTTCTGCCACGGGTGCTGCCGTTCCTGATGATCATCGCCGGCATTCTCTACGTGCTCTATGGCGGGGTGGCGACGCCATCCGAGGCCGCGGGTGTCGGCGCATTGTTCTGTCTGGTGCTGGTCGTTGTCATCTACCGCATGTTCCGGCTCAAGCCGATCGTCACCATGTTCCGCGACACGGCGCGCGAATCCGTCATGATCATGATGATCATCGCTGCTTCCGAACTGTTCGCCTTCACCCTGTCCTCGACCTTCGTGACCCAGTCGATTGCCGAATGGATTTCGACGCTGGAAGTCAACCGCTGGGTGCTGATGGCACTGATCAACCTGTTCCTGCTGGTGGCGGGCTTTTTCCTGCCGCCGGTGGCGGTCATCCTGATGACGGCGCCGATCCTGCTGCCGATCATCCTGCAGGCCGGTTTCGATCCCTACTGGTTTGCCGTGATCCTGACGATCAACATGGAAATCGGGCTGATTACGCCGCCGGTGGGGCTCAACCTCTATGTCATCAACGGCATCGCACCGGACATTCCGCTGCAGACCGTGTTGCGCGGCTCGCTGCCCTATGTGCTGTGCATGGTGCTGGCAATCGTCATCCTGTGCGTTGCACCCGGCATCGTGACCTGGCTGCCGAACCTGCTGATGGGACCGGGGATATGACGCGGTCCAGTTTTCTCGCCGATCTTCTCTCCTCCATTTTCGAGCGCCGCGACGGTCGTTCGGCAAGCGATGACAAGCGCTCGGTCGAGGAATTATGCGCGGCGCTGCTGTCGGAACGCGGTGAAGCCTCGGGCACGCGCATCGCCGCATCGATACTGGCGCGCTATGAAGGCATGACGGAAGCCGAAAAACGCGGCTTCTTCACCCTGCTTGCCGAACAGTACGATGTCGATACCGATGCGGTCGCTGCTGCAAATACGGCCTACGCGGCTTCGCGCAGCAGCGAAGACCTCGCCCGGCTTCTCGCCGAGGCGGAACCCAAGCGGCAGGAATTGCTGCGCCGGCTCAATCAGGCGCCCGGCGCCACCGGCATGCTGGTGCGCATGCGGGCGGACCTGTTGAAACTGCGCAGGGAAACCCCTGCCTTCGAACGCACCGATCTCGACTTCGCCCATCTGTTCGGCTCGTGGTTCAACCGCGGTTTTCTGGTGCTCCGGCGCATCGACTGGACGACACCGGCCAACATTCTGGAAAAGATCATCGAATATGAGGCGGTACATGCCATCGATGACTGGGACGATCTCAGGCGGCGGCTGTTTCCCGCCGACCGGCGCTGTTTTGCCTTCTTCCACCCCTCCATGCCGGACGAGCCGCTGATCTTCGTAGAGGTGGCGCTGACGAAGGAAATTCCGTCATCGATCCGCAAGGTTCTCGCCGAGGACCGGCCGATTGTCGGGGAGGGTGACGCCTCGACTGCCGTGTTCTATTCCATTTCCAACTGCCAGAAGGGTCTTGCGGGCGTCAGTTTCGGCAATTTCCTGATCAAGCAGGTGGCAATGGATCTGAGCCGTGCGCTGCCGAATGTGAAGACTTTCGTCACCCTGTCGCCGGTGCCGGGTTTCAACCGCTGGCTGATAGGCAGGATCGGGGAAGACGCAGATATCGCGCACGGCGAGGCGGAGGCAATTCGCGCCATTCTCTCTGCTGCTGGAGAAGCCGAACTTGCCGACAAGGTGGCGGAACTGAAGCGGCTTGCGGCCGAATATCTCTGCCTTGCCAAGCGCCCGGACGGACATCCGGCCGATCCCGTCGCACGGTTTCACCTCGGCAATGGCGCAAGGCTGGAGCAGATCCATGCCGGTGCCGACCTTTCGGAGAAGGGGATCGCCGCCTCCAGCGGGGTGATGGTGAATTATCTTTACGACCTCAATTCCGTTGAGGCCAATCACGAGGCCTATGCGCAGAGCCGGGAGGTCATTGCCGCCCGCCCGGTCCGCGCCCTGCTGCGCGAACGGGCAAGCGAGGCAAAGCAGGGCCGCATCAAGCAGGACCAGGGGAAGCCGGAACATGTCTAATACGCTCTACGATGCCTTGTTCGCGCCGCATCTGGGCAGTGCCCAGCCATATCTGGTCAAACCGGATGGCGGTGTGCTGACCTATGGCGATTTCCTGAAGATGGCGGCGCGCTATGCCCATGCGGTCGCGGCGGCAGGTGTCGGGCCGGGCGACCGGATTGCAGTGCAGATCGCAAAGTCGCCGGAAGCGCTGGCGCTTTATGTGGCGAGCGTGCAAGCCGGCGCGATCTTCCTGCCGCTCAACACCGCCTACATGCCGGCGGAAGTGGAGTATTTCGTCGGCAATGCCGAGCCGAAGCTCGTCGTTTGCGATCCCTCCGGAAGGGAAGCGCTTGCGCCGATCACGGAAAATGCCGGAGCCGTACTCGAAACGCTCGCCGCAGATGGCAGCGGCACGCTTTCTGCCAGGGCGGAAGGCCAGCCGGAGGCCTTCGATACGGTGGCGCGTGGGCCGGACGACCTTGCCGCCTTCCTCTACACTTCGGGCACGACAGGCCGCTCCAAAGGCGCGATGCTGACCCATGACAACCTGTTGTCGAATGCCGAGACGCTGAGGGAAGTCTGGCGCTTCACCGCGGATGAC
Organism: Phyllobacteriaceae bacterium; assembly: GCA_023954255.1. GTDB lineage: Bacteria > Pseudomonadota > Alphaproteobacteria > Rhizobiales > Rhizobiaceae > Salaquimonas. Next base: position 6,342 of record JAMLIH010000057.1, on the reverse strand, counting down.
AGGCTGCTGCATGCACTGCCGATCTTTCACACGCACGGCCTGTTCGTCGCGGTCAACACGGTGACGGCCGCCGGCGGTTCGATGATCTGGCTTCCCGGATTCAAGCTCGACGAGGTCATCTCGCACATGCCCGATGCGACGTCGATGATGGGCGTGCCGACCTTCTACACAAGGCTGCTGGATGATGCCCGCTTTACCCGCGAGCTCGTTGCCCACATGCGGCTGTTTACCTCCGGCAGCGCCCCGCTGCTCGCCGAGACCCATGTGGCGTTCGAGGAGCGGACCGGCCACCGCATTCTCGAGCGCTACGGCATGACCGAAACCAACATGAACACGTCCAACCCCTATGACGGGGAACGACGGGCCGGAACGGTCGGTTTCCCGTTGCCCGGCGTCGAATTGCGCATCTGCAATCCCGAGACGGGCGAGGAACTCTCCCAGGGCGATATCGGCGTCATCGAGGTCAGGGGCGCCAATGTCTTCAAGGGCTATTGGCGAATGCCGGAGAAGACCCGCGAGGAATTCCGCGACGACGGCTTCTTCATTACCGGTGATCTCGGCAAGATCGACGAGGACGGCTACGTGCACATTGTCGGGCGGGCCAAGGACCTGATCATCTCCGGCGGCTACAACATCTATCCCAAGGAGGTCGAACTGCTGCTCGACGAGCAGGAGGGGGTTCTGGAAACGGCGGTGATCGGCATACCGCATCCCGATTTCGGCGAGGCTGTGGTGGCGGCAGTGGTGCCGCAGAAGGATGTCTCCCTTTGCGAAGAGGATATTCTGGAGGCCATTCGCGACAAGATCGCCCGCTTCAAGCAGCCCAAGCGGCTGTTCGTTGTCGATGAACTGCCGCGCAATACGATGGGCAAGGTACAGAAGAACCTGCTGCGCGACCGCTTTGGCGGGGAGTTCGCCGCCTAGAGCCCTTCCGGCTTTATCGGAAACAGGCTGTCGGGCTGAGGTGTTTCACCCTGTCTTCACGCTGTCCAGCTTGGCGATCCAGCCATCCGTCGCCTCGCTGTAGGCGGGGTAGTTCTTCATTACCTGCGGGTCGTGTCCGGGGATGATGAATTGCGATGAACCGCCCAGCCGGCGCAGCTTGTTGTAGCCTTCAAGGGCATCGGAGACACTGTCGCAACTGGGGAATACCCGGTCTTCCTCCATATGTGCGTAGTGGTGGCTTGCGTCCGATGCCAGAACGACCGGGCCGCGTTGCGTCTTTACCCTTACGCATTGCAGTCCGCGCGCGTGGCCGCCGATGTGATGCAGCGATATCCCCGGAAAAAGTTCCTCGTCACCATCGTGAAAGACGACGTTGCCGGCATAAACCTTGTAGACCAGCCCCGCCACGGCGTCGACGTCATAGGGATGATTGCCGAGCGGATGACACATGCAGCGCCCGGTGGCGAAAGCCATCTCGCTGTCCTGCAAGTGAAACGATGCTGAGGGAAACAGATGGTTGTTGCCCGCATGGTCATAATGCATGTGGGTTATGATGACGTCCTTCACCTTGCCCACATCCACTCCGGCAGCCTGCAGTCCTTCGGCCACGGGCCGCACGAGTTCACGCTTGCGCCTGGCGCCGCTTTCGGCACCGAAGCCGGTGTCGACCACGATGGTGCGCTGCTCGTTGCGGATCACCCAGACGAAATAGTCCAGCGGCATTGGAAGATCATGCGGATCGCCACCGATGAAGTTTTCCGATGCGTTGCGCTTGTGATGTCCGTAGCGGATCGCCAGGACCTCGTAGACGTCGCTCATTTCGTGCCCTTTCCCGGTAGCGGCGGAGTTGCCGATACCTATTCTTCCATTTCCCTGATCGCCTCCTGCGCGATGCGGAAGGAATCGACGCCTGCCGGGATGCCGCAATAGATCGCGACCTGCAGGAATACTTCCCTGATCTCGTCTTTCGAGACCCCGTTCCGCAAGGCACCCTTAACATGCATTTTCAGTTCGTGCGGGCGGTTCAGCGCGCTGATCATGGCGAGGTTGAGCATGCTGCGAATCTGTTTCGACAGTCCTTCCCGTCCCCATACCGCTCCCCAGCAGTATTCGGTGGTCAGTTCCTGCATCGGCCGGTTGAAATCGGTTGCGCTGGCGATCGCCTTGTCGACGAACTCGGCGCCGAGAACCGATCTGCGGATTTCAAGTCCGCGCTCAAAGGTGTCCTTGTCCATGTTCACTCCTTTTTGGTTTGCAGCCGGGCGAAAGGACGCCGCAGCCGTCTGAAACGTTCAAAGCCGGTTGCGGCCGGGCAAGCTGATGCCCGGCCGGAATTCGTTCATTCGCTGGGCCACTTGGCGGCAGACACGGCCATTTCTTCCGGGAATACGGTAACCGGAACGCCGTTCTGCCACTGGATGATGGTCAGGCTCGCACCTTCCCGGCGGCCGCTGGCATCGAAGCTGAGCGTGCCGCCGGGGTAGTACTGGGAGGGGCCGAAATTGGAGGTGCGCAGCGTTTCTGCAAGTTTCTCGCGGTCACGGCTGCAGGACTTTTCCAGGGCCGCCTTCAGCAGCCACATGTCGCCATAGGTCGAAACGGCATTCTGGGTCATCCATGGTTCGCCATAGACCTCGTTGAGACGCTTGATCAGGCCTTCCTGTCCCTTGACCCCCCAGTTCGCAACCGCCGACATCACGCCGTCGAGCAGTTCGGCCTGCATGGTGTTGAGCACTTCCGGCTCGGCGATGGCAATCCCGAAGGATATGGTCGGCACCTTGACCCGGAACTCCTGCATCTTCTCAAGAATGAGCTTTGAGTCGGAGATCACGGTAGGCAGGAAGAAGAGCAGGTCGGGACGGCGTGCCCGTATCTCCTGTACGAGGGAAGTGGCGTCGCTCAGCGGCGGCGTGAACACTTCCTCCGATACCAGTTCCAGGCCGACATCGGCCAGAAGGCCTTTCTTCATGCGCTCGACGGAGGAAAGCGAGGCTGCCGTGTTGTCGGTGATCACCGCCACCGTCTTGGGCCGCTTGCCGGTCTGTTCCTCGGCGAGGTTCATGATGATGGGCAGGGCAATCTCGGCCTGCGCACCGGACGTGGCGGAAGTCTGGAAGACGTTCTTGAAATCGCGCCCGGTAATGAGATCGGAATAGGAAAGCGTCAGTACCGGAAGGTTGGCGCGTTCCGTGATCTCCGTTACCGCGAGCGTGAACGAGCTGAGATAGGAGCCGGTTGCGGCGACGAGGCCCGGATAGTCGGCTACCATGCGCTGAGCGGCGTTTGCAGCCTTTTCAACGGAGTCACCCGAGTCGATGACGACAAGTTCGAGCGGAGCGCCATTGAGGCATTCGATGCCGCCGGCGGCATTGACGTCTTCGACGCCGAGTTCCGCTCCCATGCGCATGACGGTGCCAGGGCGGGCATAGATGCCGGAAATCGGCGCGATCAGGCCAACCTGAACGGGATCGGCATTCTGTGCGAGTGCCTCGGTTGAAGGCATCGACAAGGCTGCCGACAGCATGGTCCCGAGTAACAGCATTCTTCTGGTGAGTTTCATTTCCTTCTCCCTTGGTTCGGGCATCACATGCCCAGATACGCCTGCCGAATCCGGTCATCGGCCTTCAGCGTTTCGCCAGTGCCCTCGAGAACGACCCTGCCGGTCTCGAGCACATAGCCACGGTCGGCAAACTGGAGGGCTTCGGCCACACGCTGCTCGACGAGCAGGACCGTCAGCCCGGAGTCGCGTCGGATCTCCATCAGCTTGTCGAATACGAAGTCTGCAATTGCAGGAGCGAGCCCCATCGAGGGCTCATCGAGCATCATCAGCTTGGGCGCGGAGGCGAGGCCCCGCCCGATGGCCACCATCTGCTGCTCGCCGCCCGACAGCGTGCCGGCCAATTGCGAAGCGCGTTCCTTCAGCACGGGCAGCCAGGCATAGATCTGTTCGAGGTTGCGGCTCCAGTTCCTGCGGCCGCCCTCGGTAACAGCGCCCATTTGCAGGTTTTCCAGCACGCTCAGCGAGGAGAACACCTGACGGCCCTCCGGAACATGGGCGATACCCAGATGGGGCCGGTGCGACGGGGCGATGCCCAGTAGATCCTGCCCCTCGAAGGAGATCGATCCGCCCATTGGCGCAACGGTTCCCGAAATGGTCTTGAAAAGCGTGCTCTTGCCGGCGCCGTTCGGCCCGACGATGGAGATGAACTGTCCGGCCTCGACCCTGACGGAGACACCGTGAAGGACGGGGATTTCAGAGTATCCCGAGCTGAGGTTGCTGATCTCAAGCATCGGCGCCCCACTTCTTGCCAAGATAGGCCTCGATGACGCGTGGATCCCTGGTAACCTCTTCGGGGGAGCCTTGCATGATGATTTCGCCGTGATCGAGAACGAGGAAACGATCCACCAGTTGAACCATCGCCTGCATGGTGTGCTCGATGATGACGATGGTCTTGCCGCGCCGGGCGAGTTCGCGGATCACCGCGACAACATCCGCGGCTTCCTCGCTGCCGAGCCCGGCGAGAGTCTCGTCGAGCAGCAGCAGGTCGGGCCTGCCGGCAAGCGCGCGGGCCAGTTCCATCAGTCGCAACTGCTTGGTCGTCAGCGTTCCGGCAACGCGGTCGGCAACGTCTTCCAGGCCAACATCGCGCAGGGCCTGCAGCGCGATCTGCTCGGCCTCGTCCTCGCTTGCGGCGTGGACATATGCGCCAACCTTGACGTTATCGCGCACGCTCATGCGCTTGAACGGCCGCATGATCTGGAAGGTGCGCCCGACACCGGACATGCAGAGCCTGTGCGGTTTCTGGCCTACCATGTTCCTGCCGTTCAGGATCACCTTGCCGGTGTCCGGAATCTGGAAACCGTTAAGCAGGTTGAACAGCGTCGTCTTGCCGGCGCCGTTCGGGCCGATAATGCCGAGGATGATGCCGCGCGGAACCTGGAAGGTTACATTGTTGACCGCTGTAAGCCCGCCGAACCGCTTGGTTATGTCGCGCACGTCCAGCAGTATCTCGTCCGAGATGGTGTGTTTGGGATGGCTCTGTACAGGCTTGGTGGAGTTGCCTGAGCTGGCATAGGCGGCAGTGGCAGCCAGGGCAGCGGTCTCCTTTGGCTGGCGGTTGCGAAGATGATCCCGGACCTTCCAGAAGATGCCTTCCGGCGCCAGAATGATGAGCAGGACGATGGCGATGCCGTAGACGACACCCTGTATGCCGGGAAGAACATTGCCGAGTTCGGCATGCAGCGTCTCGGCGATGGGGATGAGGAAGGCAGCGCCGATGATCGGACCCCACACGGTGCCGGGACCGCCGAACATGGCCACAGTGAGTGCCTGGGCGGAGACCAGCATTCCGAAGACGCTTTGCGGGGTGATCACCAGGATGACGACCGCATAAAAGGCGCCGACCGCACCGGCAATGGCACCGCTCAGGGCAATGGCCTTCAATTTCCAGGCAAGCGTGTCGATGCCGGCGGATTCGGCTGCCAGTTCATTCTGCTTGATCGCGATCAGCGCCATGCCGAAGCGGGTCTGTTCGACAAAGCGGGTAATGACCACAATGATTGTCAGGATGACCAGGCCGATGGCGGTATAGATGCGCCCGTCGCTGAACTGCATGTAGAGTGCGGGCTTGTCGAGCACGCGCGGTATCGTCACCTCCGGGTAGCCCAGCCACTGGAAGACGTAGAGCATGGCCAATGGATAGGCGAGCATGGAGAGTGCGAAGTAGTGGCCGCGCAGACGGAAGGTCGGCAGGCCGATCGCCACGCCGGCAAGCGCGCCGATGGCTGCGGAAACGAACAGCATGATCCACGGGGAAATCCCGAAATAAGTCTGTGCGAGAACGGTCGAAAACGCACCAAGACCAAAGAAGGAGGCATGGCCGAAGGAGACAAGGCCGGTATAGCCGCTGAGCATGTTCCAGCTGAGGCCGAAGCTGGCCCATACGAGCACGAGCGTCATGATGAGCTGATAGTAGGAGTTCGTCACGAATGCGGCGATCAGCAGGTAGACGGCGGCAAAGGCGAAGTAGGGAAGCAGGGAACGCAGAACGGCCGTCATCACGTACGCTCCACATTGCGGCCGAAGAAGCCCTGCGGTCTGAGGATCACGATCAGCAGGAAGAAGACGAAGATGGTTGCGTTCTGAAGCTGGGTCGGCAGCACGATGGTCGAAAGCTGCTGCACCAGGCCGATTGCCATGCCGCCCCAGAAAGCGCCGAGTACGCTGCCGATGCCGCCGAGCACAACGCCGGCATACATGATGATGACGTATTCCAGCCCGACGAAGGGGTGGAAGGGATAGTTGGTGGCCAGCAGGCCGCCGGCGAGCGCGGTGATGGCCGTGCCGAGCGCGAAAGCGACCCTGTGGGCGCGCTCCACATCAATACCCATGTAGAT
>JAMLIH010000056.1 GCA_023954255.1 Phyllobacteriaceae bacterium | reverse complement strand
ACTGACTGGCCCGGATGAATGGGTTCTGTCGAACCTGTTGCGCGGCCAGCTCGGCAGTGAGCCGGAGATGGCCCACGGCGCAGAAGCCGGGGCTACGGCGGTGTTGCTCGACGAGACCCTGGTGCCGATACCCGTTTCAACTACCCATACCGGCCTGGCACTGAACTATCGTGTCACCCCGGCAGGTGATGTGCTGGGCTCGGTGAATACGGTCGCGCAGACGGTTTCCTGCACGGCGCTTGGCAGTCGTCCGCTCAGCCCCGCCCATCTGCGGGTTGTCACATCGGCCGGAACACTTGAACTCGCCTGGATCCGGCGCTCCCGGTTGGAGGGCGACAATTGGGAAATTCCCGATCCGCCGCTTGATGCCGCCAGCGAGCGCTACCGTGTCACCGTGCTCGATCATGAGGAAACCCTTCTTCGCCAGTGGGAGGTAACGGCTCCTTCCGCCGGCTATTCCGATGCCGAGCGTCTGGCTGATGCCGGTTCCCTGCAAGCCCCGGTGATTTTCGAAGTGGCGCAGCTTGCCTCTTCCGGCCGGCCCGGCCCGCCGGCGCGATACGTCTTCACACCTGAAATCTAGAAACGAACAAAGGAGCAGATCATGATTGATGAGAAACCCTGGTATCTCTCACGTACCATCTGGGGGTCGCTGATAGCGGTAGCTGCCGCGCTCGGCTCGATCCTCGGCATTTCCCTGGACCAGACGATCCAGGCGGAACTTGCCGATATCGTGGTTCAAATGGCCGGTGCCGCAGGAGCGCTGGTTGCGATCTACGGCCGGCTGGCGGCCACCGAAATCATTTCTTGAAGGCAGGCATCATGAGCCTGTCCTGGGTGCGATTGCTGTCCGCCGTTGCAAGGCTTCTGTACGCATTGCTGGCGGCGGTCAGGGATGGTCGCCGCAGGCAACGCAAGGAAAGGGACATTCGCGGTGCAGCGAAGGCGGCAGGTCATGACCGCCTTCTTGCCGCCCTCAAGGCGCGCCGGAAGGCGCAAAGCCAATGGAGAAAGTCCAATGACAATCCGGTTGTTGATGGCACTGTTCCTGATCGCAACCGTCCTGACAGTTGAAGGCTGCGCCGGTCCTCATGGCGAGCAGCACACGAACTGGGCCGTGCGTTCCTACAGCAATGAAGCCGGGGACACTCTGAAAGCCGACGAGTGGGTCTGCGAAGCCTTCCGCCCGATCGAACTTTCAGATCACGATACAATCCGGACCAGAGCCCGGATTTTCGAGCATAATGCGGTCTGGAATGCGCTATGTCCGGAGGACATGAAATGAGAATTTCCGGAGGACATGAAATGAGAATGTCCGAAGGACATCAAGCAGGACATCCGGCGGGCATGAAACAGGCCTGTAAGCCGGCATGAAGTCCAGCAATGGCAGGGCAGGGATATGACGCAACGTCATTAACGTTTCCGCCGATTCGTTCATTTGCGGTTCAGCCAAGGCCTGCTATTGATGCTGCCCATGAAACGGATCTTGCCCATTTTCCTGATTTTCGCCTTGCCGCTGCTAGCTGGCACCAGCTCGGCAGCCGATTGCACGTCGGCTGCCCAGAAGGCTGCGCGTCAGGAAAACGCCGAGCTGTTGAGCGTCGAGGCATCCGGTTCGGATTGCAAAGTCAAACTCCTTCTCCCCGGCAAGAACGGCGAGCCGCCCCGGGTGGTCACCAAGAAGGTCAAGGGATAAACTCCGGCCGATTCAACCCGGTGGACCTGCCCATGCGTATCCTCATCGTCGAAGATGACAAAGACCTCAACCGGCAACTTGCCGACGCCTTCGAGGAGGCGGGATACGTCGTCGACAAGGCCCATGACGGCGAGGAGGGGCATTTCCTCGGCGATACCGAGCCTTACGACGCCATCGTGCTTGATATCGGCCTGCCGGAGATGGATGGCATAAGCGTGCTGGAGAACTGGCGCCGTGAGGGCCGCAACATGCCGGTCCTCATCCTTACTGCTCGTGATCGCTGGAACGACAAGGTATCCGGCATCGATGCCGGTGCTGACGATTACGTCACCAAACCCTTTCACATCGAGGAAGTTCTGGCGCGGGTGCGCGCACTTATCCGCCGCTCGGCGGGACATGCTGCATCCATGATCGAATGCGGCGAACTGCAGTTCGACACGCGGACGTCGAAGGTGACACTGGAAGGCAGTCCGGTGAAACTGACCTCGCATGAATTGCGGCTGCTTTCCTACTTCATGCATCATCAGGACCGGGTACTGTCGCGCACCGAACTGACCGAGCATCTCTACGATCAGGACTTCGACCGGGATTCCAACACAATCGAAGTCTTCATCGGGCGCCTGCGCAAGAAGCTCGGCGGGCAGTATATCGAAACGGTCCGCGGCCTCGGATACCGTCTGGTATCCAGCGACACAGGTGAAGCAGGCGGAGAAGCGGCGTCTTGATCCGCACGCTTTCTGCAAGACTGTTTTTCCTCACCGCCTTGTGGGCGATCCTGGCGACTTCCGCCGTCGCATGGTTCCTCAGTGCCAATTTCCGCACCAGCGTCGAAATCAACCTTCGCGAGCGCCTGACCGCCAACCTCTACAACGTCATGGGGTCGGTAAGCCGGGACGAGTCGGGCAAGCTTGCCGGCGGTCCGGACTTGCGCGATTCCCGCTTTCTGCGCCCAGGCTCCGGCTATTACTGGATGGTCACCAACCTTTCAGGTGAAGACAGCATGAGTTCGGTTTCCCTTGCCGGTGGCGACATCGAGGTGCCGGCAGGTGCACCCTTCGATTCCGGCTTCCAGCGCGAGTTTCTGGCACTGGGTGCTGGCGGGCAGGAACTGATCGGCATTGAGGCGCGAGCCTTTCTCGGCGAGAGCAACGAACTTTATTCCTTTGTCATCACCGCAAGCCGCAATGAGGCCGACGAACAGGTCAGCCGGTTCGTGCGCCAATTGCTGATCGTGCTTTCCCTGTTTGCACTCGGGTTCATTCTGGTGACCTTCTTCCTGGTTCGCTTCGGCCTCACCCCCATCAAGCGCGCCACTGCCCGGCTTGCCGATATCCGCGAAGGAAGGGCAGAGCAGATCAGCGGAGAGTTTCCTCTCGAAATCCAGCCGCTGATCGACGAGACCAATGCGTTGATTGTCTCCAACCAGAGCGTCATCGAGCGCGCCCGCACCCAGGTGGGCAATCTGGCCCATTCGCTGAAGACACCACTTGCCGTGCTGCGCAACGAGGCGACCAGTGCAAAGCCCGCCGTCCGCCAGGTTATCGAGCAGCAGGTCCGGCTTATGCAGGGTCAGGTCCAGACCTATCTCGACCGGGCACGGATTTCCGCCCGCAGCGGAACCGTCACTTCGAGGACCGAGGTGGCGCCATGTCTTGAACGGCTTGCCAGGGTCATGCAGAAGCTCAATCCCAACCTCGGCTTTTCCGTTGAAATCGCCACCCCTTCGCCGGTCTTTGCCGGCGAGCAGCAGGACTTCGAGGAGATGGTTGGAAATCTGCTTGAAAACGCCGCCAAATTCGCCCGGTCGCGGGTGGTGATGACGGCAGCCTATGAGGCGGGAAAGCTGGTTCTTTCGGTCAGCGATGACGGCAAGGGCATGACGGATGCACAGATCGGCGAAGCGGTAAAGCGCGGCGCCAGGCTCGACGAAAGCAAGCCGGGTTCGGGTCTCGGATTGTCGATTGTCCGTGACATCGCCAATGAATATAAGGGGGCACTTACCCTTGGCCGCGCCGATCTGGGCGGCCTGAAAGCCGAACTGACACTGCCTGCCGCCGGCCCGGCCCGGTGATGCTGCCTTGGGAGGGGATTGAGATGAGAATTGGACTGCCGGTCAAGACCCTGTTCATTGGCACGGTATCGATCGGTCTGCTTTCGGGGTGCGTCACGACAGGCAAGGGCCCGGGTTCCCTGCTTTCGGCAAGCCTCGCGGCAACGCCCGCGGGGCAGCAGCTCAACCAGTATGCGCTCGGAAAGGCTGTTTCGGCCGAGGTAAGCGCATTGGATGCGACGCCCGCCGGAGGTGCAAAGGACTGGCGCAGCGGCAAGGCGGCGTCGGGCCGCGTATTGCCCGGTCCGCCGTTCGAAGTATCTGGCAGGATTTGCCGCCGGTTCACCCACCAGATCACCGTGGAAGGCGTTCAGTCGAGCATCACCGAGACGGCCTGCAAGAACGAGGACGATGTCTGGCAGCCGGTGGGAAGCTGAAGATTTCGAGCTTCGGGACCGGGCCATGCAAGCTTCCCCGGCATGCGACTTGATGTCCGCTGAAGCGGAATTGATGCGCAATAACTTTTTTTCCCCGCCTTTAGGCAGTATCTAGCCGCCATGACTTTTTGGATCGCGGCAGCATTGTTGATGATTTTCGCAGCACTCTTCGTGCTGACGCCGCTGTTTGCCGTTCGGGAGAAAGCCGAGAATCCGGTAGAACTCGACAAGGCGGTCTACAGGGCGCGCAAGGCGGAAATTGAAAACGACCTGGCCATTGGACGCATCGACGGTGAGACGGCACGTGCGGCCATTGCGGAGGAAAGCCGCAAACTGATTGCCGCCGTCGAGCAGAGTTCAGGCTCGTCTTTGCCCAGCCTGGCGCTTTCACGCGTGATTGCGCTTGCCGGTGTCATATCGGTTCCCGTCGTTGCCGTCGCGCTCTACCTTCATTCCGGCAATCCGCAAATGCCCGATCAGCGTCTTGCGGCACGGCAGGGTGAAAATCTCGAAAGCCAGCGCATCGAGGAACTGGTGGCGCGTGCCGAAGCACACCTCGCAGCAAAACCCGACGATGTGCGTGGCTGGCAGGTGCTGGCGCCGGTCTATTCGCGCATGGGCCGTGACCGTGAGTCGGCACAGGCCTGGGCCAATGTGCTGCGGCTTTCGCCGCAAACGCCTGAAGTCCGCGCAAATCTTGCCGAAAGTCTGGTGGCCGTTGCCGGCGGTGTCGTCACCGAGGAGGCAAGCCGCCTGTTCAACGAGGAACTCGAGACGAATGAGGCTTCCGCCAAGGCGCGCTTTTATCTGGCCATGGCAAAGGGTCAGGAGGGCAGGCACGAGGAAGCCGTTGAACGGTGGGACGAGCTGATTTCCGGTGGCTCCGACCTGTCCCCGTGGATGGAGGCTGCAAGGACTTTCCGCGAGGAATCCGCCCGCCTTGCCGGCATCGCGCCCGCACCGATCGACAAGCCCGGCCCCACGGCTGAACAGGTCGAGGAAGCGGCCTCCCTTTCTGCGCAAGAGCGCAATGAGATGATATCGTCCATGGTGGCAAACCTTGCCGGGCGTCTGGAGGAAGATCCGTCCGATCGCGAGGGCTGGAAACGGCTGGTGCGCGCCTATATCGTTCTGGGCAACAATGATGCGGCCAGAGCTTCCGCCGAAAAGGCGATTGCAGCCAACGCGCAAGAGGCCGCCTTTGTTGCGGAGATGAAATCGGTACTGGGCCAGTTGCAGGCGGAAGGCTCTTCGCCACCGCCTGCCGGCGAGCCCTCCAGCGAAGCAGGTTCCGGGAGTAACGCGCAATGACCCGCAAGCAGAAACGGCTGACAATGATCGGAGCGATTGGCGCAGTGCTGATGGCCGCCGTTCTGCTGATCATGTTCGCGTTGAGGGATGAGATCGTCTTCTTCTATTCACCGACCGATATTCTGACCGAAAGCAAGGCACGGCCGGGCGAGCGCTTCCGCCTTGGCGGGCTTGTCAAGGAAGGCAGTATCGAGAAATCAGGCGAAACGGTGCGTTTCGTCATCACCGACACCGAGCACGAAATGCCGGTCACCTATGTCGGCATTCTGCCCGATCTGTTCCGCGAAGGGCAGGGGGTGATTGCCGAGGGCAGTCTTTCCGATGCGGTCTTTTCCGCCGATACCGTGCTTGCCAAGCATGACGAGAACTACATGCCGAAGGAAGTTGCCGACACGCTGAAGGAGAAGGGCGTGTGGCAGGGGGAGGAAGCGGTTCAATGATCAACGAACTGGGCCACTTCGCCCTGGTGCTGGCGTTTGCGCTTTCGCTGGTACAGTCTGTCGTGCCGCTTGCCGGTGCAAGGCTGGGCAATCAGAAGCTGATGGCCGTCGGTTCGTCCGTTTCGACCGGGATGTTTGTCTTTACCCTGCTGGCGTTTGCGTCGCTCACCAGCGCCTATGTGACTTCCGATTTCTCGCTCGAGAACGTCTGGGCAAACTCTCATTCCGCCAAGCCGATGCTCTACAAGGTCACCGGCGTCTGGGGCAACCATGAAGGCTCCATGCTGCTGTGGGTGCTCATCCTCGCCTTCTTCGGCGCGCTGGTTGCCTGGTTCGGCTCAAACATTCCCGCGCAATTGAAGGCCAACGTGCTGGCCGTGCAGGGCTGGATTGCAGCAGCCTTCTTCCTGTTCATCCTGCTGACTTCCAATCCCTTCGCCCGGCTTTCGCCGGCCCCCTTCGAGGGCAATGACCTCAATCCCGTTCTGCAGGATATCGGCCTCGCCATCCACCCGCCGATGCTCTATCTGGGCTATGTCGGCTTTTCCGTCACCTTCTCCTTTGCCGTTGCCGCGATGATCTCGGGCCGCATTGATGCCGCCTGGGCTCGCTGGGTAAGGCCCTGGGCGCTGACGGCCTGGCTGTTCCTGACCGCAGGCATCGCCATGGGCTCCTACTGGGCCTATTACGAGCTCGGCTGGGGTGGATGGTGGTTCTGGGACCCGGTGGAGAATGCCTCCTTCATTCCCTGGCTGGTCGGCACCGCCCTGCTGCATTCCGCCCTGGTGATGGAAAAGCGCGAAGCGCTGAAGATCTGGACCATCCTGCTCGCGATCATTACCTTTTCCATGTCGCTGCTCGGCACCTTCCTGGTGCGTTCCGGCGTGCTGACCTCGGTCCACGCCTTTGCCAACGACCCGGAGCGCGGTGTTTTCATCCTGATGATCCTGATGCTGTTTATCGGCGGCTCGCTGACGCTGTTTGCCGTCCGCGCACCGTTGCTGAAGGCGGGCGGCCTGTTCCAGCCGATCTCGCGCGAGGGCGCGCTGGTCTTCAACAACGTCTTTCTGACCACCGCGGCAGCAACCGTGCTCGTGGGAACGCTCTATCCGCTTGTCGTGGAGGCGCTTTCGGGGGCAAAGATTTCCGTCGGTGCGCCGTTTTTCAACATCACCTTCGGGCCGTTGATGATCCCGCTGTTGATGCTGGTTCCCATTGGCCCGCTTTTGTCATGGAAACGCGCCGACCTCTACCCGGCCCTGCAGCGGCTGTTCTGGGTGGCCGGGTTGGCGCTGCTTGCCGTCATCGTCACGCTGGCCCTGACCTCCGGGGAGCCGGTTCTGGCAAGTCTTGGCATCGGTCTGGCGGTCTGGGTGATGATCGGCTCACTCGCCGAGATCTGGACCCGGGCGGGTATTGGCAAGGCATCCGCGGCAAGTACCTTTTCCCGGCTTACCGGCCTGCCGCGCTCCATGTGGGGAACGGCGCTTGGCCATTTCGGCCTCGGTGTGATCCTGCTCGGCGTGGTGACCGTATCCGTCTTCGAGCAGGAAAGCGTTGCCGAAGTAGCACCCGGCGAAACGATCGGCATCGCCGGTTACGAGATCGCCTTTCAGGGCATGACCCCGGTCACCGGCCCGAACTATACCGAGACCGTGGCCAATCTCTCGGTGACAAATCCCTCCGGTGGCGTGTTCGCCCTGAAACCTGCCAAACGCGTTTATCAGGCGCGGGGCATGCCGACCACCGAGGCGGCGATCAGAACCATCGGCTTTTCGCAGCTTTACATCTCGCTTGGGGATGTCAGCGCGGATGGCAAGTTGGTCATCCGCGCCTGGTGGAAACCGCTGGTAACCCTGATCTGGATCGGCGCGATTTTCATGGTGGCGGGTGGCATGATCTCCCTGACCGACCGGCGATTGCGCGTCGGTATTGCCCGGCGCGCACGGCGCACCGTTGCAGGAAAGCAGGCCGATGCACTTTCATGACCGCATGATGGCCAGCTTGCGCTTCCTTGTGGTGGCGGTTGCCATGCTGGCCGCAGCGCCGTCCCTTGCCGTCAATCCCGATGAGATGCTGGCCGATCCGGCACTCGAGCAGCGCGCTCGCGACCTTTCCGCCACCATCCGCTGCATGAAGTGCCAGAACCAGTCGATCGACGATTCCGATGCCGATCTCGCCCGCGATCTGCGCATCCTTCTGCGCGAGCGCCTCGTGGCAGGCGACAGCGACGGGGAGGTCCTGGATTTTCTCGTTGCCCGCTATGGCGAATTCGTCCTGCTCAAGCCGCGCCTTTCCACCGCCAACCTGTTGCTTTGGGCAGCCCCCGTGCTGGGCCTGTTGGGCGGCTTTTTTCTGGCGTTGCGCTATTTCCGCAGGAGGGAAGATGAGAAGGAACCCGCTTCCGCCGAATTGACCTCCGCCGAACACGAGAAGCTCACGAAAATTCTGGATGACCGTGATTGAGCCTTTCGGTAGGACAGGAAGCTGGCCGCCCAAAGGAGTTCGTCATGGAATCACTGCGTCTTGAGTTTCCCGGTGCAAGCGGGGCAACGCTGGCAGCCAGGCTCGACCTGCCGCTTGGCCCGGTCAGCGCCTATGCACTTTTCGCCCATTGCTTCACTTGTTCGAAGGATTTGAACGCGACACGGCGGATTGCGGCCAATCTGGCGGCCCAGGGCATCGCCGTTCTCCGGTTTGACTTCACCGGCCTCGGCATGTCGGGCGGCGAATTCGCCTCGACCAACTTCTCTTCCAATGTGGCCGATCTCGTCAGCGCCGCCGATTTCCTGCGCGACCACTATGCTGCGCCCTCGATCCTGATCGGCCATTCGCTCGGCGGTGCTGCCGTGCTGGTTGCCGCTTCCGGTATCCCGGAGACGAAGGCTGTGGTGACGATTGGGGCACCGGCGGATGCCGCCCATGTAACCCACAACTTCGGTGCCGATCTGGCGACGATCGAAACCGAGGGAAGTGCCGAGGTCTCCCTTGGCGGACGCCGCTTCACCATCCAGAGGCAATTTCTCGACGACGTCTCGGCAAGTTCCGTGGAAAGCCATGTCAAAGCGCTGAAAAAGCCGCTGCTCATCTTTCATTCGCCGATTGACCAGACCGTCGGCATCGAAAATGCCGGCAGCATCTTCGCCGCTGCCAAGCACCCCAAAAGCTTCGTGTCGCTCGATACCGCCGATCATCTGTTGACCAGGCCGGAAGATGCGGAGTTCGTGGCCTCGACGATTTCAGCCTGGGTGCAGCGCTATGTACCGCAATCGGCCGTTGCTGCCGCGACCGCCGACGAGATGGGCATTACCGTCACTGACACGGGTGTCGGAAAGTTCCAGAATCTCGTGCAGTCGGGTCGCCATCACATGTTCGCCGACGAGCCGAAATCCTATGGCGGCGACGAAACAGGCCCGTCACCCTATGACTTCGTGGCGATCGGACTGGCTGCCTGCACTTCGATGACGCTCAAAATGTATGCCGACCGCAAGGGCTGGGACATTTCACCAATTTCGGTGACGGTCGATCACGCCAAGATCCACGCCGAGGATTGCGAAACCTGCTCGGAAGAACGCAAGGGGCAGGGCGGCAAGGTGGACCGCTTCCACCGAACCATCAAGCTCAAACCCGGCACCGATGACGAAATGGCGGCAGCGCTGCTGGCCATCGCCGACAAGTGTCCGGTGCACCGCACGCTGCATGCTTCCTCGGACATCACCACCAGCCTTGCCGGGGATGACGGACAAAAAACCGGTTGAATGCGGTGCAACATGAACGTTTTTTAATGCGCCTGTAAGCATCGCGTAACCTGGCTTTTCCCATATTCCGGTCTCAACGGGCATTCGGCTGGCCCCTCCAGTCCCATCCGGATGCCTGCTCAAGACCGGAAATATCCAACAGAGGCGCCTGCCCCCAACCTTGGCGCCTGAACCAAAGGGAAAAGCATGAAATCCAACAGCACACTGAAAATTGTCCGGGCCACCCTGCTGGCATCCGCTGTCGCTGTAACCGCTTTTGCTGCAGCCCCCGGTACCGGCTCGCTGCTTTCGCTGTCGGCCGCCAATGCGGAAGCCGTTCAATTGCCTGCCCCGGCCAATCCCGGTTTCGCCGATGTGGTTGAGGCCGTTTCTCCTGCGGTCGTCAGTGTTCGTGTCGAGCAGATGCTCCAGCCGGCTTCGCGGGAAGGCGGCTTCGGCCGCGATTACCGCTTCGATCGCCGCGATCATGACGATCTGCCGGAGTTCTTCCGCCGCAATCCGGAGTTTTTCAAACGCTTCTTCGGCGACCGGTTTGATGACCGTGGCCGCCGTGGCGATGACGACGACCGCCGTTTTGGCAACCGCGACCGCGATGACGACGGACGCCGCTACAGCGAACGTGATCGCGATGACGATGACGGCCCGCGCGACCGCCGCCGTGGCAAACGCTTCGGCATGTCCCAGGGATCGGGTTTCTTCATCTCCGAGGATGGCTATCTCGTCACCAACAACCATGTGGTCGAGGGCGGCTCCAAATACATCGTCAAGATGGATGACGGCACCGAGTACGAGGCCAAGCTGATCGGCGCCGATGAGCGCTCGGACCTCGCCGTGCTCAAGGTCGAGGAAGACCGCAAGTTCACCTATGTCGGTTTTGCCGCGGATAACCCGCGCATCGGCGACTGGGTCGTTGCCGTCGGCAACCCGTTCGGCCTTGGCGGCACCGTGACAGCCGGTATTGTTTCGGCTCAGGGACGCGAGATCGGTTCCAACCGGTACGATGATTTCATCCAGATCGATGCCGCCGTCAACAAGGGCAACTCAGGCGGCCCCGCCTTCAACCTCAAGGGCGAGGTCATCGGTGTGAACACCGCGATCTTCTCTCCCAGTGGCGGCAATGTCGGCATCGCCTTTGCCATTCCGGCTTCCACCACGAGCGAAATCGTTGACGAATTGATCCAGAACGGCAGCGTCGTGCGCGGCTGGCTCGGCGTGCAGATCCAGCCGGTGACACGCGATATTGCCGAGGCGCTTGACCTCGAAGATGACCGTGGCGCGCTGGTAACCGAGCCGCAGAAGGATAGTCCGGCTGAAAAGGCCGGCATCCGGGCCGGCGACGTGATCGCCGAGGTCAACGGCCAGAAGGTGCGTGGCCCCAGGGCGCTTGCCCGCATGATCGGACAGATCGACCCCGACAGCACCGCAAAGCTGACCGTTTTCCGCGATGGCGAGGAAAAGGAAATAGACGTTACCCTTGGTACGCTCGGCAACATGGCCGCCGTTGAAAGCGGCGATGATGGCGAGACCGGCGAGCCTGGAACGGGCAAGCTCGGCCTTGCGCTTGGCGAAGGTCCGGATGGCGGCGTCGTTGTGCTGGAAGTGGCGCCTGACAGCAATGCCGACCGCAAGGGTATCCGTTCCGGCGATGTCATCGGCTCGGTCAATGGCGAGCCGGTGAAGACACCCAAGGATGTCGCCGACGCCGTTCGCGAGGCTGAGGAAAAGGGCCGCAAGAGCACCCTGTTCCAGATCGAGCGCGACGGTAACTCGCGCTTTGTCGCTGTACCCTTCCCGGAGGCGTAAGCCATACAGCGAACAGGCCGGCCGTCTGGTAACACAGTAGGGCTGGCCTCTAGGCGGCGGGCAGACTCCCCTCAGCCCGCCGCCGCCTTTTTTGAAGGCTGCCCCAGGCGCAGACGACAGGTTTCCTTGATCCGGCTTTGTGATAGGAAGCTTCCAGGAAAGTACTGCCATGAAAGTTCTGATTGTCGAAGACGACCGCGAGGCTTCCGCCTATCTCGCAAGGGCACTGAAGGAAGCGGGTCACGTTCCCGATGAGGCCGCCGATGGCGAAGTCGGTCTCGAAATGGCGCGCTCGGCTTCCTACGATGTGCTGATCGTCGACCGCATGCTGCCCAAGCGCGACGGACTGTCGATGATCCGCGAACTGCGTTCAGAGGGGGACGATACGCCTGTTCTGATCCTCTCCGCGCTCGGCCAGGTCGACGACCGGGTGAAAGGTCTGCGCTCCGGCGGCGACGATTATCTCACCAAGCCCTATGCCTTCTCCGAGCTTCTGGCACGTGTCGAAATCCTCGCCCGGCGCAAGAAGCCGGACGAGGCGGAGACAACGCTCACCGTCGCCGATCTCACGCTTGACCGGCTCAGCCGGGAGGTGACACGTGCCGGCAAGAAGATCCTGCTCCAGCCGCGCGAGTTCCGTCTGCTCGAATACCTCATGCGCAATGCCGGCAAGGTGGTCACGCGCACCATGCTGCTCGAAGAGGTATGGGACTATCACTTCGATCCCCAGACCAATGTTATCGACGTCCATATTTCCAGACTGCGCAGCAAGATCGACAAGGATTTTGATCCGCCTTTGCTGCACACCGTTCGAGGTGCCGGTTACATGCTGCGCACGGAAGGCGCTTTCTAGCGGATGTGGGCGCGCCTGGTACAGCTTTCGCGCGTTACGGCCATCCGCCTGTCGATTGCCTACACGCTCGCTTTCGGCATTCTCGCGGTCATCCTGATCTTCTACATGACTGGCGGGGCGGTGGATTATCTGCGTCAGCAGTTCCGCCAGTCCATCAACGAGGAAATCCTGTCGCTGGAAAGAATCTACCGTGACCGGGGCCTCAACGGCATGATCCGGGAGATGGAGCGCCGCTCCCATGCGCCGGATGCCAATCTTTATGTCGTCATCGGCCCGGACGGCCGCATTCTTGCCGGCAACGTTCTTGCAGTCGATCCCGAAGTGCTCGCCAGAACCGGCTGGCAGGACCATCCGTTTGAATATGAGAGCCTTGTCGATGACGATGATGACCGCTCGAATCGGGCTGTCGCGCGCATCATGGAACTGCCCAACGGCATGCGTATCCTGATCGGTCAGGATATCGGCGAGCCGGAGCGTTTCCGCGACGTGGTGCGCCGGGCGCTTTCCCTTTCCATGGGCATGATGTTGCTGGCTGCAATTCTGATCTGGTTTTTCGTCGGCCGGCGCGCGCTGAAGCGCATCGACATGGTCTCGCGCTCCACCGAACGCATTCTGGCAGGCGACCGCAGCGAACGCCTGCCGGTCGTTGGCTCGAACGACGAGTTCGACCGCCTTTCCGGTCGGATGAACCTGATGCTCGACCGAATCTCGCTTCTGGACGAGGGGTTGCGCAATGTTTCCGATTCCATTGCCCACGATCTCAAGACGCCGCTGACGCGCTTGCGCAACAAGGCCGACCAGGCCGTTGGTGCCGGCAGTGACGAGCGCAGGCAGGAACTTCTGTCCGAGATCATTGTGGAGGCCGACCAGCTCATCAAGACCTTCAATGCCCTGCTGATGATCAGTCGTGTCGAAGCCGGCTCGCATGTGGCGGAACTTCAGGAACTCGATCTCAGCGAACTGCTCAACGATGTTGCCGAGCTTTACGAGCCGGTTGCCGAGGAGGAAGACGTCGCCTTCGAGGTCGGCATTCCCGGAAAGCTGCGCGTCAGCGCCAACCGGGAACTGCTTTCCCAGGCGGTGACCAACCTGATCGACAATGCGCTGAAATACGGCCGGCCGGAAAAGGGCAAGGGGCACATTTCCCTGTCTGCCGTTTCCAGCAAGGGCTGGGTCACCATTGCTGTCACCGATAACGGTCCCGGCATTCCCGGTGACAAGCACGATGCGGTCAAGGAGCGTTTTGCCCGGTTGGATGAAAGCCGCTCCAAACCCGGCAACGGGCTTGGGCTTGCCCTGGTCGATGCAATCGCCAAGATTCACGGTGGGAAACTGGAGTTTGGCGATGCTGCACCGGGACTTGAGGCAAAATTGACCTTGCCTGTGCCGCGCGCATAAACGATCTTGCCGCCCGTTGAACGATGGGCGCGAGGCGGCAACGGCTGGATGGCAAAGATCGATAATCCCCTTTTTGGCAGTCGCACGGATCAGGCTGCGGTAATTGCCGCCCGCCGCGATGGTGGTCTGGAAGGCGAAATCATCGCGAAACTCAAGGAGCTCGCCGCCGCCGGCGAGAAGCAGGCGGGAGATCTGGCCAAGGCGCTGCAATCCGGTGGCGAAGCCCTGGCCTTTCTGTCGGGTGCCTTTTCCCTTTCGCCTTTTCTGCGCGATTGCGCACTGATCAGGCCGGGAAACCTTGTGCGGGTTCTTTGCAGCCCGTTCAACGATGCCGCGCAGGACATCATCGCCAGGACGTCTGCGCTATGGCAGTCCGACCAATCCGATGCCGATCTCATGGTATGCCTGCGGCGCGCAAAAAAGCAGATCGCACTCTGTCTGGGCCTAGCCGATCTCGGCGGCTGGATGGAAGCAGGCGAGGTGACCCGGCATCTCAGCCTGTTTGCCGATGCTGCGCTCAAGACGACCGTCAATCATCTGCTCAGGGCCCAGCATCAGGCCGGCCGCGTTGTACTCCCTGATCCCGGAAACCCGTCGCACGGGAGCGGGCTGATCGTTCTCGGCATGGGCAAATACGGCGCCTTCGAGCTCAACTACTCCTCCGATATCGACATCATCCTGTTTTTCGATTTCGAGTGCCCCGCGCTTGCCGGCTGCGATGACCCGACCTCGCTGTTCGTGCGCTTTGCCAAACAGTTGAACCGCCTGCTTCAGGAACGAACGGGCGAAGGCTATGTCTTCCGGGTCGACCTGCGCCTGCGGCCCGATCCCGGCTCCACCCCGCTTGCCATACCGGTGGAAACGGCGATGAACTACTATGCAGCCTATGGCCAGAACTGGGAGCGGGCGGCCTTCATCAAGGCGCGCGCTGTTGCCGGCGATCAGGGTGCCGGCGAGAGTTTCCTCCGCGAACTGGCTCCTTTCGTCTGGCGTAAATATCTCGATTTCGCCGCCATTCAGGATGTCCACTCCATCAAGCGGCAGATCCATGCCCACAAGGGTCACGGCGAGATCGCCATCAAGGGTCACAATCTCAAGCTTGGCCGCGGCGGCATCCGCGAGATCGAGTTCTTCGTCCAGACCCAACAGCTGATTGCCGGCGGCCGGCGGGAGCAGTTGCGCGTGCGCTCGACCGTCGAGGGGCTGGAGCGTCTGCGTGACGATGGCTGGATATCGGCCGAGGCGGCGGAACGCCTGACGGTGGCCTACTGGTTTCTGCGCAAGGTCGAGCATCGCATCCAGATGGTCGCCGACGAACAAAGCCACACCCTGCCCGAGGACGATGCAGGACTGGAGCGCATCGCCGCGATGATGGGCTATGGCGAAACGGAAGACTTCACCGGGGCGCTGGTTGCCACCATGCGCGAGGTCGAGCGTTTCTATGCCGAACTCTTCGAACAGGCGCCGCAACTGACAGGGCAGGGCGGCAATCTGGTCTTTACCGGTGACGACGAGGACCCGCAAACCATCGAGACCCTCAGCCGCCTCGGCTTTCAGCGACCCTCCCAGGTCATTTCCGCCATCAAGGCCTGGCATTACGGCCGCTATCCGGCGGTACGCTCCTCCCAGGCGCGTGAAATGCTGACCGAGATCACGCCGCAACTGCTGGAGGATTTCAGCACCACCGGCAATCCCGATCAGGCCTTTACCGGCTTCGACCGCTTTCTCCAGGGTCTGCCTGCCGGTATCCAGTTCTTCGGCATCCTCAAGGCCAATCCCAATCTGACCCGGCTGCTGACGCTGCTGCTCGATGCGGCGCCCCGCCTTGCCGACATCATCACCCGCAAGCCGCACATCTTTGACGGGCTGATCGATCCGGCCTTCAGCGCCGACATACCGGGCCCGGCGGAACTTCAGGCAAGATTGGCCGCAGCCCTTGGCCGCGCCACAAGCTATGAGGAGAAGCTCGATCAGGCCCGCCTGTTTGCCGCCGAGCAGCGCTTTCTGATCGGTGTCCGGCTGATCAACCGTACCATCTCGCCGCGGCGCGCTGGCGAAGCCTACACCATTCTCGCTGAAACACTGATCGACGGCATCTTCAGCGAGGTGCTGGACGAGTTCAAACTGCGCCACGGCACGGTGCCGGGTGGTGAAATCGCCATTCTCGGCATGGGCCGGCTCGGAAGCCGCGATCTTACCGCAGGCTCCGACCTGGACCTGATCTTTCTCTACCGCCATGACGAGGCAGCCGAACAGTCCGATGGCGATAAGCCGCTTTATGCCCAGCAGTATTATACCCGCCTGGTGCAGCGCCTGATCACCGCCATGTCGGCGCCGATGGCCGAGGGCAAGATCTTCGAACTCGATTTCCGTCTGCGGCCTTCCGGCAATGCCGGGCCGCTTGCCACGCAATTCGATGCCTTCTGCCGCTATCAGGCACAGGAGGCCTGGGTCTGGGAGCGTCAGGCACTGGTGCGGGCCCGGACGGTGGCCGGAGATGCCGGCCTTGTTTCCGATCTATTGGCCGAACTCGACAGGCTTCGCGAGGTGCGCGGCGATGCCGGAAAAATCGGCGAAGAGATCGCCGACATGCGTGAAACCCTCGATGCCGAAAAACCGCCGGAGAATGTCTTCGACGTGAAGCGGGCGCCCGGCGGCCTGATCGACATCGAGTTCATCGCCCAGTGGCTGGCGCTCACCGGCAGACTCAGGAACCTGCCATTGCAAAACCCGACCGGAACCATCGACCTGATCGACCATGCCGATCCGGCGGTGCTGAATGTTGAGGACGCCAATGAGCTGAAGGCCGCATACGGGCTTTACAACACGGTGCTTCAGATCCAGCGTGTCTGCCTTCAGGGAGGCTTCGATCCTGCGGAAGAGGGCGTGTCGGGCTTCATCTCGCTGTTGTGCGAGCAGACCGGCCATCCCGCCCTGGCAGCGCTCGAGCAGGAACTTGAGGCGGTGCAGCAATCGGTGCGGAAAATCTTCCGCCGATGTATCGGATAAAAAAATCCCCGGACCGCGAAGGGTCCGGGGAGCCAGTTGGCAGGGAAGCTCGAATCTGGTTCAGGCGCCGGTTTCTTCCGGTTCTTTTTCCATGGCCTTTTGTTTCTTGTGGCTGGCCTGGCTGAGCGGCAACTGCACCGAGACGATGGTGCCTTCGCCCTCGCGCGATCGGATTTTCAGTTTGCCGCCATGCATGCGCGCCAGCGAGGCGGAGATGGCCAGCCCAAGGCCTGATCCCTTGTGATTGCGTGTCATCTGGTTCTGTGCCTGTTCGAACGGACGGCCGAGCTTGGAAAGATCGTGCTGTGAAATGCCGATTCCCTTGTCCTCGATCGAGATGCGCAGGCACTTGGAGACCATGCGGGCGCGAACGAATATCTCGCCACCCTTGTTGGAGAACTTCACCGCATTCGACAGCAGGTTGAGCAGGATTTGCTTGACGGCGCGGCGGTCTGCCTCGATTTCAAGTCCGGCGCGCACCTCCTCGCGAATGGTGATTTCCTTGTTGGCGGCCTCGCGGCTGATGATGCGCAGCGTTTCTTCCAGAATGGTGTCGACGCCGACCTGCTCGAAATCGAGTGTGAAGCGTCCGGCCTCGATCTTCGACATGTCGAGAATGTCGTTGATGACGCCGAGCAGGAAGGTGCCGCTGTGGTGGATGTCGCGGCAGTATTCCCGGTACTTGTCCGAACCCAGCGCGCCGAACAGTTCCTCCTGCATGATTTCGGAAAAGCCGATGACGGCATTGAGCGGCGTGCGCAGTTCATGGCTCATATTGGCGAGGAAATCGGATTTTGCCTGGTTGGCCTCCTCAGCCCGGGTTCTTTCCTTCTCGTGCTTGTCGGCGAGTTCCTCGAGCTGCTTGGCCTGAATTTCGAGCTTCTGGCGCGACTGGCTGAGGTCAGCGATCGTCGCCTTCTGGCGGAGTTCGGAATCCATCAGCTGTTTTTCGTGCCGCTTGATGGCGGTGATGTCGTTGCCCACCGACACATGGCCGCCGTCCTGGGTGCGCCGCTCGTTGAACTGCAGCCAGCGCCCGTCGCGCAGCTTCACCTCGTAGGAGCGCGAGTCGCCGCTGTCCTTGCCGCCCTGGATGATCTCGGTGCCCTGAAGTGGATTGCCCGCCTGTTCCATGAGTTCCTCGTAGGGAACGCCCGGCACGGCGAGTTCCGGCTTCAGCCCGTGCAACTGCTGGAACTTGGAGTTGCACATCACCAGCCGCTTGCGGTGATCCCACAGCACGAAGGCTTCCGACAGGTTTTCGATGGCATCGTGCAGGCGGGTCGAAATGGTTCGCGTGCGCCGGCGGATGTTTTCCTGTTCGGTCACGTCGAAGGCGATGCCGATCAGATGCGGCTCGCCGCGGCGGTTGTGTACCACCTGGGCACGGATGCGCGTCCACAGCCACTGGCCGTTCTCGTGGCGCATCCTGAAGACCTTGTCGATGGCATCGGCCTGTTCGACGAGTACGAGGTCGGCGACGGAATACAGGCTGGTATCGTCCGGGTGGATCAGTTCGGCAACCTTCTGAAAGCCCAGAATGTTGGCATTGGTCTGGCGCTTGTCATGCTCTATGCCGAGCAGGGCGAACATCGAATCCGACCAGTAGATGCGTCCCCGCGAAATGTCCCAATCCCACAGACCGCACTTGCCCCGGTCGAGCGCCGTCTCGAAACGGTTCTGCGCAAGCAGGTAGATCGAATCTGCCTCCCGCGCCCGCGCGCTCTGGGCAAAATAGGCGTAGAGAATGACCAGCAGAATGCTGGAAGTGCCGACGAACAGGGAGACATTGGTGGAAACGGCATAACGCCAGTTTTCCATCATCGGCTCCTTCGGCTGGTAGAGCGTGATACCGCCCATGCCGTTGGAGAGGATTCGGTGGACCGCCAGCGCCTCGGTGTTGTCCTCGACCACCACTTCTCGGCTCGCGGCCGCCCGCCCGAACATCGTCAGCAGATGGGCATTGCCGACCAGCGAATGCAGGTTGCGGCCGAGATAGCGGCTGACCCGCGGAACCGTTGCGACAATGTTGTGTTCCTTGTCGGTAATCAGGATCTGGCGCTGCCTGCCGAGATAACGCGCGGAGACCGTGTCGCGCAGAATGCGTTCGAGGTCTTCCTCGCCCGGCAATGCACCGCCGTCAGTCAGCTGATCGGAAATGCGCTCTTCCAGCAATTCTGCGATGAAATGCAGTTCGGCCCGGTTGGTGTCGATGATCTGTTCGGCGAACTTGTTGATCTGCACCCAGCGCGCAACAGCTACCACTGCCAGAAACAGAACGATCAGAACCGGCACGAGCCGGCGCAGGAATTCTTCCGACGACAGCAGGTTCTCATAGGCAGGATGGCTCAGAATGCGGGCATAACCGCTGACGGCGCCGCCTGAATGGCGTTTCCCGATCCCGCCGGCTGCGGAATCCTGAAACCCGGCGCTCGCTGAGCGGGCGTCCGCATTCGCCATTCAAGGCCTCCCCGTATCGTCTTTTGCTGTAATCGCCAACGCCGCACAGGCGATTCGTTGCACCATGAATCAGGAGGAATCGCCTTGTCCAGATCGGCTGGTCCGAATTTGGCCGCCGGCCGCGTTTTTTCGCCTTCCGGCAGTGAAAGTGAGTCTTTTTTGTAACACCTGACGGCAAGATGGCAGGGAGCGCCCGGTCAGGAAAGCGTGCGGTCGAGAATCTCGCTGGTATCGCGCGAGAGCTTTCTGCCCCGTTTCAGGCTCTTCAGCGTCTTCTCGGCCTGCCTGCGGCGCTCCGGTTCGAGCATGCGCCAGGACCGGAATGCGGTCAAAAGCCGGGCGGCCACTTGCGGGTTGATGGTATCGAGCCTGGCAATCGCATCGATGATGAAGCGGTATCCCGCCCCATCGGTCCGATTGAACCCGGTCGGGTTGCCGGATGAAAACGCGCCGATCACCGAGCGCACCCGGTTGGGGTTGGTCCATTTGAACGCTTCATGGGCGACCAGCTTGCGGCAGGTGGCGACCGCACTGCGCCCGCCGACGACCGCTTGTGCCGTAAACCACTTGTCGAGAACAATCGGATCGTCGCGATAGCGTTCGTAGAATTCTGCCACCGCTTCTTCTGCCTCGGGGGTTCCCTGCATTTCCTGCAGGATCAGCCGGAAGGCGAATTCCCGGTCGGTCATGTTACCCGCCTTGCGGAACCGGCTGACAAGCGCTTCCTCCGCCGCATCGCTGTTGGCGTGCACGCCATAGGCCAGAAGCTGGTTGGCCAGTTCCCGCTTTCCCGCATCCTCCCCGGTGGGCGCGAAATCGCGCGGCAGTTTCAGCGAGGCGGTAACCGCCTCCCGCAACGGCTCCAGCGTTTCGCCCAAGGCGTTCTGCAGGGCGCGGCGTGCCTTGTGGATGGCGTCGGGATTGATGTTGCGGCCAAGGAGCCTGGCAAGTTCCGTTTCCGATGGCAGGCTGAGTGCCATGGCGCGGAAGGCCGGTTCCAGATCGCCGTTTGCGGCAATCTGCGCTGCTGCCTCCAGAAAGTCCTGTTTCCAGACCGGCTTCTTGCGGCGGGCAAGCGAGCGCATTGCGGCAAAAATCTGCCGGGACGCGAACAGGCGGAAGGACTGCCAGCGCATGAACAGGTCGCTGTCGTGGGCTGCCAGCAGGCCGAGTTCGCGGTCGGAATGGCGGTAGTCGATCTCCACCGGCGCCGAAAAGCCGCGGTTGATCGACAGAACCGGCTTTTCCCCGATGCCGTGAAAGGTGATCTTCTGGCGGCGCTGGCTGAGTTCGAAAATGCCCCCACGATCCTCCGCGCCCGTCACCTTCTCGGCTTTCAGATCCTGCCGGCTGACACTGCCCACCAGGCCGATGCCGAGCGGCATGTGCAACGGTTTCTTGCGGGCCTGGTCCGGGGTCGGTGCCTGCGATTGCTCGATATCGACGGAAAAGGTCCTGCGGCCGCGATCATACTCGGTGGCAACATGCAGCACCGGCGTCCCTGCCTGTGTATACCACAGGAAAAAGCGGGAAAGGTCGCGCTTTGAAACCGCCTCGAAACAGGCGATGAACTGTTCGATGGTGGCCGCATCGCCATCGTGTTTCGTCAGGTAGCGCCGCATGCCCTTCATGAACAGGTCGGGGCCCAGAAGGGTGGCGATCATGCGCACCAGTTCGGCGCCCTTTTCGTAGACGGTGGCGGTATAGAAGTTGTTGATTTCGCGATAGCGGTCGGGGCGTACCGGATGAGCGAGCGGCCCGGCATCCTCGGGAAACTGATGCGCACGCAGCAGGCCCACATCCTCGATGCGCTTGACGGCGCGCGAACGCATGTCGGCTGAGAACTCCTGATCCCGATAGACGGTCAGCCCTTCCTTCAGGCAGAGCTGGAACCAGTCGCGGCAGGTGATGCGGTTGCCGGTCCAGTTGTGGAAATACTCATGCGCGACGATGCCCTCGATGCGCGCGTAATCGCCATCGGTTGCCGTTTCGGGGCTCGCCAGCACGTATTTGTCGTTGAAGATGTTCAGGCCCTTGTTCTCCATCGCGCCCATGTTGAAATCGGGTACGGCGACAATGTTGAAGACGTCGAGATCGTAGGCGCAGCCGAAGACTTCCTCGTCCCAGCGCATGGAGCGCACCAGTGCGTCCATCGCATAGCCCGCCTGGTTCTCCTTGCCTTTCTGCACATAGACGCCGAGCTTCACCTTGCGGCCTTCGCTGGTGACATAGTCCTGATGAATCGAGCCGAGATCACCGGCAACCAGCGCGAACAGGTAGGACGGCTTGGGATGGGGGTCGTGCCATTCGGCGAAATGGCGTCCGTCCGCAAGCTTGCCTGTCTTGCCCGGATTGCCGTTCGACAGCAGCAGCGGCGCTTCCCGCTCATCGGCCTCCAGCCGCACCGTGTAGACGGCCATCACATCCGGGCGGTCGGGAAAATAGGTAATTCGGCGGAAGCCCTCCGCCTCGCACTGGGTGCAGTAGTTGCCTCCCGAACGGTAAAGGCCCGACAGGGCGGTGTTGGCCGACGGGTTGATTTCGGTGACGATCTCAAGCGTGAAACGGCGCGGTGGCGTGGGCAGCGTGAAGCGGTCCTGGGTTGCTGAATAGCGGTCTTGCGAAAGCGGGTTACCGTCGAGCGATACCGACACAAGTTCCAGTCCGTCGCCATCCAGCACCAGTGCTGCGGCGCCATCCGCCGTCTTGCTGCGCTCGTAGCTCACCGTGGCCGTTACCCGAGTCCGTTCCGAATGAAGCTCGAAGCGCAGGCCGACACGCGTCGCAAGATAGTCCGGCGCCCTGTAGTCCTTCAGATGGAATGATTTCGCGGTGTCGGTGCGCAGCATGTGACTTGTCCCACTTGTCGATTCGCCAGTCCTATCCCAAACACTTTATCCGGGAAACC
>JAMLIH010000055.1 GCA_023954255.1 Phyllobacteriaceae bacterium | reverse complement strand
CCCGTTTTGCAAAACGCTGACAAGGCACCAGAAGACGGCATCCTTGATGCTGCCGGCGCATCCGTCCGGGTGAACTCAGACGGCCAGTGCCGGCAGGCCCGCCTCTTCGCCGCGCCCGGCTTTAGTCTGCTCATCGGTGCATGGCGAAAGGGCTGAAAACACCACCCGAGAGGCCGGCACAAACGGATTTCATGCCCCTGCCGCCATTGCGACAAACCCTTGCCTTTATTCCCAACTACCCGGACGGGCAGTACCGCCTTGGGCGCAGCCCCGCTTCGGCCGGGGGCACCCGTGCCCCCGGTCATATTTTTGGAAGGATATCCGATGACAAGACCAACGCTTCCCCTGTCCAGCCTGATGCTTGCAGGAGCCCTTTTCCTCGCTCCGGCGGTATTGCCCGCAGTGCACTCTGCCGCGCCGTTTGGCGCCGCCGCGCGGGCCGATGAAAAACCCGTGCCGCAGATCAGCATCGTGGGAGAGGCAAGCGTCGATGTGGCACCCGATCTCGCCATCCTCGAACTCGGCGTATTGCGGGAAGGCGCCACGGCTCGTGAAGCATTGTCGGCCAACAACGATGCCATGGCCGAAGTGATCGCCGCCATGAAGGAAGCGGGCATCGAAGCGCGCGACCTGCAGACCTCGAATTTCGCCATCCATCCCAAATACGTTCACGACCGCCCGAAGAACGGCGAGGAACAGAAGCCACCGCGCATCGTCGGCTATCAGGTCACCAACAATCTGACGGTGCGCATCCGCGATCTGGAAAAAACCGGCGAAGTGCTCGACCGGGCGGTCACCCTTGGCGTCAATACCGGCGGATCCATCCGCTTCGGCAATGACGATCCGAAGGCCGAAATCGCCAAGGCGCGCGCTGCCGCCATGAAGGATGCCCTTGCACGGGCCGAAACCCTGCTGGAGGCAGCCGGGGCAAGGCTCGGACCGATCCTCTCGATCAGCGAAAGCTACAACATGCCCCGGCCGGCTCCCATGGCGCGCGGCAAGATGATGGCGGAAGCCGTCATGGCCGATGCCGTGCCGATTGAAGGCGGCGAGAATACCTATTCGGTCACCGTCTCGGTAACCTGGGAAATCCGCCAGTAAACAACGTCGGCAAAGACGAAAACGCCGCGGTCGGTTCCGCGGCGTCTTCTGTGCCAGTCATGGACCAACTGGGAAGGTTGGCTGGCATTGAGGTTGTTCGGTTTCAGTAGCGGTAGCCGTGGTGACGGGAACGGTCGATCCAGGCGACCTGGCAATTGCGCGAATTGCGTTCGAAGCCGATCTTGACGTGCTGGCCGCGTTTTCTGCCTTCCACCACCACATAGCGTTTGCCGACACGGTCGACATGGGCATTGCGCAGGCCGTTGCGCTGGGCCTTGTACACCGCTTCACCCGGCTGGCAGATGTTGTGGCCGTAACGCCGGTCATGATGCCGGTGCTTGATGCCGCCGATATGAACCGAGCCATGGGTGCCGTGAATGGTGACGCCATAATTGCTCTGGCCGGCAAGTGCTGCCTGCGGGGCAGCTGCAATGAGGCCAAGTCCGACGATGGCGGAAGCAAGGCCGCCCTTGATGAGTTTGCTGAACATGGTTGCATCCTTTCTCTGTTGCGCCCCGGCTCAGCCCGAAGCTGATGGATGCACCATGCACCGGCGCGGCTGAACCGTGCCGGAACCGGTCATTCATGTCGCGTTCATGTGGGGATGCAGGCCAACAGGCCTATGCAGGTTGCGCCCGCGAGCCGTACAACGCGCCGCTTATCCGGCGCAGATACCCCGTCACCGGCAGGTCGAACAGGTAGTGCACCAGATAGCTTATGATGATGCTGAGAGCGACGACGCTCATCGTGTAACCTACCACCAGCCCGGCGGGATCCATCGCGTCGTAGAGCCCGCTCTTGCGGAAAAGCATGCTGACGCCGCCGACGACGAAGGGATGCACCAGATAGGTCGCGTAGGAAATCTCGCCCATTTCCAGTATCGGACGGGCGAGCCTCGCCTGATCGTCGCCTTCCGGCAGGACGGCGGCAATGACGATCAGCGAGGCCGGAATTCCGTAGAGCACCGCACGCGCGGAATCGACCGTCATGTCGAAACCCGGCATCTGCATCAGGAAGACGCCGGAAAAGATGACCAGCAGCAGCCCGAGCAGCTTTGGAATGCGCGATCCCCGGCAATAGGCAAAACCGATCCCCGCGCCGAGGCCGAATTCCAGAATAATCGGATGGGAAAGAAACGTTACAAGCGCTCCCGATTGCCCGCCTGAGAACGAGCGCAGCAGGCTTGCCCCGAAAACCAGCGCCACCAGCGCGGCCAGAAGGCCGGCCACCGCCCTGGTCCGTGAAAAGAACAGCGACACCGCAAACATTAAATAGAACAGCATTTCATACTGCAGTGACCAGCCCAGCCCCAATACCGGGCGGATCATGCCGTCGCCGTCCCGCTGGTAAGGCAAGAAAAGATAGGAAGTAATCCATTGCCCGATGTCGTTGGTGGCGGTTTTTACCGTTGCCGGAGAGAGCAGGATCACCGCGATCATCAGCGTCGTTGCCGCCCAGTACAGCGGCACGATGCGGATCAGCCGCCTTGTGAAATACTTCAGCGGAGCGCCTCTGCGGCCGAACTGGTCCCAGCAGCTGTAGACCATGATGAAGCCGGAAATCACGAAAAACAGATCGACGCCGAAATGGCCGGGGAACAGCTTTTCGTTGAAGTTGAGCGCCCGGCCCGAGAGCAGGGAAACGAGTTCATGGGCACAATGACTGACCACGACAAACAGCACCGCAATCGCGCGCAGCAGCTGCAGCGATTGAAGTTTGCCGGTTTGACGCAGATCATTGCGGAATAACATGAGCACGCACCATTAATTGCCTTACATGCAATTTGAGCCGTTGATGCGGCGGACATGCCTCGCAACAGCGATTGAGTATGGCGGAAACTTGGTCATCTTTCTAAAATTATCTGTGGATTTGGTTAAAAATCGATTCATGAATTTCGCGACGGAAGGAAGCGCAGCAAATGGCTAAAACCACCGGTGCCACCGCCCTGATGGCGCTTGACGCAGCAGCGCTCGATCTGGAGACCACCAGCCTTGACGCTTCCGAGGCGCGCATCGTCCAGATCGGCGCTTTGCGCATGAACCGCGGAAAAATCGACACCAAGTCGGTAATGGACAAGATTGTCGATCCGGGTATTCCCATTCCATCCGCCTCGACCGCCGTCCACGGCATCAACAATGCCATGCTGCGCACCGCGCCGGATATCAGGAAAGCCTGGCAGGGCCTGCTGGAGTTCATCAAGAACCGCGTCCTGATTGGCCATACCATCGCCTATGACCTTACCATTCTGGCCGCCGAAGCCCAGCGCCACGGCCTGCCCTGGCAAAAGCCGCGTTCCTTGTGCATCCGCCATCTCGCCCCGCTCGCGCTTCCGGACCTCCACGATCCTTCGCTCGACAAGCTTGCGGCATGGTTCGGCATCCGTGTCGAACACCGCCACAGCGCCCTGTCCGATGCCCAGGCAGCAGGTGAAATCTTTCTCAAACTGGTCCCCCTGCTGCAGGAAAGGGGTATTCGCACCCTCGCCGAGGCCGAACGCGCCATCCTGATGCGCTCCATGGCAGGTCTCAGGCAGGGCCAGGAGGCCGGTTGGGAGCGCCCGGTCGTCGATCCTTCCGACACCGTCCTGTCGGGCGGCATCAAGAACTACGACACCTATGCCTATCGCCACGCCGTCGGCGACATGATGGCAAAGAACCCGGTTGTCGTAGCGCCGCAGACAAGCCTGCTTGAAGCAACCAAAACCATGACGGCGAAAGGCATATCCTCGGTGCTCGTGGCCGAAAAGACGCAACCGGGCCAGCCGCTTTCCGACTACGGCATTGTCACCGAGCGCGACGTGATGCGCCAGATTGCCGAGTCGGGCGCCGAAGCACTGAAGAAGAAGGCCGGTACGGTTGCCGTCAGGCCGCTTGCCTCGATCCGCGAAAACGCCTTCGTCTACCGTGCAATGTCGCGCATGCGCCGGCTGAAGTACCGCCATCTGGCCGTCGTCGACGAAGAACAGAAACTGGTTGGCATGATCTCGGCCCGCGATCTGCTGAAGCTGCGCTCCGATGCTGCAATCGCCCTCGACGATGCCATTGGCGAAGCCGAGAATGCCGCCGACCTTGCCAATGCCTGGGGCACGCTGCCGGCTGTGGTCAATTCGCTCATTCAGGAAAATCTCGATTCCCACAAGATCACCCGCATCGTTTCCGAGGAAATCCGCTCGATGACAGAGCGGGCGACCATTCTTGCCGAACTCGACATGAAGACCGGCGGTTATGGCGACGCCCCCTGCCCCTATGCCGTCATCGTACTGGGTTCCGGCGGGCGCGGCGAAAGCCTGCTGAAGCCCGATCAGGACAACGCAATCATCTTCGAGAAGGGCGATCCCGGCGGCCCCGAGGACAAATGGTTTGCAGAACTCGGCAACCGCATGGCTGCCATACTCGACGCTGCGGGCATTCCCTTCTGCGATGGCGGCATCATGGCGAAAAACGCCGAGTGGCGCGGTTCCGTCGGGCTGTGGGAAAGCAGGCTTGAGGAATGGGTCTCCCATACCAATCCGCAGAACCTGCTGAACGTCGACATCTTCTTCGACCAGGCAGCCGTTTACGGCAGGCGCGAATTGTCCATCCGCCTGTTCCGCAAGGCCTACGAGGCCGGCAGCCAGAACGTCGGCTTTGCAAAGGCACTCGGCGCCAATGTCGAGAGCGTCGCGAGCCCGTTCAAC
Organism: Phyllobacteriaceae bacterium; assembly: GCA_023954255.1. GTDB lineage: Bacteria > Pseudomonadota > Alphaproteobacteria > Rhizobiales > Rhizobiaceae > Salaquimonas. Next base: position 17,782 of record JAMLIH010000055.1, on the reverse strand, counting down.
ATGTTCGGCCGCATTCGCGGTGAGAACAATCGCCTTGACCTCAAATTGCACGCGCTGTTTCCGCTGGTTGCCGGCACGCGGGCACTGGCGATCCGCCACAACATTGCCGTACATGCCACCCAGAACCGTCTTGCAGGCCTGCTTGCCCTCGACAAGGGCGATGTCGGCTTGTTGGGCCGGTTGCGCGAACATCATGCCTTCCTGCTCGGACTGATGCTGCAAAGCCAGGAACGGGAGATCGGTTCGGGCCGCAAGCCGACCAACTTCATCGATCTGGGTCAGCTCGACCGCAACCAGACCGCAAGGCTGAAGGATGCGCTTTCCGATATCCAGTACATTCCCAATCTGGTACGCGACATGATGTTCTGAATCGCCAAAAGACGGAGACTTCCTTGATCAAGCCAAAAACCAGTCTGGCACAAATCCTGACGGCGGGGATTTTGTTTTTCGCAGCCGCTTCAATTCCGGCGGGGGCAGCCGAGGTCAGGCCCGGACCCGATGCCGGTGAAGCTGTTCTTCACGGCGAGGCGCTGGCGCGGCTGAACTGTGCCCGCTGTCACGAAGTCGGTATTGCCGGTGAAAGCCCGCGTCCCGCCGCCCCGCCGTTCTGGAGCCTGTCGGACCGCCGTCCCGTTGCAACCATCGCCCAGATGCTGATCGAGCAGGCCTCTCCCGAACACACCGACATGCCGACTTTCGAGATCACCCAAAAGCAGGCCGAGGATATCGCCGCCTGGATTTCCTGGGTGCAACCGCTTGCCCATGGCCGCCGGCTGGTGATCGAGAACTGCGCCTCCTGCCATGCCGTGACGCTGACCGACGAGAGCCGCCACCCCGATGCGCCGCCCTTCCGGCTGATCTCCAAGCGGTTGCCGATCGAGGCGCTGGAGGAGGCGTTTGCGGAGGGAATAGAGTCCGGCCACCCCGACATGCCGGTCTTCGAGACCGACATCATCCAGCTGCAGGACATCATCTCCTACATCGCCAGCATCCAGACAGTCGACTGACGGGCAGGCCTCCTGTTATTTCCGCATTTCAGGATGCAGCGTGCTGCCGAGAATGTGCTCGTTGCCGCCGATGACATGGCTTGAATGGCCAACGATCAGCGGATCGGGCTTGCCGACCACATGCATGTCCTTGCCCGCATAGGGCAGCATGCTGAGGAAATGCCGCATGCAGTTGAGCCGGGCGCGTTTCTTGTCGTTCGACTTGATCACCGTCCATGGCGCATCAGCCGTATCGGTGTAGAAGAACATCGCCTCCTTCGCCTCGGTATAGTCACCCCACTTGTCAAGCGACTCACGGTCGATGGGCGAAAGCTTCCACTTCTTCAGCGGCTCGTTCTCGCGCGAGTTGAAACGGCGAAGCTGCTCGTCCTGGGTCACCGAGAACCAGTATTTGAACAACAGGATGCCGCTTCTGACCAGCATCCGCTCCAGATCCGGCGTCTGGCGCATGAATTCGAGATAGTCCTGCGGTGAACAGAAACCCATCACCCGCTCGACACCGGCCCGGTTGTACCAGGAGCGGTCGAACAGAACCATTTCGCCGGCCGCCGGAAGGTGCTGCACATAGCGCTGGTAATACCACTGCGTCTTTTCCCGGTCGCTCGGCTTGTCGAGCGCCACGACGCGCGCGCCGCGCGGATTGAGATGCTCCATGAAGCGTTTGATGGTGCCGCCCTTGCCGGCAGCGTCCCGCCCCTCGAACAGCAGCACGATCTTCTGCCCGGATGCCTTCACCCACTCCTGTACCTTGAGCAGTTCGACCTGCAGTTCGGCCTTTTCGCGCTCATACCGATTGCGGGTGATCTTGCGCTTGTAGGGGTATTCGCCGGTCTCGAAAAGCTGGCGGATCGTGTCGCGGTTGCCGGGAATCTGCTCGAGCTTTGCGGCAGCCCCGTTGCCGGCCGGCATGGCACCGTCTCTTGCCGGCGCGCCATCTGCACCATTGCCTGTTTTGGCGGCTGGCGCGGCGGCAGCCGGCTTTGCGGATTTCCCCACAGCAGCTTCGCCGGCCTTTGCCGGTTTGCCCTTTTTGGTTGCTTCTGCGGCGGCGTCCACAGCGGTTGCGTCTGCGTCCTTGCGCCCGGTTTCATCACTGCTGGTGTTTGTCATTGCAATCCTTGTCTTTCCCTCATAAACCCCACTTTATCTGCGCATCATGACCGCACATGTCATTGATGTATGTCAACGCTGAAGCCGGTTCTGAAAACTACGGTCGGTATTCCGGGATGGGTTCCGGGTCTTCCGGCAAAAGGAGAAATGCATGCCGCAAAGTCATATCGACGTAGAAAAATTCAGGGGAATCCTTGAGCGCCGCCTGGCCTATCTGGAGAACCGGCTCGAAAACATCGAGGACAGCCTTGATGACCCCAAGAGCCGCGACTGGGAAGAGCATGCCGTCGAGACCGAGGGCGACGAGGTGATGGAGGAACTGGGCCTTTCGGGTCTTGAGGAGATCAAGGCCATCAAGGCTGCCATGGACCGCATCGAAGCTGGCACCTATGGCGAATGCGTCAAATGCGGCGAGGAGATCAGCGTCGAGCGGCTCGAGGCAGTTCCCCACACACCCTTCTGCCGCAACTGCGCCCGCAGCTGATAACCGGCGTCATTCTTAGGTCTGCATCTTCTCCTCCGGGGAAGAAGAAGGCACGCCTGACCGTTCACGCTTCGCCCTTCCTCGTCATTGCGGGGCGCGGGAACCGCGAACCCGGAATGACGGAAGGATGGGCGTGCTTCAGCGTTCACGCGCTGCATTTGCCGCCGTGGCATGGGGGCATTTTGACAAACACACAAACCACCGGACGGCCTTCGCCAATCCTGTGGGGCATGTGCGCGGCCCGTGGCCGTCCGGTTGCGGAGATTTGTTGTATGCGGGGGCTCTTCAGCGCACCGTCCCGCCGCACCATCGAGTCCGCCCCCGGTTCCTTCAGGCAGCCGGTCCCTGACCCGGCATCCACCCGCAGAAAGGAACGGTTCTCAGGAAAGCCGTACCCTCTGCGGTGCCCTTCTTCCGGCGGTCAGGACGCTCCGCTGCTGCCACCTCCGGCACCCGGCAGCGAAACCGGACCGGCGTTTGTGTCGGTGACAGTGCGGCAAGGATAGGGGAAAGAATTTGGGGCGGGGATAAGTTTTTCATCGCAGATGCCCGCCAGTTAGTCATCCTCGGGCTTGTCCCGAGGACCCAGAACAAACTTATGCACTGGATCCTCGGCCCAAGCCCGAGGATGACTAAAGAGAGCCAGTGCCGGATCGCGTCTGATCCCTCAGGGGCTTCCCTCATCCTTCGCCCTTCGACAAGCTCAGGATGAGGGAAGGGCAGGCGCGTTATCCCCTTACCCGCCAATCAACTGCACCACCACCTGCCGCTCGTGCGGGCGGTCGCGATGTTCGAACAGATAGATGCCCTGCCAGGTGCCGAGTGCCATACGGCCATCGATGACGGGAATGGACAGCGAAACCGGCATCATCGCCGCCTTGATATGCGCCGGCATGTCGTCCGGGCCTTCCAGCGTATGAACGAGATAGTTCATGGAGGGATCGTCGGCCGGCGGCACGAGGCGCGAAAAGAAGGCTTTCAGGTCGCGCTGAACATCGGGATCGGCATTTTCCTGGATCAGCAGCGAACACGACGTGTGCCGAACGAACAGCGTCAGCATGCCTTCGCCCGTCCCGCTCTCGCGCAGCAAGCGCGTCACCTCGCCGGTAAACTCGTAAAGTCCCTGCCCGCGCGTTGCGATGGTGAGAATGCGGTGCATGCCGTGAACGGAAAACGGGCCGTCAGGAGAACATGCGCTCGCCCTGCTCCTTGATGACCTGCTTGGCCTTGGAGCGGGCGGCCTCGGCGGCCTGGTCCTCGGTGGGAAAGAGGTCGGCGCGGATCAGCCTGTGGCTCTTCATCTCGCCGCCAACCTCCTTGCGGATTTCCGCGCACAGCCGGTACTGGCCGCCATCGGCCATCGGCGCCGGCGTGATCACATAGCCTTCATGCATCTCCGCTGCATGGGAGGAAGACGATGCATTGCCGCCGCCGAAAAGTTTCTTCAGAAAAGACATGGTTCAGGCATACTCCGACAGGCTGATTTCGAAACCGGCAATGTTCGCTGGCCGGAGAACCGACTGCCTGTCCAGCGTTTCCACCGTGCCGTAACCTTCCGCAGCCGGCCGGCCATGGCAGGTCACCGTCATCGCGTTAACGTCGATCACCCATAGTTCGGCGATGACGAATTCCGCATAAAGCTGCGCCTTTCGGCCGAGATCGTAGGAAAGCGAGGAATCGGCAATCTCGATTGCCAGCAGGCAGGTTTCCGGCGACAGGTTCTCCAGCCCGCTTTCGCGCGGATAGATGACGAAATCAGGCTCTGTGAAGGTGTTTTCGGATAATTTGAGAGTGGTTTCCTGTGTCATCAGAACAGAATCCGGCAAATTCCTTGCCAGATAAAGGTTCAGCCATGTTTTCAACCGCTCGTGGCGGATGCCTTTTGGGCTCATGGGCACGATCTCCCCACCGATGAGTTCGAAGCGTTCATCGCGCCCGAGCACGCCTGTCTCCACCATCCGGATCACATCGCGGACGGTGAAGGCGCGTCGTTCCAGCCCTTCAGCTGCGTGGGTAAGCGGCACATTCATGAAAGAAAGATAGCACAAAGCCGGTATGCTAGAAAACCGGGCAAACAATTGCGATATGCGAGCAACCTCAAAATGGCGCTATTGTTTGCGATATACAGCTAAATAGGTTTGGCCTTCGCTTATACCAAAACAGCCTTTTTTCTCGACTGAGAAAACCGTATGAAGTTCCCAGCCGTCCACCGAACGTGCTGTAAGGTGATTTGACAATTCGTTGATGGCCTTGTCGCTGAAAGCAGCGCCTATTGTTTCAACTTTGTACTGCATAGCTCTTCCCCCAACTCTTCTGGCGTCACTTTATCCAGAAGCGGTGGCAAGTCCAACCCCCCAGTTGAAGATTTGCAACGTCTCAATCTTAATATTGTTAGGCGCGCACCTCGTATTAAGCCATGCGCTCGAAAAGAAAGCTCCGCATAGCGGGAGCAACTTGGTTCAAAACCACACCGATCACCAATTTTTTTGGGTCGAATATGCCTGTATCCTATGCATGCTATCGCAAACAGACCACCGAATGAAAAGATATTCGGTCGAGGCAGCGAATCAACAGCTTGATCCCATCTCAAGGGGATACCTAGCCTACGACACACTCTGGGCCGCAGTTTCTCATCGATATTCAATTCAAAAATGTCATCTGACAAGTTTTCAGCAAACCCCTAGTACAGATACCAAACCAATACGACTCTGGGTTTTGCTGTTCAGGATGGCGCGCACCTCACCTACTGATCCAGAAAGCTTCTGAGCTTCCTTGACCGGCTGGGATGCTTCAGCTTCCTGAGCGCCTTGGCCTCGATCTGGCGGATACGTTCGCGGGTCACCGAGAACTGCTGGCCGACTTCCTCCAGCGTGTGGTCGGTATTCATGCCGATGCCGAAGCGCATTCTGAGCACGCGCTCCTCACGCGGGGTGAGCGAGGCGAGTACCCGCGTCGTGGTCTCGCGCAGATTGGCCTGGATCGCCGCATCGATGGGCAGCAGCGCGTTCTTGTCCTCGATGAAATCGCCGAGATGCGAATCCTCCTCGTCACCGATGGGCGTTTCGAGCGAGATCGGCTCCTTGGCGATCTTCAGCACCTTGCGCACTTTCTCCAGCGGCATGGCAAGCTTCTCGGAGAGTTCTTCCGGGGTCGGCTCGCGGCCGATCTCGTGCAGCATCTGGCGGCTCGTGCGCACGATCTTGTTGATCGTCTCGATCATGTGCACGGGAATGCGGATCGTGCGCGCCTGGTCGGCAATCGAACGGGTGATCGCCTGGCGGATCCACCACGTCGCATAGGTCGAGAACTTGTAGCCGCGGCGGTACTCGAACTTGTCGACCGCCTTCATCAGCCCGATATTGCCTTCCTGGATCAGGTCGAGGAACTGCAGCCCGCGATTGGTGTATTTCTTGGCAATCGAGATGACGAGGCGCAGGTTGGCTTCGACCATCTCCTTCTTGGCCTGGCGCGCCTCGCGCTCGCCCTTCTGCACCTTGTGAACGATGCGCCGGAAGGCCGAAGGCTCAAGTCCGGTTTCCGATGCCAGCATCTGGATCTCGGAGCGGATTTCCTTGATGGTCTTGCCTTCCGCCTTGTAGAACGGCTTCCAGCCCTTGCCCGACAGGTTTGAGACCCGGCGGTTCCAGTTCGGATCGAGTTCCGAACCGTAATACTCCTGCAGGAAATCCTCCCGCGGTACGCCGTGGGATTCAGCCAGCCGCAGCAGCTTGCCCTCGAGGCTGACCAGCTTCTTGTTGATCGCGTAAAGCTGCTCGACCAGCGCCTCGATGCGGTTGTTGTTGAGCGACAGCGACTTGACCGAGGTAACCAGCGTTTCGTGCAGTTCCTTGTAGCGGCGCTCCTGGGCCGGCGACAGCGACTTGTTGTCGAGCGCCTTTTCGACAAGCTGGTCCTGCAGGCGGCGCAGCTTCTTGTAGGTGTCGGCGATGGTGTCGAAGGTTTCGATCACCTGAGGCTTGAGTTCGGCCTCCATGGCGGCAAGCGACAGGGCGTTTTCGTCGTCGTCCTCGTCATCCTCCTCTTCGCCCTCGCCTTCCCCTTCGCCCTCGGCGAGCGGATCGTCGGAATCCTCGCTTGAAGCCCGCTTCGGCTGTTCTTCCTCGGGCTTCTTGGCCTCGGCGTCCTCGGCCGGGCGCTGGATCGCCGGCGCCTGCTTGGCCTCGGGGCCGGCATAGGTGGCTTCGAGATCGATGATGTCGCGCAGCAGAATGTTGCCTTCGTTGAGTTCATCGCGCCAGATGATGATCGCCTGGAAGGTCAGCGGGCTTTCGCACAGGCCCGCGATCATCGTCTCGCGGCCGGCCTCGATGCGCTTGGCGATGGCGATCTCGCCTTCGCGCGACAACAGTTCGACCGTTCCCATTTCGCGCAGATACATGCGCACCGGGTCATCGGTGCGGTCGGTCGGCTCGCGCTTCTTGGCGGTTGCGACCTCGTTGCCCGTGGTGGTGGCGATATCGGTGGATTCGTTGTCTTCCTCGAGATCCTCTTCCTCGACGACGTTGATGCCCATGTCGGAGAGCATCGACATCGTGTCCTCGATCTGCTCGGAGGAAACCTCCTCGGACGGCAGCACGGAGTTCAACTCGTCCATCGTCACATAGCCGCGCTTCTTGGCGGCCTTGATCATCTTCTTCACCTTGTCGGCGGAAAGGTCGAGCAGGGTGGCTTCGTTGCTCTCCTGCTCACCGCCCTCGGACGCGTCGTCCTTCTTGGCTGCGGATTTGGCAGGCTTCTTGGCAGGCTTGGTTTCCGCCTTTGCAGCGGTCACGGCCTTTTCACCAGATTTGGCAGCCCCGGATTTGGCGGCCTTGGAAGCAGCCTTTTTTTCTTCCTCGGCTTCCGCCTTCTTGGCCGGTGCGCTCTTCTTGGTGGTCTTGCTAGCCATATGGTATTTCCTGCCTCACCGGATTGCCGGTGATTGTGCGGTTGTCATCAAGGTTTACCCTGCCGTGTGGCGGTCAAACCATCGTGCCCGTTCGGTTGTTATTTCTGCGTATTGGATGCGCCGGAACGCCGGCTGCCGTGAGAATGCCTGTTTGAGTTCTTGCCGCGAATCGTACATTTACCATCCTGGTCAGGTACAGCCGCCATGGTTAACCCGGTCTTAAACCTGCAAAATCAGCATCTTGCCCGGTTTGGGTCCCTCCCTGGGACAGGCATCGAAAAACGGTTTCGCGACTGCCGCTCCGCGCCCGCCTTCCCTGTCTTACCCTGATTCCTTTTCGTAGCCGAAAGGTCAAGCTGAAAATGCCTTATTTAGGTGGCGCTCTTTTGCGGATTTTCAAGCGTCAAACCGGCAAAATACGTACATTTCGGCCAAATTTCCGTCAAAGCGCCTTCATCGGCCTGCCGGAGGACAGACCGAATCCGTCGATCAGCGCCTCCGTCCCCTCCTCCCGCTCGATCTCCGCCCGAATGGTATTGAGCCGCTCCTGATTTTCCTCGCTGTCATCGTCGGAAAGCGCAAGCTCCGCCGCCTTCAACTCGTTGCGCAGCGCCCTTGCGCGCATGTGCAGCGTATAGGCCTGGCGCCAGCCCTCCAGGGCATCCTCGAAAGCAGCATCTGAGCGGAACTGCCAGATGCGGTTCTGGGCAAGCTGCGCATCCATGCGGTGTGCGGCTTCCGCGTGGGGCGAGCCTTCGAGCCTTGCGCTGATCGTGGCGTGGGTCATCGCCTCCTGCCTGCCGGCACATTCCGCATGAAGGTCGACAAGCCACTGGCGCAGGCTTTCCGCACCTTGCGACGACAGTGGCAGGCCAACGAACTCCTCGAAGAACGACTCGATGATCGCGGGATGGTTGCAGGCACCCATCACCAGCGCGGCTTCGCGCAGCGGCACATGGGTCTTGCCCTTCCTGAAAATGCCCGTTGAAAGCAGCGCCGGCGAGGCGACGACGACGCCCCGCGATCCCTTGAGGCCGCTTTCCCGGCGGCCCGCGCCCTGCCCTGTCCTGTGCCGGGATTTCCCGCCATTGCCGCCACCGTTCCAGCCATCCGGCCCGGACGTGCCCGCACTGAAATAGGCCGCCAGCCGGTCGGTCATGTCCTGCTCGTAGTGGCGCCGCACGCTCGGCTCGCGGATCGCACCGACAACCTGCCGGATACGCTTTTCCAGCATCGCCTTGCGCTCCGGCGTGTCGAACAGCCCGCTTGCGGTTTCGCGGTTCCAGATCATTTCCGCCAGCGGCACCGAACCGGCGAGCACCTCGCCCATCGCCTCGGGACCTTCCTGACGGATCAGGTCGTCGGGATCGAGCCCTTCCGGCAGCAGGGCAAACCGCGCCGAGCGGCCGGCCTCAAGCCCCGGCAGCAGCATGTCGATCGCCCGGTAGGCCGCCTTGACGCCAGCCTCATCGCCATCGAAGCACAGTACCGGCTCGCCATGCAGCCGCCAAAGCAGCAGCATCTGGCGCTCGGTCAGCGCGGTACCGAGCGGCGCCACCGCATTGGGAAAGCCCGCCGCATGCAGCGCCAGGACATCCATATATCCCTCGCAGGCGATCACCTGGCCGCGTTCGTGTACCGTGCGGCGCGCCCGCGCGTAATTGTAGAGAACATTGGACTTGTGAAAGAGTTCGGTTTCCGGCGAGTTCATGTACTTCGCCGGCACGTCGCTGCTGAGCGCCCGACCGCCGAAGGCGATCACCCGCTCGCGGGCGTCGGGAATCGGAAACATGATCCGGTTGCGGAAGCGGTCATAGGAAACCGCGATCTCCGCGCCGTGAATGACCAGCCCGCAGGCTTCCATCTGCTCCGGCTTGATGCCGTTGGCGGCAAGATGTTCCTTGAGAGCATTGCGGCTGTCCGGTGCAAAGCCGATGCGGAAGGTTTTCTGCATTTCGGCACTGAGTCCGCGCTCGCGCAGATAGGCGCGCGCCGGCGCGCCCTCGGCCGACTGCAGCTTTTGCTCGAAGAATGCCGTCGCCATTTCCATGGCGTCGAACAGCGTGGCGCGCTTTTGCTCGCGCTCCTGCTCCCGCTTGTCCATGACCGGCATTGGCAGGCCCGCCTGGTCGGCCAACCGCTCGACAGCCTCGGGAAAGCTCATTCCGTCGAGTTCGGTCAGGAACCGGAAATGATCGCCGGAAACACCGCAGCCGAAGCAGTGATAACGCCCCTTGCGGTCCTCGCAGTGAAAACTCGGGGTTTTTTCGCCGTGAAACGGGCAGCACGCCCAGTAGTCCCCCCGCGCCGCATTGGTCTTCTTCTTGTCGAAGGTCACACGCTTGCCGATGACTTCCGATATCGGAAGACGGTCTCGGATTTCGTCCAGAAAGGAGTCGGGAAAACGCATGGCCGTGTGGCGTATCCGGAAATTGCGGGTGAAAGAGGTAATTGTACCGCTTCCTGTCGCAGGAACGCAATGCAGGCTTTTGGGAACAAACCGCCCTTGCTGCCAGCGCCGCTCCACCGTCCGCAGCCGCGCCGATCTTGCCGCCTGCCCGGTCTGTACAAAATCTTACTTTCCCGGTGCGATTGGCTCCGGGAAAAGGCAAATCGCCGCAAACGGCGTGCCGACTTGCTTGCTTTTGCCTGTCATTGAATCGACAATGAATTTCTACAGGCATGTATTATGCAGTACCAGGGTTGCGGACGGTGTGGGGCCGGCACGCAACCGGCACCGGGTGGGCGGGATTATCATGTTTGTTGTCAGCCGATCTACCGGTGTGAGCCATCAGTTGCCAGGCAGGACCTGGCGGCTCGGCATGCGGTATGGCGGGAACGGATGAACACAAGGGGCACCCAGTGAACACGCGAGGCAGCAGCAGGTCGGAACTGCTGCTCAACATCATCGATGAGCAGGACATGGATGAAGCCGTGCGCCTGATCCGCGACATCGGGCAGTACGAGCACGCGGTCTATCACCTCGCACACCGCACCAACGCCCCAACCGACATGCCCTATTTCAAGGCGACCTACCCCTACTCGTGGCTGGGCTACTACCTTGAAAAGGAATATTTCGAAATCGACCCGGTCATTCTCGACGGCTTTCACCGTAGCGAGCCTTTTTTCTGGTCGGAGCTGGAGCGAAAGAGCGACCGGCACGACACATTCTTTAAGGATGCCTTTGAACACGGCATCGGACGCACCGGCTTCTCCGTTCCGCTCAACGACCGCGCACAGCGCAAGGCCCTGTTCTCGGTCACCTCGAACATGGACGAGGAGAACTGGCAAAGCAAAATCGGCTGCGAACGTGAAATGCTCGTCCAGATCGGCGGCGTGCTCCACCGCAAGGCGGTGCGCCAGGTCTATGGCACCGATACCGGACCGTCGCTTGCACCGCGGGAAATCGAATGCCTTTACTGGACTGCACGCGGCAAGGACTGCGCCTCGGTTGCCGACATCATTCAACTGTCGGAACACACCGTCCGCGACTATCTCAAATCGGCACGCCACAAGCTCGGCTGCGTCACCATCGCCCAGACAATCCACGAGGCAACCAAGCACAGGCTGATCTCGTTCTGACGCAGCAGAGCGGCAACCGGAAAACCGCCTTTCCGGCCTCATTTCCTGCAATCAAAAGGCGAAATAAATGACTATAGCTCGCCCTGATCGCAATCAATACTGCCTACTCCCTCAATTTTGGGGGTTGCAGAAGACTCCAACTACATGCTGAACTTGTGGTGAAAAAGTACTGGCTGGTCTCGAAGTGGGTTCGAACGCACAGGCTTTTTCACATACTGCCCGGTTTGAGTGGGTCAGGCCGGGCAGTTTTTTTGCCCGGCGTTGGGCCGGATAACTGCGGCTTCCTCAGCCCAGCTTTTCCTTCAGCTTCGCGCCGGCCCTGCCCATGTCCACCTGTCCGCGATAACGCTCCTTCAACAGGCCCATGATCTTGCCCATGTCCCGCAGCGACTGCGCGCCGGTCTCCTCGACAAGTTCGGCAATGACACCGTCGAGCTCGGCATCGTCCAGCTGTTCGGGCATGAATTCCTTGATGATGCCGATCTCGGTCAGTTCCTGCTCGGCAAGATCCTGCCTGCCGCCCTTGGTGTAGAGCGTGGAGGATTCCTCGCGCTGCTTTACCATCTTGGCGAGGATGTCGAGCACCTCCTCATCATCGGCCCTGTCCTTGCCCTTGCCGCGCAAGGCAATGTCGCGGTCGACGATTGCGGCATGGATGAGCCGCAAGGTGGAAGTGCGCTTTCTGTCCTGGCCCTTCTGGGCCGCCTTCATTGAGTCGGCGATCTGTTCTCGCAACATGACTGTCTGTCCTTCTGGAGCCTTGTCTGAAACAGCGTAAAATTCCCGCACTTATGGGCCAGCCGTCGCCAAAGCTCAACTGGCCGCTCAAAGAGTTGATGACAGCGGGGAAAGCCTGGAAAGCGAGGTTGACCGCGCTGCCTTACGATACTATTGAGCCGCTTCAGCCGCAATCACGCTCGAAGCAAGCCGCCCGCGAACGCCGGTGCTGACAGTTGCGCGGAAGCTGCCGGCATGCCGCCGCTCTTCCCGCCCACGGAGAAACCTGCCATGGCCGATACGCTGACCAAAGACGCCACCGCGAAGACACCCGCCGGCACGCCGGGCTGGACGACACCGGCGCCGACGGCGGTGCTGGTTCTGGCCGACGGCACGGTGATCGAGGGCCAGGGCGCGGGCGCGAGCGGCGACGCGGAAGCCGAGGTCTGCTTCAACACCGCGATCACCGGCTATCAGGAAATCCTCACCGATCCCTCCTATGCCGGCCAGGTCGTCACCTTCACCTTTCCCCATATCGGCAATATCGGCACCAACGACGAGGATCTCGAAACCTTCAATCCGGCAGCAGCCTCGGGCGTCGTCGGTGCAATCTTCAAGGCCGACATCACCGATCCCTCCAACTATCGCTCGGCCCGTCATTTCAACGACTGGCTGAAGGCGCGCGGCATCATCGCCATGTGCGGCATCGATACCCGCGCGCTAACCGCCCATATTCGCGAGAAGGGCCTCGCCAATGCCGTTATCGCCCATCATCCCGATGGCAAGTTCGACATCGCGGCACTGAAAAAGCGCGCCGCCGCCTGGCACGGGCTGGAAGGTCTCGATCTGGCGAAGGAGGTCACCAGCGGCCAGACCGGGCACTGGACCCAGACCCCCTGGCAGTGGGACGAGGGTTATGGCGAACAGGCGGCGACGGACTTCAACGTGGTCGTGGTCGACTATGGCGTGAAGAGCAACATCCTGCGCCTGCTGGCGGGTTTGGGCTGCAAGCTTACCGTCCTGCCGGCCCAGGCAACGGCCGGGGAAGTCCTGTCGCACGATCCCGATGGCGTCTTCCTTTCCAACGGGCCGGGCGATCCGGCTGCCACCGGCGAATATGCAGTGCCGATGATCCGCGGCGTGCTGGAAAGGGACATTCCCGTTTTCGGCATCTGCCTCGGCCACCAGATGCTGGCGCTTGCTTTGGGCGCAAAGACCGAGAAGATGCATCAGGGCCATCACGGCGCCAACCATCCGGTCAAGGACCACACCACCGGCAAGGTGGAGATCGTCTCGATGAACCATGGCTTCGCCGTTGCAAGCGGCAGCCTGCCCGAGGGCGTCACCGAGACCCATGTTTCGCTGTTCGACGGCTCCAATTGCGGTCTCTCGCTTGCAGGAAGACCGGTGTTCTCGATCCAGCACCATCCCGAGGCATCGCCCGGACCGCAGGACAGCCACTATCTGTTCCGCCGCTTCGTCAACCTGATGCGCGAGCGCAAGGGAATGGAACTGCTGGCCGAATAAGGGCCGTCAGGCTTTCGCACCGACAGCATCGCTGACCGGCTGTTCCTCGCGCACGAAATAGAGGATCAGCCCGCCTGCGGCAACAAAGCCGATGACCACGAACAGGGCAAGGCGCGTTGCCACCTGTTCGGCCTCCGCCGCCTCCATGCCGTCTGCGATGTACTTCGCCGTGGAATCGGCGATCAGCCAGCCGAACAGCGCCGGCCCGACAACCGAGGAGGAGCGCCCGGCGACCGCAAACAGGCCGAAGAACTCCGCGCTCTTTCCTGCCGGAGCCAGCTTGGCGACCATGTTGCGGCTGACCGATTGCAATCCGCCCATGGCAAAGCCCGCCATGCCGGCGATGACGAAGAATATCCATCCGGTGAAATTGGTTTGAAGCCACAGCACGGCCAGCATCATGCAGACCATGGAGGCGAAAAGCGCCACCCGCCCGCTCAGGCGCTGGCTCATCTCGCCGAATGCCCAGGCGCCAAGCATGTTGGCAACCCCGACCAGAAGGATGAGGATGATCAACTGCTCCTGGCCGAACCCGTACAGTACGGCACCGATGATCGCCGCGAAATTGAGCGCGATCATCACCCCGTCATTGTAAAGGATGAAGGAAGCCATGAACTTGAAGTATTCTCGGTGATTGCCCAGTTCCTTCAGCGTGCGCCAAAGCCGCTTGAAGCCCAGTGTCCACACGCTTTCGCCCGGCTTCAGCGCCGTCGGCTCGGCACGTTCCTCGACAAACAGGATGAGCGGCAGGGTAAAGAGCAGATAATAGGCTGCCGTGATCACCAGCGTCAGCCGCAGCACGAAATTGCTGTCGAAGATCACCACCAGCGGCAGCACGATCATCAGGCAGATATTGCCGCCGATGGAGCCGATCGCCCATCCGTTTCCGGACGTACGGCCGTAGTCGCGCCGGTCGGCGATCTCCGTCAGAAAGGCGTCGTAATAAACCTGCGCCGCGCGGTAGCCGATCTCGGCCAGAATGAAAAACGCCATGCCGGTGAAGACATCGCCCTTCTCGACGAAGAACAGGCAGCCGGTAAAGCCGGCCGACAGAAAGGTGAAGATCGCCAGCATGCGCTTCTTGACGGCGAAATGGTCGGCCAGGGTGCCGAGCACCGGCGAGATCAGCGCGACGACGACCATCGCCGCGGCAACGGAAAATCCCCAAAGCTTGGTGCCTTCGGCGCCGCCGACCACCCCCTGCTTGAAATAGGCTGAATAGACCGCCAGCAGCACGACGGCGGCATAGGCAGAATTACCGAAATCGTAGAGGTACCACGCGACCCGCCGCCCTTTTGGCGTCTTGAAGAACTTCCTCACCCTTGTACTTTCCTCGTACCCTGGTTTCCTGTCATTCGGGCGCTGCCGGTCCCCCGGCGGCAGAGACGCCGCTGCTCCCCTCTCTACATACCCCGCATGTCGGCCCGGTCAAACGGGTAGGCGGAAACTTCCTGTGCTGCCTTGCGGCTTTCCACATCCTGTGAATAAACGCCGTGATAGTGTTCGGGAAGCTGGGCTGCGATCGCCCGCATTACCTGTTCGCCGATAGCCTCATACGATTCCTTGCGCTCGCCATGACTGAGCGACTGCGGATTTTCCGGCAGGTCCATCTCGAGCGGCTCGCCGATGGCGATGACGAGTTTCGGCCGCCATTGCCTGAACAGGTTTTCAAATCCCGTCAGGCCGACGGGAACGATGCGCGCGCCGGATTCCATCGTTATGTAGCCGAGCCCGCCGCGCGGCGGCCGCAATACCTGTGCCCAGGAACCGCCTTCGGGAAAGATGCCGACGACGCCCCGCTTGCGCAGCACGGCAACCGAGTAGTCGAGCGAGGCGCGCGAATAGGCGCCGCGCCGCACCGGGAAATAGCCCCACAGGCTGGGAATGAACTTGACGATAAACGGCGCATTGGGAAAGCGGAAGCCGCCGACGAACTCCACCTGCCGCCGGGTCAGGCTCAGCAGCGCCACCGGATCGGCAAAGTGGAAATGATTGGCCGCCAGGATGACCGGGCCTTCGGCCGGCATGTTCTGGCTGCCGCGAACCTCAAGCCGGCCCACCAGCTTGAAGGCCAGCAGCGCCAGACTGCGCAGAAACCAGCGCATCACCCGGCGCCGCGGATAGGGAAAATCCTGCCGGTCTGCCCGTTGTGTCATTTCTGCCGGGCGGCTGTCCTCAACCCTGCTGTGAGAAGTCACAGGCTTCTGGCGTTGAAGGTATCGCAAGCCTCGATACGGCCGGATTCAAACCCGCGCTCGAACCAGCGGCGGCGCTGCTCCGAAGTACCGTGGTTGAAGGCTTCAGGCACCACATAGCCCTGGGTGCGTTTCTGGATCGCATCGTCGCCGATCTGGTTTGCCGCAACCAGCGCCTCTTCGAGGTCGCCTCGCTCAAGCCAGCCCTGCTTGGCGACATAATGGCCCCACACGCCGGCAAAGCAGTCGGCCTGCAGTTCCACCTGCACCGAAAGCTGGTTGACCTCCAGCTTGCCCATGCTCTGGCGCATGCGGTTGAACTCCGGCAGCACGCCGATGATGTTCTGCACATGGTGGCCGACCTCGTGCGCCAGCACATAGGCCTGGGCGAAATCGCCCTTGGCACCGAACTGGCGCGCCAGCGTCTGGTAGAAGGAAAGGTCGATATAGACCTGGCTGTCGCCCGGACAGTAGAACGGACCGGCAGCAGCCGAGGCAAGCCCGCAGGCAGAACGTACCTGACCGTCGAACAGGTTCAGCCTCGGATGGGGATATTGCTTGCCATAGGCGCGGAAGATGTCGTCCCAGACCTCTTCGGTCGAGCCCATGATGACTTCCATGAACTCGCGCATTTCATCGTCACGCCCGCCGGTACCCGTCTGGCGGTTCACTTGCGGTGTCTGCTGGGGTGAAATGGAGGGGCCAAGGCCGCCGCCCAGCCCGCCGCCTGCAAGACCGCCCAGAATCGAGAGAGGATTGAGCCCCAGAGCCCACAGGATCAGGCCGATGACGATCAGCGTGCCGCAACCCATGCCGCCCGAGCGCACCGGGCGCACACTCCCGCCGGTGGGAATGCGGAAGGTGCCGCCGCCGCCCGATGGGATTCGGAACATGCCGCCACCGCCGCCGCTGCCCCGCATGTCGTTGACGTTAGTGCTACGCCGCCGGCCTTTCCAACGCATCTTCCCTTTGCTCCTGCATCTGTTGCCCGTAGTCAGACGTGGGTTTGCCCATTGTTGCGATAGGTAAAGCACATTTACCTTCGCTTGCAAACGACAAGATGGCGAAGCACAGCACAAGCACCCCGATGCAGTCCTGTTAATTCCGCTTGAAGCACGCATTTCCGGGGTTACATCGCCCACCGCTTTACCCTATAAGGCGGGCCTAGCCAGATAGCTGATTGATACCTGCCGGACAGCGCCTGCTGCCCGGTTTTTCATGCCCCTTTGCACACGGGCAACCCGCCGGAACGACACGATGCCGAAACGCCAAGACATTGATTCCATCCTGATCATCGGGGCGGGGCCGATCATCATCGGACAGGCTTGCGAGTTCGATTATTCCGGCACCCAGGCCTGCAAGGCGCTGAAGGCCGAGGGCTACCGGATCATTCTGGTTAATTCGAACCCGGCGACGATCATGACCGACCCCGATCTCGCCCACGCCACCTATGTCGAGCCGATCACGCCGGATGTGGTTGCCCGCATCATCGAGCGCGAGCGTACCGAGCGGCCGAACGACAAGCTGGTGCTGCTGCCCACCATGGGTGGACAGACAGCGCTCAACTGCGCCCTCTCGCTCAAGCAGATGGGCGTGCTCGACAAATGGGATGTCGAGATGATCGGCGCCGATGCCAAGGCCATCGACAAGGCGGAAGACCGCAAGCTGTTCCGCGAGGCGATGGAGCGCATCGGCCTTGCAACGCCGCGCTCCAAGCTTGCCAACGCCACCGAGATCAAGACGCTCGACAAGGAGCGCCACGCCGCCGAGGCTGCCCGCATCAAGGCGGAAGCCGGGGACGCTGAAGCACAGAAGTCCGCGCTCGCCGATTTCGAGAAGGAATGGGCTGCCGGCGAAACCGACCGCAAGGAACGCTACAAAGCCCACGCGCTGGCAATTGCCTCCGACGCGCTGTCCTTTGTCGGCCTTCCCGCCATCATCCGCCCGTCCTTTACCCTTGGCGGTACTGGCGGCGGCATCGCCTACAACAAGGCCGAATTCTTCGAGATCGTCGAAAACGGTCTCGACGCCTCGCCGACCACCGAGGTGCTGATCGAGGAATCCGTGCTCGGCTGGAAAGAGTACGAGATGGAGGTCGTCCGCGACAAGGCGGACAACTGCATCATCATCTGCTCTATCGAGAACATCGACCCGATGGGCGTGCATACCGGCGATTCGATCACCGTCGCCCCGGCGCTGACGCTGACCGACAAGGAATACCAGATCATGCGCAACGCCTCGATCGCGGTGC
>JAMLIH010000054.1 GCA_023954255.1 Phyllobacteriaceae bacterium | reverse complement strand
TTCGCGCCTTGCCCAACGTGTTGGCCGCGCCAATCACCGCATGGACGAGCCGAGCCGCGCCATCCTGGTGCCCGCCAACCGCTTCGAGGTGATGGAGTGCCGCGCCGCCCTCGACGCCAATTATCTTGGCGCGCAGGATTCGCCGCCCATCGGCGAAGGCAGTCTCGACGTGCTTGCCCAGCACGTGCTCGGCATGGCCTGCGCCGAACCGTTCAACGCTGATGAGCTGCTGGCCGAGATCCGCACCGCCGAGCCCTACAGGCACATTGACCGGGCGACCTTCGACCGGATCGTCGATTTTGTTGCGACCGGCGGCTACGCGCTCGCCAACTACGAGCGCTATTCCAAGATCAGGAAGACGAAGGACGGCACCTGGCGCGTCGCCCATCCGCGCATCGCCCAGCAGTATCGCCTCAACGTCGGCACCATCGTCGAGATGCCGATGCTCAACGTCCGCCTCGTACGCTCACGAGGTTCAGGCGTTGCGCTCCGTGGCGGACCGGTGCTCGGCAAGATCGAGGAGTATTTCCTGGAATCGCTGGTGGCGGGCGACACTTTCATGTTCGCCGGACGGACTTTGCGCTTCGAGGGTATCCGCGAAAACGAGTGCTATGCCTCCAATGCGCCCGGCACCGACGCCAAGGTGCCGGCCTATGCCGGCGGCAAGTTTCCGCTTTCGACCTATCTGGCCGATCAGGTGCGCACCATGCTTGCCAGTCCCGGGGATTGGCACCGCTTGCCGCAGCAGGTGGCCGACTGGCTGCGCATCCAGAAGCGGGTCTCCATCCTGCCGGCCAGAACCGATCTCCTGATCGAGACGTTTCCCCGTGGCGGCAAGTTCTACATGATTGCCTATCCCTTCGAGGGCCGCCTGGCGCACCAGACACTTGGCATGCTGTTGACCCGCAGGCTGGAGCGGGCAAGGGCGAGGCCGCTCGGCTTCGTTGCCACCGATTATGCCCTCGGCATCTGGGGGCTGCGGGATTTCGGCCGGATGATCGAGAAAGGCGAAATGCCGCTGTCCGCCCTGTTCGACGAGGACATGCTGGGCGATGATCTCGAAGTGTGGCTGAACGAATCCTTCATGCTCAAGCGCACCTTTCGCCATTGCGCCACCATTGCCGGGCTGATCGAGAAGCGCCATCCCGGCAAGGAGAAGACCGGCCGCCAGATGACCGTCTCCTCCGATCTCATCTACGATGTGCTGCGCGAGCACGAGCCCGACCACATTCTGCTGCAGGCAACCCGTCAGGAGGCGGCCTACGGCCTGTTGGATGTGCGCCGCCTTGGCGATATGCTGAGGCGAATCAAGGGCCATGTGGTTCACGAGAGGCTCGATGCCATTTCTCCGCTGGCAGTCCCCATCATGCTGGAAGTGGGGCGGGAAGCGGTGGCGGGCGAGGCGCAGGATGCCCTGCTTGCAGAGGCAGCCGACGAGCTGGAAGAAGAACTGATGGCCGGTCTTGATTAGCGGCAACGAGGAAAATGCGGCATACAGATGGGATTGGCTTCCGGCTCCAGACAGGCGGTACCCTTGGAGGAACGCGCACCCTGCATTGATGTGGTCGTCGCCGGCGAGCGGCTGACCTGCGACTGGGCGGGCTGCGTCTACTGGGCCGATGAAGCAACGCTCATCGTCTCCGACCTGCATCTTGAAAAAGGGTCCTCCCATGCTGTTCGCGGCATGTTCGTCCCACCCTATGATACGGCAGCAACACTGTCGCGGCTTGCCCAGCGCATCGCCCACTGGAACCCGGCGCGTGTCATCTCCCTTGGTGACAGCTTTCACGATCCCGTTGCCTTCGAGCGTCTGAGCGGGCGTGATCGCGACGTTCTGGACAGTCTCATAGAAGGCCGCGAATGGATCTGGATTTGCGGCAATCACGATCCCTCGCCGCCGGCCAGTCTCGGCGGTACCGGCGCGCGCGAAATGCTGATGGGCGCACTGACCTTCCGCCACGAGCCGCGTCCCGGCGAACAGCCGGGCGAGATCGCCGGGCACCTTCATCCCTCGGGCAAGATATCCCGGCGCACCAAGAATGTGCGCAGGCCGTGTTTCGTGACCGATGGAACGCGGATGATCCTGCCATCTTTCGGCGCCTATACCGGCGGCCTCAATATCCGCGATGCCGCCTTCGACGGCCTGTTCAGCGAGGACAGACTGAGCGCAGTCCTGCTCGGCAGCGGCCGCGTTTTCCACATCGGCGGCCGCAACCTGGTGGCCTGAGCATGTTTCGCGTTTTCACGAGCCTCGCGCTTGCCGTCACGCTTTCCGCCTGCAGCGATGCAGGCCCGGGCAATGCTGATTCGGGAGGGGCCGGGCAGACTGAGTATGTTCTCGCCTTTTCCTGGCATCCGGCATTCTGCGAAACAGCGCCGCGAAAGCCCGAATGCCGCGACGCAGACGAGGGCAGGGGCCGTTTCTCCCTGCACGGGCTGTGGCCGCAGCCGGGCAGCAACATCTATTGCGGCGTCAGCGCTGCCGAGATGGAAACCGACAAGAGCGGCAACTGGCGGGCACTCGACGTGCCACGCATCGCGGAACCCGTCTGGCAGAAACTGCGAGCGGTCATGCCGGGCACGCGTTCCTCCCTGCACAAGCATGAATGGATAAAGCACGGCACCTGTTATGGCGACGGCGATATCGATACCTATTACGCCCATTCCGTGAAGCTGATGGACTGGATCAACGCTTCCAGCCTGACCTATCTGTTCGATGCCAATCTGGGACGTCGGGTGACCGGCAAGGACATCCGTGATGCCTTCCAGCGCGATTTCGGCAGGGGTACGGGCGACCGCCTGCGCATCTCCTGCAAGCGCGACGCCGATTCGGACCGCCAGATGATCGTCGAGATCACCCTGGGCCTTGCAGGCGATATCAATGCCGCGACCTCCCTTGCCCCGCTGGTGGAAGCTTCACCTGAAACCGATCCCGGCTGTCCGGACGGGATCGTCGATCCGCCGGGGTTTCAGTAGGCCCGCAAGACTACCTCCGGTGCTTTCGTCTTGATTTGGCCTGCCGAAGCGCCTACCTGCTTTGGAGCAATTTCGATTTTGACGGAATCGGAAGAATCGAAATGCGTAATGAATTCAGTTGCTTGGCGAGATATATCGTTTCCACCTAGCGGTGAAACGATCCAGCAGTGCAGGAGAGGGAGCCCCCATGGCTGACAGACTCACGCAATTCCTCGGCGACACGCCGGGCCGCACCGCCGTCAAGCTCGTCGTCATCTCGCTGGTCGTCGGCATCATCATGAGCGCCATCGGCTACACGCCGATTGATGTCTGGCATGCCTTCACGGGTTTTCTCGAACGTATCTACGAGTTGGGCTTCCGTGCCTTTGGCCGGTTCGGCGAATACCTGCTCTACGGCGCGATGATCGTCGTGCCTGTGTTCCTGCTCGCCCGCCTGCTGAAGTTCAAGGGCTGATTACGGCGCAAATTCCGCTGCCACATGATGAATGATGGTGTGGCGGCGCGCGGCTTCAGCAGCATCGCTCGAATAGCCGCCGCCCTGCACACAGGCAACAGGAATGCCGTGCCGCCTGAAAAATCCGATCACAGTCCGGTCGCGCCGGGCTAGCCCCTCGCTGCTCAGCGCCAGCCTGCCCAGCCGGTCGTCCTCATGCGGATCGACCCCGGCATTGTAGAAAACAAGGTCTGGCGCGCCAAAGGCAATCGCCTGTGAAAGCGCATCCTGCAGGACTTCAAGATAGGCATCGTCCCCGACATCATCCGGCAAGCCGATGTCCAGTGTCGAGGCAACCTTGCGCACCGGATAGTTCTTCTCGCTGTGGATGGAGACGGTCGTCACCCGTTCCTCGCTACGGAAAATGTCTGCCGTGCCGTCACCCTGATGCACATCGCAATCGAAGACGAGAATGCGCTTTGCCTCGCCTGCCGACAGCAGGTTTGCCGCGGCGATGCCGACATCGTTGAAGACGCAGAAGCCCGCACCCTGTGCCCGCCTTGCGTGATGAGAGCCGCCTGCGGTCGAGGTGGCAATGCCCCGTTCGAGCGCCAGCTTTCCGGCAAGCAGGCTTGCACCGGAGGAAAGCCGTGCCCGCATGGCGACCGCCGGGCTGATGTCGAAGCCGATCTCGCGGGCGATCCGGCCATCGACCGAAGCGGTGAACACCTGGCGCACATAGTCAGCGTCATGGGCGAGCACCGCCTGATCGAATTCGATCGGTTCCGGCACGATGAATTCGCCCGGCGCAATCAGTCCGTCCTCCACCAGGAATTTCGCGATCAGCCCGTATTTGTCCATCGGAAATCGGTGCCCCGGGGAAAGGTCGGCCTGGAAATCGGGATGGTGAAGAACGGCAAGGGACATGCCGCCATTTCATAGCGCCATTCGGTCTGTCTGCAAGTTTCCGGCGCTCCTGACAGGCTCTGCCAGTAGCGGCCGGCGCGCGCGGCAGATTTCAGTGGTGGGCATTGCCAATTGCTGATAGCGCAAATTCATGGACACCACACAATCGATCGAGTCGCATCGGATCGGCAGACCCTTCGCCGTCACCCATCGCATGGTGATCGGGCTCGCCCTGCCGATGACGCTTGCCTATATGACGACGCCGATCCTCGGACTGGTCGATACTGCCGTTGTCGGCAGGCTCGGCAGTGCCGCGCTTATCGGCGGGCTTGCCGTTGGGGCGATCATCATCGATGTCGCCTTTACCACGCTGAACTTCCTGCGATCCGGCACTACCGGCCTGACGGCGCAGGCCGTCGGGCGCGAGGATGAGAAGGAAAAGCAGGCGATCCTGTTCCGGGCGCTATTGATCGCGCTTGCAGGCGGTCTGGCGATGATCGCGCTCATTCCGTTCATTCTCTGGGCCGGCCTTTGGTTCATGGCGCCGGGCGAGGCTGTCGCCGACGCAACGGAACGCTACTTCACCATCCGCATGCTGGGAGCGCCGTTCGCGCTCGCCAACTATGCCCTGCTGGGCTGGCTGATCGGTCTCGGCAGGGCAGGGCTGGGGCTGTTGCTGCAGGTCGTTCTCAACGGCACCAACATTGCCCTGTCGATCCTGCTCGGCCTGAAGCTGGGCTACGGTCTTGAAGGCGTTGCCTGGGCAACGGATTTCTCGGAAGCCCTGGCCTTTGTGACCGGGTGTCTCATCTGCTGGCAATTGCTCGATCATTCCGTTCGCCCCTCGCGCCAGCGCGTCTTCGACAGGGCAGCACTTGTCCGCATCGCCAATCTCAACGCCGACATCATGGTGCGGTCATTCCTGCTGCTGCTTGCCTTTGCCTTCTTCACCGCCCAGGGCGCGAAGTTCGGTGAAACGGTGCTGGCGGCAAACGCGGTGCTGATGAACTTCTTCATGGTCGCGGGCTTCTTCCTCGATGGCATGGCGACCGCCGCGGAACAGATCGTCGGCCGGGCCATCGGCGCCCATCATCGTGAGGGGTTCTGGCGCGGTATCCGGCTCACCCTGCTGTGGAACGGCCTGCTGGCGCTCGCCCTGTTTGGCGTCTTCTGGCTGGTCGGCCATGCGCTGATCGACCTCATCACCACGCTTGAGCCGGTCCGTGAGGAAGCCTATCGCTGGCTGATCTTTGCCGCGCTCACGGCAATCACCGGGGTCGTCGCCTTCCAGATGGACGGCGTCTATATAGGCGCCACATGGTCGCGCGAAATGAGCCTGATGATGATCCTGTCCTTTGCCGCCTATCTGTTGGTCTGGTGGCTGCTGCGCGACATGGGCAATACCGGGCTCTGGCTGGCGCTTCATTCCTTCCTGATCTTCCGCGGCATCACGCTTTCGGCGCGCCTGCCGGCCAATGCGCAGCGGGTTTTCGGAAGTTAGCTGTTGGAGCAATCCAGGTTTGAAGGAATCGGAAAAACCTGAACACGTTGACAAAATCAACGGATTGAATGGTTGTCCCGTTTCCGGAGAAACGTAAAGCGATCTAGAAGATTTTGAGCACGTCTTCCGGCGGGCGGCCGAGTGCTGCCTTGCCATTGTGCAATACGACAGGCCGTTCGATCAGCACGGGATGTTCCGCCATCGCTGCGACCAGCTTCCTGTGATCCGCTTCACCGGCAAGGTCCAGTTCCTTGTAGACGCTTTCGCCCCTGCGCATCAGGTCGCGCGGCTCGATATTCAACAGCTTGACAACCGAGGTGATTTCCGCCTGCGATGGCGGCGTCTTCAGATATTCGACGACTTCGGGCTCGATGCCGTTTTCGCGCAACAGTTCCAGCGTCTGCCGCGATTTGCTGCAGCGCGGATTGTGCCAGATGACGGTTTTTCCCTTGGTCACGATCAGTTCTCCAAATCTCTTGCTGCCCATTCGGCAGTCTTTCTGCCGGTGATTTCGCCGATGCTGCTCACAGCCTCACGGTCCATCCGCGCCACCAAGTCCCGGCAGATGTCGCGGGCGATCTGCGGGCCCTCATACACCATGCAGGAATAAAGCTGCACCAGCGATGCTCCGGCCTCGAACTTGGCCCAGGCGGTTTTACCGTCGCACACGCCGCCAATCCCGATCAGCGGGAAGCGGGCATCGAGCGCCTCCCGAAACCGTGCCAGCATGACGGTGGAGCGCTCGAACAGTGGCTGCCCGGAAAGCCCGCCTGCCTCGCCTGCATGGCGATGATGCTCCACGCCATGCCTTGAAAGCGTGGTGTTGGAGATCATCACGCCATCGAGTTCGGTGCGGTTGATGACTTTCGCAATCTCCTGAACCGCCGCCTTGTCGAGATCGGGTGCCAGCTTGAGAAAGACCGGCGGTTGGCGACGCGCTGTCTCGCGTGCCTCGAATACTTCCCCGAGCAACCGTTCCAGCGCCTCGCCGGCCTGCAGGTTTCGCAAGCCCGGCGTATTGGGCGAGGAAATGTTGACGGTGAAGTAGCTCGCCAGATGGGAAAACGTCTTTACCCCCTGAACATAATCGGCGACGAAGTCCTCGCTGTCCTTGTTGGCGCCGATATTGACGCCGGCGATGCCCGGCCTGTTGCGGCGGGCTTCGAGCCGATTGAGGGCAGCGGCATGGCCTTCATTGTTGAAGCCCAGCCGGTTGATGACGCCGCGCTCCTCGATAAGCCGGAACAGCCTCGGCTTCGGATTGCCCGGCTGCGGCCGTGGCGTGATCGTGCCAACCTCGGTGAAGCCGAAGCCGAGCTTCAGGATCGCATCGGCTACTTCGGCATTCTTGTCGTATCCGGCGGCGAGCCCGACCGGATTGGGAAAATCGAGCCCGGCAAGGTTCATCGCAAGCCGCGGGTCGCTCACTGCAGGGCAGGGTGGCAGAAGCCCGTTCTTGAGCGCCATAATCGAAACGCCATGGGCGGTTTCGGGGTCGAGGCTGAACAGTGCCCGCCGGCCAAGTGCCTGAAACAGGTTCATGCGGCACTGCTTTCATCGTCGTCGAACCAGTCGGGAAAGCGATGCGATCCATCGGCCTGCAACCGGATTTCCTCCCAGACCACCGCGTCGACAACCGGCAGCTTTGCATAAAGATGCGGAAACAGCGCTCCGCCGCGCGAGACTTCCATTTTGTAGTGGCGTGCCATCGGAGCCGTTGCCACCTTGACCAGCATCAGCCCGTCCTGCCCCGTTCCGTCAGGCTTGGCAAAGTGCTTTGCCGCAGTCTCGCGCACCTGCCCGGCAGTCGAAAAATGAATGTAGCCGTCCTGAAGGTCGACCGGCGCTCCGTTGAACGTGCCTTTTTCCAGCGCCTCGTCCCACTGTTCGAAGGTTGCGATTTTGTAGACGAATTCGGGAAGCATGATGGACCCGTCACTAAGTGAGATAGTGTGGAATGTGGTAGAGTGTGGAGTGGCACAGACCGCCCGCCGGCACAATGGCAAGCTTGCTGGCCACGCGCCTCAAAACTGCCGGCTTGCCTTTGTAGCCTGATTTGACGGGCACGGCGGGAAGTGGTGCAATCCGACTGAGCCGGGAAAGCGGGCGGGAAAGGAAATGGCCATGACTAACTTCAGCAAACCATCCAGCCGGCGTTTTCTGCTGCCGGCAGCCGTGTTGCTCGGCGCCTCTGCCCTGCTGGCAATGCAGCCCGTAGTGGCAGCGGAAACCGATGATCCGGAATCCGGGCGCTTTGAATTACGCCGCGACGGCGACGACTTCATCCGCCTCGACAAGCGCTCCGGTCAGATGTCGATCTGCCGCAAACAGTCTGGCCAGCTGGTCTGCCGGATGGCTGCGGATGATCGCGAGGCGATCGAGAAAGAGTTCGATTCCCTTCTTGAGCGTCTTGACCGGCTGGAAGCAAAACTCGAACAGCAGGACGATGGCACGCGCGAGCGTCACAGCTTCCGCTGGGATGACGAGGACTTCGACGAGTTCGAAAAGGAACTCGACGACGCGCTCGACTTTTCAGCCCGCTTCCTCAGGCGCTTCCACGGCAAGATGAAGGACTGGCGCGACGAATTCCGCGATCTCTACAAAGAGTGACCGATCATGTAGGCCGCGAAGCTTTCAGGCAGCGGTACGGCACGGCGGCTTTCGAGATTCATCACGAGGCAGCATACCTCGCCCCGCGCCACGGCCCGCCCGTCATCGAGGCTTCGCAGCGTATGCACCAGGCGGAATGTCCGGCCCCGGTGGTCGCCGACCCGCGAAACGAGCTGAAGTACCTCGCCCGGCGAGGCGGTTGAAACCGGCTGAACCTTCATCTCCACCGAGACCCGGCCGTTGTTGTGGGCGTTGAGCCATTCGGTGGTGATGCCGGCATGTTCCCAGATATGCGAGGCACCATCGGAAAAACAGCCGACGATCCGGTCGGTCCGCGGTCTGCCCTCGGCGTCGAGATCGTCCTGCTTGACGACGATATAGCTGATGGCGAGCGCTGCGCCTGTTTCCATGTACCCTGTCAGGATTGCCGGGTCGTCGGCCTCGCAATCGCCTGCGGCAAGCCCTCTCGGCGATACGGCCTCCGTCGCCTCGTCATCGGCCTCGATGGCCTCCGTTTCCAGACCCTCGAAACGGTCAAGCGAAGTGGCGCATATCCTGCCGGTCGAAATCTCCCGCAGAACCTGCACCAGATGCCCCTTGAGCGGGCCGTCCTGCGGGAAGGCAGCCAGGGTGACCGTGCTTTCTGCTTCCAGCAGCTCGCGGTGATAGCGCACGTGCCGGTGCCGCAGTGCCGGGCGTTTTCCGCCATTGGCCCGCATCGCCAGGAACACCGCCGCGCCTTCCTCGAAACGGCGCAGATAGAAGCGGACGTTCATGTGACGGTTTTCGTCGCATTCCCAGGTGTTCACGAAGGACCGGTGTATTTCGATCATGCCGCATCCAGCCCGCCGGCCGCATTTTCTGTTTCGTTGCCGGTATCGGATCGTTCCGCCTGAGCGTAAAAGGCGCTGATCAGCAGCGAGGCCACCAGAATGACTGCGGCGGCAGTGGCGCCGACAAGCCCCCCAAGCGGGCCGGGCAGCCCCTCCGGCATTCCGGGAAGCGGCAGCAGCACCTCGTCGCCATTGGCCGGTATGAAGTCGATGCCGGTGGTGGCCAGAACGAAATACAGCACACTCGTCGCAAAGCCGGTGCTGATCGCCGTCGTGACGGATGGAAAGCCGAGCTGCGGCAGATAGAAGGCGGCAATCATGGCCGGCAGCACCGTGCTGGCGGTGATCGACATGCCGAGCAGCAGGCTGGTTTCCGCATCCATCCAGCGCGCATGCACGGCAAAGGCGGATAGCGCAACCAGTCCGGCAATGACCAGCCTGCTCCAGAATACCCGGTGGCTGCCTGTGGCCTTCAGGTGCGGCATGTAGAAGGCGCCGGTGAAATTGCTCGCTGTGGCAAGTGCCGTGCTGGCGCAGAAGGTGACGATCAGCAGGATTGCCGAAGCGGTCGTGAAGCCGGTGAGTGCCAGCGGATAGCCGTTGAAATCGGCCGCGGCGGCGAAAAAGAGCAGGCCGTCCAGGGTCAGGTCGGAAGTGCTGAGAATGTGATCGGCACCTTCGGGGCATGCCGTCAGCAGGCCTTCCGCGCTGCTGATCGCGCTGCCGCATACCCTGACGAGATCGGTGCCGCGCCCGGCCCATGAGTAAAGCACCGGCGTCTCGATCCGCGCCTCGCTCACCGAAAGCCCGAGCAGGGTTTCGTAAAATCCGTACCCGGCATAGACCAGCATCGCCACCACCGACGTGAGTGCGAAACCGGCAATCAGGATCGCCCTCGTGCCCGCGTCCTCGGTTCGCGCCGGCGACGCATTGGCGGCGAAAAACTGCATCATCGGCGGATAGGCGACAACGGCCAGCAGCACGAGAATGCCGGCGGCAAGGTGCACGCCGGGTGCCTGTGTGAGGAGCGGGGAGATGCCGCCCATCATCTCCGAGAGCTGCTTGAACTGAAGGCTCTTGAGCTGGTCTTCGAGATCCCACAGCGGCTCGAGCGCGGCGGAGCCGAAGGAAAGATGGCCGATCGGGATGCCTTCCCCTTCGACGGCCATGGCGAGAAGCAGGATGTTGACCGCCAGAAGAAAGGTCACCATCGCGACGCCGCCCAGCCGGGCGGTGGAATGGATGCCGCCAAGGCCCGCCGTCAGGGCTGCCGCGATCATCACGAGGATGATCGCCGTACCGCGCGACAGGTTGAAGAACCAGGCGGCAAGATAGCCTGCGGCCTCGATCCCCGGCATGATCAGCAGCAGTCCGGCAAAGACCAGCAGTACCGCCAGTGTTTGCGCCGGGAGCCGCGACTGGTAGCGGCGGAACAGCAGTTCGCAGGGATCGGAAAATCCGGCAGCCCTGAAGCGGGAACCGACCAGCAGTACCGAAAGCGCGATGCCCGATACGATTGCCGCGCTCAGCGTGATGAGAAAGCCGGGAGCAAGCGCGATGAATCCGCCGGCCTGCGTGATGATGACCGGAAACATGACGCAGCCGGCAAGGGCCATGGCGGCGAGGCCCGGCCGCAAGGCCTGTTCGGCGGTAAAGAACTTCGCTGCTCGCGTGGTGCCGGCGGCGAAGGTGGCCGCCACCCAGAGCACGAGTGTGAAGGCCGCCGTCAGCGCGATGACATAGGCGCGGGGAACTCCCACCTTCTCCATCGTGTAGCCGGCCAGCAGAAGCAGGCTGCAGGCTGTCAGGAACGCCAGCACCGGCCAGGAGTTGCGCCCGTCGCCGTTCATCGCCGGGTCCGCTCGATATGTTTTGCGGCCTGCCGGACGATCACGAACAGTGCAAGCGGCAGCAGAACCAGGCTGAAGAACCACACGAACGGCATGGCAAGCAGCGATTCCGAGCTCCGCCCCTGCAGGGCGGATCCGAGCGCCACAACGAAAAGCAGCACGCATGCCGCCACGCCCAGCCACCAGGCCGGCCGCGCACTGCGTTTCAGCCGATACAATGAAAACCAACGCATGCGGGTGCCTTACCCCAAAACCCGGCATCGGGCTACAGCAAGTTGCGTTCCGGCCAGCCACTTGCCTTTCCCGGATGTTCTGGCATGATTGATCGAGGCCATTGCTGGGAGGACAAGGCTTGCAGGCGGAAACTACGATTCTAGTAGCCGACGACCACCCGCTGTTCCGGGAAGCGCTGGAAAATGCGGTGGGCAGTCTGGACCGGGGCATTGAAGTGCGAATGTCCGGTTCTTTCGAGGAAGCAGTAACATTTCTGGATGAGGAAACCTCGCCCGATCTGCTGCTGCTCGATCTCAACATGCCGGGATCGAAAGGGGTCACCGGCCTGACGCAGATCAGGGCGCGCTATCCCGCGGTTCCGGTGATCGTCGTCTCCGCGACCGAGGATGCGGCGACCATCCGCAAATCCATCGCGCTCGGCGCCTCCGGCTATGTTCCCAAGTCATCCGGGCTCGAAGACATCCGCAGGGCGGTAACGGCAGTCCTCGACGGCGATGTCTATGTTCCCGGCAACATCGATCTTGAAGCGGGCGATGACGACGAGACATCGGAGCTGATCGAGCGCCTTCAGAGCCTCACACCGCAGCAGACCAAGGTTCTGGGCATGCTGGCCGAGGGACTGCTGAACAAGCAGATCGCCTACGAACTCGGCGTCTCGGAAGCCACCGTCAAGGCGCATGTCTCGGCGATCCTGCTGAAGCTTCGCGTCGACAGCCGCACCCAGGCGGTCATCGCCTATTCCCGCCTCGGCGGTAGCGCGGAGTAGCTGCGGAGCGCACTTCACCGTTCACGCGCCGCAATTGCTGCCGTGTTTTGAGAAAGAGCTTGCGGGGAACTTCCCGAGCGGTCGAAGAGCCCGCCGGGCTTTCGCCCGCCCATGGTCTATTTGGCCCGCAGCCGTGGCGAAGCCACTGGCGTGAGGGCATTTCAGTGGTTCAAATCTTGCGCATCCCGCAGCTCCGCTCCGGTCTACGTGCGATTTGAACTGGAAGAACGCGCAAACCGCAGGGCGGCTCCGCCTTGTTCCGTGGGGCATGTGTGCAGCCCTAGAGCCGCCCTGCGCGGAGATTTGTTGTCTGGAGGGACTCTTCAGCACACCGTTCCGCTCCAGCATCAAGCTAGCCCATGGGCTTTTGGCAACCGGCCTTCACAGGGATTCCGAAGAACCCCGGTGAACAGCCAGCGCCTCACCACCGGCAAAAAGCGCTCCGCTGCTGCCCTCCTCCGAAATGACGGCGATCGATCAAACCGGCGTTTGCGCTGGAGAACAGTGCGGCAAGGATAGGGGGAGGTTTTGGGCGTGGGAATAAGTTTTTGGCAAAAACACCCGCCAGTTAGTCATCCTCGGGCTTGTCCCGAGGACCCAGGACAGAGTTATTCACGTGTTTGCGGGTGGAGTGGTGGGAAAGATGGAAATGGGCCGGAGCGGTCATCGGCCCGCCGTCAAGGTAGTATTTGGCCATAAGAAAACTTCGAAAAGCGAACCGAAATTCAACGAAATGCACTCTCTTAAGATGGTGCAATTAAAGATATCTCTTAAGAGCTTTGTTTAGATCTGCCTGAATGTTTGCTTCCGCTTGACGTCGATATTTCCGTGTCTGTGACGAAAACCGAACATCAAAATCTACAAATTTTTTTTTGGCACGCGATACATACCTTAAGAACGTCCAGCTTTCAGGTCCTGTGTCCTGACTGTAGGAGACTTTTTGAATAATTTTTCGCAAAAGCCATTTGTAAGGGTAGTGTTATCGTATCCAAGCTTCACCCTTGTCTCGGTATCGTTTTACGTATCTCCAAGCGTATCCATAGGAGAGTTCCGAGTGAAACAGACTTTGGTATAGATTCTTACTTTGAAGTAGTTACCGATAGCGGATACGTTACAGGACAGTACATCGCAGCTCAGATAAAATCGGGAATTTCTTTTTTTAAGACAGAAACGCCTTCCGCGTACACATTCTACGGGGATAAAAAGCATCTTAATTACTATTTTCTGCCGTCTAATTCCTCCAGTGATAATTATGGTGCTAATCAAAACTAAAAAAGGTTATTGGGTTCAATTTAAATTAAAAACTATTGAAGGTACGCATCTGGATGGAAGGTCAGTACAAAAAATATTTTTGATGCTAATGCAAAACCGCATTTGTTGAAGCTGAATTGGTCCCTATAAGGATCATACAGGAGATCTTGAGGAACAAGCTTGGGAGGCTTACCATGAGGGAAGAGCAGGCGCGTTATCCCCGCTAATCATCCCCGGACCCGACCCGGGGATCAAGCCAAGGGCAGCTATGCGGACAATGCTGCCGTTGCCTGGTTCTCCGGCATTGTGCGAATTTGGTGCAACAGGTTCGATTGATTTGGAGTACGATTCGGCATGAAAGAACAGATCAACAGCGGATTTTGCTTCAGGCATGAGGTTCGTGAATCACCGGGCAAGGGGCTCGGGGTGTTCGCGCTTGAAGCAATCCCTCGGGGGG
This sequence comes from Phyllobacteriaceae bacterium, assembly GCA_023954255.1. Classification (GTDB taxonomy): domain Bacteria; phylum Pseudomonadota; class Alphaproteobacteria; order Rhizobiales; family Rhizobiaceae; genus Salaquimonas. Next base: position 8,777 of record JAMLIH010000054.1, on the reverse strand, counting down.
AGATCGTCTGGCGGTTCATCCCCGGCTTGTTTCAAGTCTACGACGAGTCAGCGTTCCGTTCCCTGATCGAACGGATGACCGACGAAGAGGCTGTCTATGTGTTCACACATTCCTTCGGTTTCAAAGACCTGCCGGAGTGCGTGATCCGTGTGCGGGATGACGGGGCACTTATAAACCACTCAGCGGATGCAAACCTGGAAACCTGCTTCGAAATACCCATGCAGATGAAACCAGATGTATCGTCTCCGGGATACCTTCGAGAAGTCGGCCAAGCCTTGTGTGAAGACAGGTTTGCTCTGATTTCCTCTCGAAGCATTGCGGCGGGCGAGGAGTTTACCAGCAATTATTCAGCAGACTTATGCGAACCGCCATTTTTCGTGCGGCTCTACAAGGAGTACGGGGTGGTGGAAGATTATTTGGAGTGAATCCGGGCTTCCCGTGTCACTCCGCCGCCATGCCCACCCGGTTGATCTGTGACAGCAGGGCCCTGAGTGCTGCAGGTTTGACCGGCTTGTTGAGAATGGGCACACCCGCACCTTCCGCCTGCTTCTTGATCTCGGTGCTTCGGTCGGCCGTCACCAGCACGGCGGGCAGGTCGCCGCCTGCCCTGGTGCGCAGCTTTGCGATGACTTCCAGCCCGTCCTCATGGTCGAGGTGGTAGTCGACCAGGGCGATATGCGGCGCCCATTTCCCGTTGCCGAGATGTCTCAGCGCCGCCTTGCCGGAGCCTGCGGTCCTCACCGTGCAGCCCCAGTGCTCGAGCAGGCCGCGCATGCCTTCCAGAATCGTCGGATCGTTGTCGACGCACAGAACCTGCAGGCCATCGAGGGCCGCCCCGCCGACAGCCCCGTCATGGGGTTTGCGCACCCTCCTGTATTCCGCCATGGTGCGCGGCGCCCGGATGGAAAACAGGGTTCCGGTGCCGGGAACCGACCGCACCGAAACCGTATGTCCCAGCGCCTTCGATATCCGGTCGACAATGGAAAGGCCGAGACCCAGGCCCGGCGCCAGCCTCGCGCCGGCATCAAGCCGTTCGAACTCCTTGAAGATGGTGTCCTCGTCGTCCTCGGAAATCCCGATGCCGGTATCGGCGACGATCAGCGTGACTTCGCTGCCGCTGCGCCGGCAGCCCACGAGCACCTTGCCCTCATTGGTGTACTTGATGGCATTGGAAACCAGGTTCTGCAGCAGCCGGCGCATATAGGCAGGATCGGACTTGATCCACAGCGAGGTCGGCACCAGCCGGAAGTCGAGTTTCTTTTCCTGCGCGATGGGCAGGAACTCGATCTCGATCTGGTCGAACAGGCGCTGCAGCGGAAATCCGGTGATCGACAGCTTGGGGCTGGTGGTGTCGAGCCGGGAAATCGCCAGCACCGAGCCGAGGATTTCCTCAACCGATTCCAGTGAACGCGAAATGTTGGTGCCGAGTTTCTTGGTGTCGGGCTTGCGGCTCTTTTCAAGCAGGGTTGATGTATAGAGCCGGGCGGCGTTGAGCGGCTGCAGCAGGTCGTGACCGGCGGCGGCCAGAAAGCGTGTCTTGGACTGGTTGGCGAGATCGGCCTCGCGCGTTGCCTGTTCGAGCTGGGAATTGGCGCGCACCAGATCGCGGGTGCGCTCCTCGACGCGTTTCTCCAGGCTTTCATTCGCCTCCTTCAGCGCCTCGGCGAACATCATCCGCTCGGTGACATCGTTCCAGGCGATTACGATGCCGCCATCGGGCATGGCGCTGGTTCGGATTTCCAGAATGCGCTCGATGCGGGGAAGCGCCAGACCCCATGTCTTGCGGGTGACCAGCAGCCGGTCTTCCAGATTGTCGAAACTCAGATCCCGCGGACCGGCGCGGTGCTTTGCGGCGATCTCCTCGACGATGACGGAAAGCGGCGTGCCGGCCTGGCCGATGCTTTCCGGCAGGTTGAGCAATCTGCGGAACTGCTTGTTCCAGAAGGAAAGGCGGTTGTCGGCATCGAAGACGGTAATGCCCTGGTCGAGCTGGTCGAACGCCGTTCTCAGCAGCGACTGGTTGTACTGGATGGCGGCGGTGGCCTCGTCGAGCAGCTGCAGGTTGGTGGTCGAGGTTTCCTCGTAGCGCTGCAGCAGCAGCGAGTGCACCAGCCGCGAGGAGGATGAGCCGATGGCGCTGGCCAGTGTTTCTTCCGAATAGCGGATCAGATTGGCGCTGGCCGGTTCCTGCTGCTGGGCCTGGTAGCCGGCCTCCTGCCAGTAGCGCTCGAAGGCGCGCCGTGCCCGGTTGCGTCCCAGATAGCGTGCCAGCGTGGTGTTGATCTGGCCGACCGTGACAATGCCCACACCGGGGGTGACGTCCTGTCCCTGCCCGGTGCGGAAGGCCACGAACAGGGTCGCCTGATGGTCTTCCAGCGAGGAGGCCCGCCGGGTGAACGAGCCGAGCACGAAGCCGATCGTGTTGAAGGAGAGGCTCCACAACACGCCGTTTGCCAGCGGCGAAAGATCGAGGTCGATCAGCCGGTCGGTCGAGAACAGCTGCAGGCCGAGGATCACGCCTTCAGGCGCAATGGTCGGCAGCAGCAGCGTATAGGCCCAGACCAGAAGGCCCAGCACCATGCCGGCAATCGCCCCGCGCGCATTGGCCCCGCGCCAGAACAGCCCGCCGAAAAACGCCGGTGCCAGCTGCGCCGCCGCAGCGAAGGAGACGAGCCCGATGGAAGCAAGCGCCTGGGAGTTGTCGGCTGCCTTGTAATAGGCATAGGCAAGCAGCAGTACCAGCGTGATGGCGGTGCGCCGGATGACCAGAATGCGCTGCTCCATGTCGGTGGGGTCTTCGCGGATGTCATAGCCGTCGCCGCGCAGATAGGCCGGCAGCACCAGGTGGTTGGAAATCATGATGGCGAGCGCCACACAGGCAACGATCACCATCGCCGTTCCAGCCGACAGGCCGCCGAGGAATGCGATGGCCGCGATGACGGTCTTGCCGGCCGTTTCCGGCAGGGCCAGCACGAAATGATCGCCGTTCAACGTGTCTCCGAATGTGAGAACTCCGGCGGCCGCAATCGGCAGGACGAACAGGTTGATCAGCACGAGGTAGAGCGGAAACAGCCAGCGCGCCCGGTTGAGTTCGCGCTCCGAGTAGTTTTCCACCACCGCGACGTGAAACTGCCGCGGCAGCAGCATGAAGGCCAGCGTGCTCAGAACGGTGAGCACGATCAGGTTGGTGCTGTCGGCGCCCGTTGCGGCGACCGAGCGGATTCGTTCGTTGGAAGCGGCTTTCGCGTAGAGATCGCCGAGCCCGTCGAACATGAACCAGGTGATGAATATCCCGACGATCAGGAAGGCCGCGAGCTTGATTGCCGATTCAAGCGCGATCGCCAGCATCAACCCGTCCTGGTGCTCGGTGGCATCGGCATGCCTGGTGCCGAACAGGATGGTGAAGATGGCGAGCACGACGACGATGAACAGCGAGAAGTCGCCGAGCAGCGGCAGTGCCGCCGCCTCCTGCACGCCCTGCGGTGAAATCAGCAGCGACAGCGAGGTGGAGACCGCCTTCAGCTGCAGCGCGATATAGGGCACGGTGCCGACCACGCAGATGATGGTGGCGACCGCCGCAACCCGCACGCTCTTGCCGTAGCGCGCGCCAAGAAAGTCGGCGACCGAGGTGATGCGCTGCTGCTTGGAAAGGCTGATCACCTTTTTCAGTACCGGATAGCCGATGGTCATCACCAGAATGGGGCCGAGATAGATGGTCAGGAAACTGAGCCCGCTGCTTGCCGCCAGACCGACCGAGCCGAAGAACGTCCAGGTCGTGCAATAGATCGCCAGCGACAGCGGATAGATGGTGGCATGCGATCTGAGCAGGCTGCCCTCGCGATGGGTATCGCCGAAACGCGCCACGGCAAACAGCAGCAACAGGTAGCAGAAGGCAAGCGCCGCCAGCAGGCCGGGATGCATCATGGCTGATCACCCGTCCTTCTGTTCAGCACGCAACCGCCTGCGATTTTCATGCCTGTCGCCTCCCTTGCCGGAACCCTGGAAGTCCGCTTTCAGGGCCTGCCCCAAAGCGGCGCCCGGCAGGTTCTCCATTCCTGCAGGGTATCCGGTCACGCCAATCTACCGTTTTGCAGCCTGAACTAGCAAGTCGCCAGCGTCCCCTGCATGGATGTGCGCCCCCGGCATGGATGTGCAAAGGCGGAATTTTCGCTTAACCCACCGTAAAGTTTCCGATATAGCCCCAAACAGCAGCCGGCCATCGCCGGTTTATGCTGGAATTGCATGCAATGGCAGCGCCATGACGGCCTGCCCGCAGAACAGGGACCCGTTCAACCGGGGGAAGCACATGATTGAGGAATTCAAGAAGTTCATCATGAAAGGCAACGTGATGGACCTTGCCGTCGGTGTGATCATCGGCGGCGCGTTTGGTGCCATCACCACATCGCTTGTCGACGATGTACTGATGCCGATCATCGGCGCCATATTCGGCGGGCTCGATTTTTCCAACTACTTCGCACCGCTCGCCGCCGGCGTGACGGCTGGCACGCTGGATGCGGCCAAGGAGCAGGGAGCGGTTCTCGCCTATGGCAGCTTCATCACCGCCGTGATCAACTTCCTGATCATCGGTTTCATCGTCTTCCTGATGGTCAAGGCGGTCAACCGGATGATGGCGAAGGAAGAAGAAGCCCCGGCAGCTCCGCCGGCACCCAGCAACGAGGAAGTGCTGCTGGGCGAAATTCGCGATGCGCTGGTGAAGAAGAAGCGCTGAGCCGGGCGCATGCTGGAAAACAATGCAAAACCCCGTCCTTGCGGCGGGGTTTTCGTTTGACGTCGCCGCGCCCGCCGATACGATGCGGAACTCCGGTTGAATGGCGTTGAGAGGGCATGATGGTGGCAAGCGGCAAGAGCGGGCAAAGGCTGACGACCCACGACGCCGGCGAGGACGAGCGCAACCGTTCCATCCTGATCTATGTCGACGGCGACCTGCTGCCACGCGACGAGGCCAAGGTATCCGTCTATGATTCCGGCTTTCTGCTCGGTGACGGCATGTGGGAGGGCCTGCGCCTCTACAACGGCAAATGGGCATTCCTCGACGATCACCTCGACCGGCTGTTCGGCTCGCTCAAGGCGGTCTCGATCGACCTCGGCATGAGCCGGGATGAACTGGTGGCCGCCCTTGAACAGACCCGGCAGGCAAACGGCATGGAAACCGATGCCCACGCCCGGCTGATGGTGACAAGGGGCGTCAAGGTAAAGCCGTTTCAGCATCCTTCGCTGTCGCGCTCCGGTCCGACGCTCGTCATCATCATCGAGCATTCGAAGCCCGATCCGGCGCTGCTTGAGCGCGGCATCCGCCTTGCCACCGTGCCGCAGGTGCGCGGCCTGCCGATGAGTCAGGACGCCAAGTACAATTCCCACTCCAAGCTCAACTGCGTCCTGGCCTGCCTGCAGGCCGAGCAGGCAGGCGCAGACGAGGGGCTGATGCTCGACCCGCATGGCTTCGTCAACACCACCAATGCCTGCAACTTCTTCATCGTCAGAAAAGGCGAGGTGTGGACCTCCACCGGGGACTACTGCATGAACGGCGTGACCCGCCAGAAGGTGATCGATCTGTGCCGCGAAAACGGCATTCCCGTCTTCGAGCGCAACTATTCCCTGTTCGATACCTATGCTGCCGATGAGGCGTTTCTGACCGGCACCTTCGGCGCGCTGACAAGGGTTTCTGCGATTGACGGCAAGCCGGTGGGGCCGCAAGACGGACCGGGCCCGGTGACGCTGCGGCTGCGGAAGCTTTATGCAGAACTTGTCGCCCGGGATGCCGCATGACGGAGCAGACCGCCATGACAGCCTTTGAGAGGAAATACGGCATTGACCGCCCGTCGATCACGCTTGCCAACTGGCGTGAACGCCCGGCCAGCCAATGGTCGTTCACCCATGTCAGTGAACTGGTACCGTCCGCGGTTATCCGGGCCGCAGGCCGTCAGCCGGAACAGGCAGGCGCGGCTGCGCCTTCCGGCCTGCCGGACGTCCGCCTTAATGTCGCTGGCGAACAAACCAGCCTTGCCGGTTTTCTGGCCCGCTCGATGAGCGACCGTTTCCTGCTTTGGCGGGACGGGGAATTTCTCATCGACTGGGTAGCGCCCCATAGCGATCCGGAACTGCCGCATCTGCTGTTTTCCGTCTCCAAGTCCCTGACCGGCCTGCTCGCCGGTATTCTGACCGATCGGGGTATCCTCGATCCCGGCAAGCCCGTTGCCCACTACCTGCCGGAAACGGCGGGTGGCGGATATGGCGATTGCCCGCTGCAGCATCTGATGGACATGCGCGCCAGCATCGATTTCGTTGAGGAGTATCTCGACCGGGATGGCGACTATGCCCGCTACCGCCGGGCAACCCTGTGGAACCCGCAGGAGTCCGACCTCGCAGAAGAAACGCTGTCCCATCTGCTCTTTCGCCTGAAGAAGGGCGAGGGGCGTCATGGCGGGCCGTTTTATTATCTCTCGCCCAATTCCGATCTTCTGGCACTGCTGGCCGAGCGGGCGGCGGGCATGCCTTACGCGCAACTGATGTCGGAACTGGTCTGGCGCAGGATCGGGGCGGCAAGCGATGCCTTTGTCACGGTCGATGCCATGGGCGCCCCGCGCGGCGCCGGCGGCATATCTGCCACCGCCCATGACCTGTTGCGGGTGGGCAGGCTGTTTCTGGAAGAAGGCAGTTTGGAGGGCAGCCAGATCGTCTCGCCGGCCTGGGTCGCCGACACGATGAAGAACGGCGATGAGGCGGCATGGAATACCGGCAATTTCAGCGATTTCCTGCCGGGCGGGCGCTATCGCAACCAGTGGTACGGGCTGGCGCGGCCCTCGCGGGTGGTCCTGGCGATCGGCATTCACGGCCAATGGCTTTACGTCGACCCCGATTCCAACACCATCATGGTGAAATTCGCCTCCCAAGCCATCCCCCAGAACGAGGAGACGGACGCAGACAACGTGGCGTTCCTGAAGGCTGTGGCAAGACTGGAATGGTAGGCGGCTGACGTCGCCATCCTGGTGTATCAGTAATTGACACATGTATCATATAATGATACAAATTTGCCATGATACAGAGCGTCAGGGGAAAGCTTGCCAGGAACGCCGTGGAAGGCAAATTCGGCAAGGGCTTCCCGGCCGGTCTGGTAACCCGCACACGGGCCATGATGACCGCTCTTGATGCAGCGGTTACACTTGAAGACCTGCGCTTTCCTCCCGGAAATCATCTGGAAGCGCTAACTGGCGATCGCAAGGGACAGCACTCGGTTCGGGTCAACGGTCAATGGCGCATCTGCTTTGTGTGGACCGAGAAAGGTCCGGCGGATGTAGAGATAGTAGATTACCACTGAAAGGACACACGATGCTTGCGAACCCCATGCATCCCGGAGAAGTCTTGAAGGAACTCTATCTTGATCCTCTTGGTATGAGTCCGATGGCCTTGGCGCGGGAACTGAAACTTCCGCGCACACGCATTGAACGGCTGGTAAAGGGAACCACGGGAGTTACCGCCGATACCGCCCTGCGGCTTGCGAAGTTCTTTTCCACGACACCCCAGTACTGGGTAAACATGCAGGCGAACTATGACCTCGCCAACACAAAGACCGATCTTGGCGGGATCGAGCCGCTGCGCATGGCTGGCTGAGAATGCATCCGGCCTTGATCGGCCAGGCATCCGGTTCATTCCCATGACCCCGGCATCGTCATGAGCGATACGCCTTTCCGGCAAAACGCTGGCTTATTGAACGCAAACCAAAGAGGAACCGGTGCGGCTGGGGGAAAGCAGCTTAAATCCGTCGGCGAGCGAAGTGCGAGCCGCGAAGCGGAGCGAGTGCAGCAAAGCTGCCTACGAGCGATTTTGTGAACTGGTGCTGCTGGAGAGAATTGAACTAGATTTCCCTTGCATGCCATAGCTGCTCATTTTATTGATTTATATACAGATGGTTAGTTAACGTCCTGCTCATAGCTAGACATAGCGAGTCCACCTTTTGCATAGCAATAGGTGGACTAAAGGGGGGGCTAGAAAAGGTGGACTGGTGATATATTGCACCCTCAATCCCATGAAAGCCAAGAGTCTGGCGGCTGGCAAATACGCTGATGGACAAGGACTGTGGCTGGTGAAGCGTAACCAGCACGCTGGCAAGTGGGTCCTGCGCCTCTCAGTGTCCGGTAAACGGCGCGAGATGGGTCTTGGTCCATATCCTGAAGTTCCTATCGCCGAGGCGAGAGCCAAAGCGTTGGAAGCCAGAGCTGCGCTCCGAGCTGGCACTGATCCGGTGGCGGCGCGGCAGAAGGAACGGCTCCGTACCAAGCGGTTGACGCTCAAGGAGGCGGTCGATGGATGCTTCAAAGCTCGTCAGGCAGAACTCAAAGGCGATGGCACAGCTGGGCGGTGGATGTCTCCCTTGGCAGTACATGTGTTGCCGAAAATCGGCACCGTACCGATTGAGGATGTCGATCAACATGTTCTCAAGCGTATCTTGGAACCCATCTGGCATGAGAAGGCGGATACCGCCGGCAAAGCCCTGAACCGGATCAATCTGACCCTCAAGCACGCAGCTGCGCTGGGGCTTGATGTCGATCTGCAAGCCACCATGAAAGCACGGGCACTCCTCGGCAAGCAGCGGCACGAGACCAAACATGTCCCGTCCTTGCCCTATAAGGAAGCGCCCAAGTTCTATCAGTGGCTGTGTACCCAACAGCACCAGTCCTGTTTCGTGCTTCGCTTCCTGCTCCTTACTGCTGCCCGCACCGGCGAAGTTCGGTTTGCCACCCATGATGACATTGTTGACG
>JAMLIH010000053.1 GCA_023954255.1 Phyllobacteriaceae bacterium | reverse complement strand
GGCCGACGGTCGCTGCCAGATGACCGGCAAAGGCCCGCACCACCGCATCACCGGCCAGATGGCCCGCACGGTCGTTGATTTCCTTGAAACGGTCGAGATCGGCGATGATCAGGGAAACGCGCTGTCCCTGCCTGCCTGCCTTCTCAAGCAGTTCGCGGGCACGGCTCTCGAAGCCGCGGCGGTTCAGCAGGCCAGACAAAGGATCGGTCATCGACTGGTTTTCCAGATCCCGGATCACGACAATGCCGTAGGAAACGAACAGGGCGACGGCGATTGCCGGCGAGAGGACGGAAACCAGCAGGTTGACGGCAGCCATGTAGACGGAAACGTGCAGGTTTTCGACGGTCAGGTTTTCGCCGTGAACCCTGTGGGTCATGACGCTGTTGGCAACCAGCATGAGGGAAAAGGCAATCAGCAGCCAGGCCAGCACATGGTCGATCTTCCATTGCCGTTTCGGCCAGACCACGGCCGCAGCCATCAGCAGGTAGGCCGCGGTGGCGAGCGTGATGACATGGATGCGCATCACCACATCTGGCTGTATCGCCCGGAAATAGCCATCGGCGGCAATCGCCAGGATGGCGACAAGCGATGCCCGCAACAGCGGAAGCCGCGTGTGGAAGAATGCCGCGGTTGCCAGCAGAAAGACGAGAGCGGAGACGATGTAGAGGCTGTCGCCCAAAAATCGCAGATAGCTCGAATGCATCGGCGAAACGAGCGCCTCGACACAGAAGGCGGTGGCGGCGCAGCCGTAGCTTGCGGCAAACAGCGTGGCGGAATGGAGCTTGCGGTTATAGAGCCTGAACGCAGTGAAGCCGAGCGCAAAGACAGCAAACAGGAAAGCCGGAAGCAACTGGTTGATCAGGTTTGCGCTCATAAATCCGCCACCATGCACCGCCCGCCGGAAATAACGCGGGTCTTATGATTCGATACCGAGTCTCAATTGGTATGGTTACCAAATGGTTATGATGTTTGTCTGCATGGCGCCGGATGACCGCCCGCCGCATCGGTTTCAATGGAAGACTACTGACAGGCAGTTGTCAGGGGACACCGGCTAAGCTTGCATCCTGATCCATCCTGCCCGGACCCAGGCATGAAGTTTCCCGCCCAGACGGCACAGCCCAGCCAGCAGCACGCCATCGGGGTAATGCTCGTCACGGTCTCGGCCCTGGTGTTTTCCTCCGCCGGCATTTTCACCCGTGCGGCAGATGCAGGCGCATGGACGGTGATTTTCTGGCGCGGACTGTTTGCCGCGATACTGACGACGGTACTGATCGCCTGGCGCGGCCAACTGAAGAAAGAGTTCGCCGATATGGGCATCAGCGGACTGGCGGTGGCCATTGTGGGCGCTTCGGCGACAGCGGCTTTCCTGACAGCGTTCAAGCTGACGGCAATTGCCAATGTCGCGATGATCTGGGCCTCCGCTCCGCTGTTTGCCGCCCTGCTTGCCTATCTGGCCGTTGGCGAGCGCCTTTCGACCTCCAAGATTGCAGCGGCAATCGTCGCGATGGGAGGGGTTGCCGTCATCACCGGCTCCTCCATCGGCAGTTTCAACCTGACCGGCGACCTGCTGGCCCTGTGGATGACACTGGGAATGGCGGTCTGCATGGTGATCTACCGGCGATGGAAGCATACGCCGGCTGCCGGGCCGGCTGCCCTTTCCTCCCTGCTCCTTTTGCCGGTCTGCGTATTGTTCGAGGATGTGCTCGCCGTCTCGTCACGCGATCTTGTCATCCTCGCCTGCTTCGGGCTTGCCTTCGCGGTTGCCTCGGTCACCATGATGGAAGGGGTAAAGCGCATTCCCGCCGGCGAAGCAGCATTGATCGGCACGCTGGAAACGCCGATTGCGCCGGTTCTCGCCTATCTTTTCTTTGCCGAAGTACCGGTTGCGGCAACGCTTGCGGGAGGGGCGATCATCCTTGCTGCGGTGATCTTTTCGCAACTGCGGCGGTAGCGTTGCCGCCAACCGCGCCGTCGAAGGCTACTTTCCGGAACCGACATCCCGCCCTGCCCTCGGCTTGTAACGCGGCAGTTTCCAGCCGAACAGCAATGCACCGCCGCGAATGATGAAGGCGATGGCGAAGGCCGCGGCGAGTGAAAGCAGCTGTGGCAGACCGCCGGCATCGGCCAGCGTATAGGCGGCAGCACCCGCCATGGCGGCGGAAAGATAGATTTCGGGGCGCAGCAATACGGAGGGTTCGCCCGCCAGCAGATCGCGCAGAACGCCACCGAAGGTTGCCGTCAGCATGCCGGTAATGATGGCGATCGTCGCCGAGCCACTCGCCGCAAGCCCCTTGGCCGCGCCCATGGCGGCAAAGGCTGCAAGGCCGATACAATCAAGCCAGAGCAGCACGCGGTAGCGGCTTTCCATCAGATGGGCCGTGCCGTAGACGATCAGCGCCACCGCGGCGCAGACGAGGACATAGGCGGGATTGAGCACCCAGAAGACGGGCTGGTCGAGCACGAGATCGCGAAAGGTGCCGCCGCCGATGCCGGTAACAGCAGCAAGAAACACGAAACCGACGATGTCGAGTTGCTTGCGCGAGGCGGCCAGCGCTCCGGTGGCGGCGAACACCGCCACGCCGGCATAGTCGAGCGCCAAGACGGCACTCATGAAACCGCTCGCCGGATCGGTGGCGCGACCGCGCCGGTCACGCCTGCATCCTCAGGCCGCCGACCTCGATCCTGTTCCGGTTTTTCAGAACCGGATTGGCGAGTCTTTTCAGGGCGTTGAGCTCGTCCTGTGAAAGTTCTGATTCTGCTGCTTCAAGTAGTGATTCAACCAGAAAGGCGCAGGCAACCTCCGCCGCCCGGCCCGCCCCGTCGCGGCATTTCAATGCGGCGCCGAGGCCCAGTTCGGGAATGGCGATGGCGAAAACGCCCTCGGCGCCGGTCTTGGTGAACACCCTACCCGCCATCGCCTGCATGATTGCCGTGTCGAACCCCCCGGTACCCGCAACCATTTCAGGATGGGCCATGCAGGCATCGCGCAGGCGCAGCATGGCAGCCGACCGGACCTTGCCCGCAGCCTCGCCAATGGCGAATTTGGCATAGGCCCTGGCAAGGCTTGCCAGCGGGATTTCATAGGTCGGGATCGAACATCCGTCGATGCCGTAATTGTCCTCCCCGTGGGCTGCGCCCGTCACGGTTTCCAGCACGCCGGCGATTTCCTTCTGCACCGGATGGCCGAACCTGACATAGCCTGCCGGCTGGAAACCCTGCTGGACGGCGAAGGCGAGAAAGCCCGAATGCTTGCCCGAACAGTTGTTGTGGATGGCGGTTACCGGCATTCCCGCCCTTACCAGCGCCTCGTGGTCGCCTGCATGATGGGGCAGTTGTGCGCCGCATTCGAGACAGGTGGGCGAAAGCCCGGCAGCGGCAAGCATTTCCCCCGCCCCCTGCGTGTGCATCGGTTCGCCATTGTGGGAGGAGCAGGCAAGTGCCAGATGCGCCGTGGTGAAGCCGAAACGGTCGGCAGCACCACTTTCGACCAGCGGCAGGGCCTGCAAGGCCTTGATCGACGAACGCGGAAAGACGCCTCGTCCGCCATCGCCATGAATGGCGACAATACTGCCATCGGACGATGCGACCACCGCATCGACGGCATGCAGGCTTTCCACGCGCCCGCCGCGCAGGGTTTCAACAACAAGAGGCGGTGTTGAGGTCATTTGCGGTTTTCTTTCTCTTCCATCCGCCAAATCGACCACCGCATCCGTTCAGGGACCGGATCGATGCCGCTGGTGCCAAGCGGGTTGCATTTGACCACCCGCCAGAAAGTCAGCCAGGAACCGGAAACAAGGCCGTGGCGGGCAATCGCCTCATAGCCGTATTCCGAACAGGTGGGCAGATGGCGGCAGGAGCGCCCGACAATCGGTGACAGGGTGATCTGGTAAAGGCGGATGAGGCCCGTGCCAATGAGGCGGCCCGGTGTCCTCGGCCAGTCGCCCTGCCAGTTGCGCTCCGCGCCCATGCGGCTGTGTTTGTGGTGTCCGGCGGGATTTTCATCACCACCGCCTCCGGTTTTTCCTTCGGAGGCATTGTGCTCAAGCGCGCGGCACATGGTTTTCAGCGCATCCGGAACTTGATGCCGGCGGCGCCAAGCGCGTGAACGGCTGCCTTGGTGGCCTTTTCACGCTTTTCGGCGCGTTCCTGCTTTTGCAGCGCGGCGGCGGCCTTCGACTTTGCCTCGATCTGCTCGATGCAGTCGACGACAGCGTCAAACGTCAGCAGGGTGGATGCGTGGCGGGCCTTGTAGTCGCGCACCGGCTCGAGAAAGCGGAATTCGGCGAAGCGGCCTTCCGGCGGTGGGCCATTGTCCTTCAACATGGCGTACATGGTCTTCTTCAGCGCTTTCAACTCGTCCGCCGTGGCACCGATGACGGTGCGCGCCATGATCGAGCTTGACGCCTGGCCGAGCGCGCAGGCTTTTACCTCGTGGGCAAAGTCGGTGACGACACCATTCTCCATCTTCAGGTCGACGACAACGGTGGAGCCGCAAAGCTTGGAATGCGCCTTGGCGGTTGCATCGGGCGTTTCGAGCCGGCCGGTTCTCTCGATGTTGCCGGCATATTCGATGATTTTGGCGTTGTAGACGTTGTCGAGCATGGCAAAATCCGTTTCCGAAACGGGAATATAGGCCCGGCGGCAACAAAAATCGAGTGGCCTTGGCAGCGGTTCCCGGTGCACCTGTGCATTGCAGGCGCTTGCATTTTGGCGCCGAGCCAATAGGTTGCGGCTGGCTGGGGAATGGCCGGGAGGGAAAATCGCCATGGGCATCATGTTGAGCGTGTTTTTGCCGCTGTCGCTTGCAGTGATCATGTTTTCGCTGGGGCTGGGGCTTACGGGAGGCGACTTCCTGCGGGTGGTGACACGGCCGCTGGCCTTCATCGTCGGCGCGCTTGGCCAGATGATCATGCTGCCGCTGGTTGCCTTCGGCCTCATCCACGCCTTCGGCATTACCGGCGAACTGGCCGTCGGCATGATGATCCTGTCGCTCTGCCCGGGCGGCGTGACTTCCAACATTCTGGCCAAGCTCGCCCATGGCGACGTGGCGCTGTCGGTAACGCTGACCGGCGTCATCTCGCTGCTGTCGATCCTCACCGTGCCGGTCATCACCGCCTTTTCGGTCAGCTACTTCATGGGCGAAGCAGCGCCCGACGTGAACGTCACCAAACTGGCGGTCGCCATGTTCCTGATCACCGCAGTGCCGGTGCTGATTGGCGTCCTGATACGCCGTTTCGCCGAAAACTTCGCGCTGAAGATCGAGCCGATTCTTTCGCGGCTCGCCACCGTGCTGTTCATCGTCATCGTTGGCGGTGCGCTGGCTGCCAACTGGCAGGTCTTCATCGACAACCTGCCGAGCCTCGGCCCGGCGCTGATCGTGCTCAACATCGTGCTGCTGCTGGCCGGCGGGCTGTTCGCCAACCTGATGGGCCTCGACCGGGAAGAGCAGAAGACGGTATCGATCGAGACCGGCATCCAGAACGCGACGCTGGGTATTACCGTCGGCTCGCTGATCGTGCCGGCGGCAACGGAGCTGACCGCCTATTCCCTGCCCTCGGGCGTTTACGGCATCACCATGTATATCGTGACGATCCCGTTCGTGCTGTGGGTGGCGAACCGGGGCTGACGGTTACCGGGCTGCCAGGTCCGGCCTGAATCTGGCAATCGCCGCAAGCGCGGCTTTCACATCGCAGGCTTCTTCGACCGGCACCGCATTGGCGGAGCGCTTGCCGGCGGTGATCACCTTCAGATAGTCGTGACGGCAGTTGCCATGGGCCGTCCTTTCCCTGAGGGTCTAACATTCCCGGATCAATCGAAAAGCCTGCGGGAAATTGGCTGAGATTTTCCGATTGGGAAGCGTTGCGAGTCGCGTCACTGCGGCATCCCAACTTTTGTGCATGATCTTAGCTTGCGAATTTTGATAGCATGCTCTAAATTGCTAGCATGAATAGCAAGCAGAAAAAGACTCTTGCTGCGGTATTCTCCGATCCGGTGTCCGGTACCATTAACTGGTCCGATATAGAAAAGCTTCTGACTGCGGCAGGTGCCGAAATTGTCGAAGGCTCCGGCTCCCGCGTTCGGTTCCACAAGAACGGCGAGATTGAGACGTTCCACCGTCCGCACCCCGAGAAAGAAGCAAAACGGTATCAGGTGAGAGCCGCAAGAGAATTTCTGATACGAATTGGAGTAACACCGTGACCGATGTGATGACCTACAAGGGCTACAACGCCCGCATTCAGTATGATGATGAAGACGAAATCTTCTTCGGCAAACTGGCCGGCATCCGCGATGGTGTCAGCTTTCATGCCAGTAACGTCAAGGAATTGAAGGCGGCTTTCCATGAAGCGGTCGATGATTACCTTGAGACCTGCGCCAAGGTGGGAAAGAAGCCGCAAAAGCCCTACTCCGGCAAGGTGATGTTCAGAATCAGCCCGGAAGTTCATCGCCGGGCAGCCATCGCCGCAGAACTGAAGGGACAGAGCCTCAATCAGTGGGCTGAAAGCGTCCTGAACGAGGCAGCAGCGGAGCAAAACCAGATTCTTGGTGAGGTAAAATAATACCACAAAAATAACTTATTGAAATCATTTAAGTTTTAAAATCACTCTGCAAACAAACGGCTTGACGGGTTGCCGGGCTTCGCCTATAAGCCGCCTCGAAACGGGCCTGTAGTAGCGGATGTCGATAATTCCCTGCAGCCGGCCCGGAGATTTTCCGGCATATCCTGGGTCAGGCCAGCCTGTTTTGCGGGCCGCACCGGGCGATTGCCGGCAAGCAGAAACCAAAGCGAGTTTGATCCATGAACACGTTCAGCCAGAAGCCTGCCGAAGTGCAGAAGAAATGGGTGCTGATCGACGCTGAGGGCGTGGTGCTCGGCCGCCTCGCCGCCGTCGTCGCCTCCCGTCTGCGCGGCAAGCACAAGCCGACCTTCACCCCCCATGTGGACGATGGCGACAATGTCATCATCATCAATGCCGACAAGGTGAAGCTGACCGGCCGCAAATACACCGACAAGAAATACTACTGGCATACCGGCCATCCCGGCGGCATCAAGGAGCGCACTGCGCGCCAGATCATCGAAGGCCGTTTCCCCGAGCGCGTGGTGCAGAAGGCCGTGCAGCGCATGCTGCCGGAAGGCCCGCTCGCCCGCCAGCAGCTGCGCAACCTGCGCGTCTATGCCGGTTCCGACCATCCCCATGAAGCCCAGAGCCCGGAAGTGCTCGACGTGGCTGCAATGAATTCGAAGAACAAGAGGGTAGCATAATGGCCGAGCTCAACTCACTGGAAGAACTGGGCAGCGCCGTTGCCGAAAGCGCAGAGCCGGCAGCCCCTGTCTACGAGCAGAAGCTCGACGCCCATGGCCGCGCCTATGCAACCGGCAAGCGCAAGGATGCGGTTGCCCGCGTCTGGCTGGCGCCCGGCAGCGGCAAGATCTCCATCAACGGCAAGGAATACAACGCCTATTTCGGCCGTCCCGTGCTGCAGATGCTGATCCACCAGCCGATCAAGGCCGCCAATCGCGACGGCCAGTACGATATCATCGCCACGGTTACCGGCGGCGGGCTGTCCGGTCAGGCAGGCGCGGTACGCCACGGCATTTCCAAGGCGCTGACCCATTACGAGCCGACGCTGCGCCCGATCCTGAAAAAGGGCGGGTTCCTTACCCGCGACAGCCGCGTGGTGGAACGCAAGAAATACGGCAAGGCGAAAGCCCGCCGGTCTTTCCAGTTCTCCAAGCGCTAATCGCGCTTGCTGGGCCAGTTCTCCAAGCGCTAATCGCGCCTGGTTCTCTGGTTCGTTGGGCGCTAATCGCGCTTGCGAACGAATTTTCAAACGGGGCCTTGCGGCCCCGTTTTCTTTTTGCCTCCCATGCGCATCTGCCGCCAAGCGCCCTTGCCCCAAGGGCAAGCTGTGGCATACTCCCGCCGGGGTACGGCACCGAAGCGATTCTGGTCGCATTGGGCTACAGCCATATTGGGGCCAGAATTACCGCTAGAACAGGCCGTCAACGGGATTTCATCAGGTGGAGACTTACATGTATTCTGCAAAATCAGTTCGCAACTGGCTTCTCGCCCTGCCACTTGCCCTGCCATTGGGTGCGGCGGCGCTTGCCCTGCCGGCGCTTGTACCGGGCGAGGCGCAGGCTGCCTTCTGCTCCAATGACGGCGGCCGCTTCAACGAGTGGAAACAGGCGATCAAGGCGGAATACAGCGGCCAGTTCAAGGCTTCCACCCTCGCCAAGATCGACGGACTGCAATACTCGACTGCCGTCATCAAGCTCGACCGCAACCAGAAGAGCTTCAAACTGAGCTTTCCCGAGTTCTACAAGCGGCGGGCGACCGGCGTTGCTTCCGGTGCACGCAAGCGCATCCAGCAGTACAAGAAATATTTCGACAAGGCCGAGCAGCAGTTCGGCGTGCCGCCGGAAATCATCGCTGCCATCTGGGGGCTGGAATCAGCCTTCGGCACCTACAAGGGCAAGAGTTTCCCGATCCTGCAGTCGATCGCCACGCTTTCCTATGACTGCCGCCGCACGGACCTGTTCAGCCGCGAGTTCCGTGCAGCGCTCGAGGTGATCGACCGGGGCTATGCCGACCTTTCCAAAGCCCAGGGTGCATGGGCAGGCGAAATCGGCCAGACGCAGTTCCTGCCCTCCTCCTTCCTGATCGGCGCAACCGACTTCGACGGCGGCGGGGTCAACGTCTTCAGTTCACCGGCCGATGTGATCGGCTCGACCGCCAAGTGGTTCGCCCGCAATGGCTGGCAGCGCGGCGGCGACTATCATGAAGGAGCGGCGAATTACGGCGTCATCCAGCGCTGGAACAAGGCAGGCGTCTACCAGAAGACCATCGCCAAGCTGGCCGACGAAATTCGCGGCTGACAATCTCGGGCTCCCAGCCAGAAAATATCTACAACTTGAATCAAACAACAGGCGGCGAATTTGCCGCCTGTTTTGTTTTTTGCATGACAATGGGCCGGTAACAGGCAGGCTGAAAAACCCCTTTCAAAGCTGCTTGCCGAAACCGATTAGACAGGCAGATGCCCCATGCCCGGGAAAACCCTCGCGTCCCGCTTTCTGCGGGACACCAACGGCTCGTATGCCGTTCTGTTCGCTATTGCACTGGTTCCGGTAATCCTCTCCGCGGGAATTGCCGTCGACTACGCATCGATGACACGCAACCGTGCCTTCCTTCAAAATGCCATGGATGCCGCCGTAATCGCCGCGGGCGCCGAAACCAACATGACGCCGGAAGAACGCATCGAGGAAGCAGTAAACGTGTTCGAGGCGAATGTCGAAAGCCACAGCCTTCAGGTCACACCACAGATCACCGTCGATGGTGAAACCATCAGCGGAACGGCAAATTACGACTATCCGACCAGCTTTGGCGGGATCATCGGTATCAACTCCATCGGCGTATCGGTTGCCGCACAGGTCAAATATGCGGTTGAAAGTGCAGCGGAAGTGGCGATGGTTCTCGATTACTCCGGGTCGATGAGCTGGAACGGCAAGTGGCAGGCCATGCGTGACGCGGCCAAGGATCTTGTCGACATTCTCGGTGAAAACGGCGAGCGGGAAGACATCAGCTTTGCACTCGCGCCGTTTACCAACATTGTGCGCACCTCCATGCCAAGCCAGTACATCAAGGATCAACCGGCAGGCTCCACCTGGACCGGCTGCACCCAGGACCGAAAATGGCCTTTCAACATCAAGGACATGACACCGGTCGGCAGCAACGCCTCGAAATGGGGCTGGATGGCCAGCGCCAACAACGGCCATTGCAATGGTCATATCGCGCGCAATCTCAACATCCGTCCCCTTGACAACGATCACGCAGCGGTCAAGGCACAGCTTGATTCCATGTCGCCGGACGGCATGACCCATATTTCGCTGGGGCTCGAATTCGGCTGGCACCTGATCTCGCCCAATGAGCCCTTCAGCCAGGGCGTTGCCTATGACACGCCAGGCACGAAGAAATTCATCGTCCTGCTGACCGATGGCGCACAGACGACCAAGGCCTGGGGTTCCGGCAACAGCTATACGGTTGCAAATGGCGAGGAAAATCTCGAAAACCTGTGCCAGGCGATCAAGGACAAGGACGTCTACGTCATCACCGTCGCTTTCGATCTGGACGATGTGCCGACCAAGAACCGGCTACGCGACTGCGCTTCCAATCCGGGTTATTTCTTCGAGGCAGAATCCAACGAGCAACTGGCGCAAGCCTTCACAACCGTTGCCGCGCTGATCAAGGGCAGCCTGCATCTGAGCCAATGACGAGGCACTGCAAAACCGCCTGCCCTGTCAGGCGCCAGACCATTCCCAGTAGAGTTCGCGGGCAAGTTTCGTCTTTGGCCCGTGTTCGTAGTCGCGTTCCTCGAACCTTGTCGCCGGCGTGACCTTGTTGTAGTTGCCCGACAGGAAGATTTCATCGGCGGCACGGAAATCGTCCGGCGTCAGCGTCGTTTCCCAGACCTTCTCGCCCTTGTCGCGCAACAGCTTGATCAGCCGCTGGCGGGTGATGCCGTTCAAGAACGTGCCATTGGGGATCGGCGTGAAGTATTCGCCGTTCTTGACCATCCAGATATTGGCGGTAGCCGTTTCAGCCACATTGCCCAGCGCGTCGCAGCAGATCGCGTTGGAGAAGCCCTTCTCCTGGGCCTCTTTCAGCATGCGTGCATTGTTGGGATAAAGACAGGACGCCTTGGCATTGACCGTTGCAGAAGCAAGCGTCGGGCGGATGAAGCGGGTCGTGGTCAGCGTTGTCGAGGCGTCGGGCGGGGCAAGGGAGGCTTCCTCGATACAGAGCGCAAAGCGGGTCGAGTCGGGATCGGCATCGACCGTCATCGGGCCCGCCTCGGTCGACCAGGCCATGGGGCGGATGTAGAGCGCGGTGCGGCCGGAGAACTTCTTGCAGCCCTCCGAGGCCAGTTCGACGATCTCGCCCGTTGCCATGGGCGGCTTGAGGCCAAGGGCGGCAGCGGAGTGGTTTACCCGGGCGCAATGGCGGTCGAGATCGGGCGTCACGCCGTCAAACCAGCGCGCGCCGTCAAACACCATGGTGCCAAGCCAGGTACCGTGATCGGCAGAGCCCATGATCGGCACATTGCCTTCCTGCCACCTGCCCTCGAACCAGGTCCAGATCTGGCGGTTCTTCGCCATTGCCATGGTATTTACTCCATTCAATCAATGCGGGTTCCACCCGGCGCGCCGGGCAGGCCCGAACAGGACCATAGCCCCCCTGCCGGGTCAAGCATCCAGCCCTTCAATCAACCGGCAAACTCAAGAACAAAGGGCAGGCACAGGCCGCCTGCCCTTTCGCGCATGCCGTCATCGCGCCTCAAACCATGGCAAAGACGCGCGCGGGACCACCAGTGCCGCCGCGATGCTTGGGGGCACCGACGATCAGGGTAGCGCCCGTGGCCGGAACGTTGTCGAGGTTTGCAAGGCATTCAAGACCCCAGCGGCCGGCCGGCAGCCAGGCATAGTGGGTGGCGAAATCGCCGGAAATGCCATAGTCGAGCGAAAGCGTGTCGACTGCCATGCCGGCGGCACTGGTCTCCTCCAGCAGTTTCTGCGTTGCCTCGATGTGGAAGCCGGGAAAGTGCATCTTCTCGTCATCGCCCACATTGCGGAACTTGGGATCGTTGACATAGGCGCCCCAGCCCGAATTCATCGCCACACAGGCCTTGTCCGGAATGGGGCCGTTGCGATCGGTCCAGGCGGTGATGTCATCAGGCGTCACCTGGGCATCGGGGTTCTCCACCGTCTTGGCACGGATATCGATCACGCATAGCGGCACCACCAGATCGCCAACCGGAATTTCAGATACTGCATTGCCGTTTTCGGAAAAATGCAGCGGAGCGTCTACATGGGTGCCGGTATGTTCGTTGACCCGCAGTTCGAACAGGTTGAACTTGTGTTCGGCATAGTTGAATTTCTGGTCGCGGAAGAACTGCTGCTCGCCGAAGAAGGTCGGGAAATCCTCATGCAGTTCGTGGGTCATGTCGGAGACCGACCCGTGCGAAGCGGCAGTTGCCGGAAGCGCGGTCGCGGCAAAGCCCGATGCGGCAGCGCCTGCCGCCGCGGTTGCCGTCGTCGCGCCCTTGAGGAAGCTGCGCCGAGACAGCATGTGATCCTTGATCCCGTCGATGATGCATGCGTTGCACATGGCCCTTCTCCCTTTTGTTGTGCCGCCCCGGTTAGCGCGTTGCCGGACCGCCATCCAGCCCGGATGCTTCATGGAAAACCCAATTTCGGCCTTGGTCAAGCTTGTCCCGACGCCTGTTGCGGCGCATTGCCCTGCGGCGTTTGCCGACGACGGATAATTTGCTAGGTTAGACGGTGAGCGGCATTCCGCCGGCGGGGTAACAACATGGCGACGACAAGGCTGATCCAGGATGCGGAAGCATCGGCTGAGGTGAAGGCGGTTTTCGACGATATCCGCAAGGTGCGCGGTACGGATTTCGTCAACAATTTCTGGCGCGCGCTGGCCAACGATCCCGTGGCGCTGAAGGCTACCTGGGAAGAAATCAAACAGGTGATGGGACCGGGAACGATCGATCCGATGATCAAGGAAATGATCTATATCGCGGTGTCTTCAGCCAATGGCTGCAGCTACTGCATCCACTCCCATACCGCTTCTGCCCGTGCCAAGGGCATGAGCGGAGAACAATACAGTGAATTGCTTCGTGTCATTGGGCTCGCCGGCAAGACCAACCACATGGTCAATGCCATGCAGGTGCCGGTAGATCCCGAGTTTACAGTCTGAAAGGAAAAGGTATGGCTTACGCAATGGTCGCCGAGAAGGCGGGGGGATCGAGTGTCTTCAAGAAACAATCGATCGAGCTTCCAAAGCCGAAAAAGGGCGAAGTGCTGATCCGCCAGACTGCCATCGGCATCAACTACATCGATGTCTACCACCGCACCGGGCTTTATCCGCCGCCGGGCGGGGAGTTTCCGGCGATCCTGGGTTCGGAAGGCGCGGGCGTCGTGCAGGGTGTCGGCGCAGGCGTGACGGGGTTGAGACCCGGCGACAAGGTCGCCTATACCGCACCGGGCGGCGCCTATGCCACGCACAGGGTGATCGACGCCGACAAGCTGGTGAAAATCCCCTCAGGCGTCAAGGACGAGGTGGCGGCTGCGGCCATGCTCAAGGGCCTGACGGCACATTACCTCATCCACGACTCCTACAAGGTCAAGCCGGGCGACACGGTGCTGTTTCATGCCGCTGCCGGCGGCGTCGGGCTGATTGCCGGTCAATGGCTGAAGGCGAAAGGCGTCACGGCAATCGGAACGGCCGGCAGCAAGGAGAAATGCGCGCTTGCCCGCAAGAACGGCTATGCCAAGTGCATCGACTACACCAAGCAGGACTTCGTCGACGAGGTGCGCAAGATCACCAAGGGCGCCGGTGTGCAGGCGGTCTACGATTCCGTCGGCAAGGCGACCTATCCGGGTTCGCTCAAATGCCTTGCCAAGTTCGGCACCTTCGTCTGCTTCGGCCAGTCCTCGGGCCCGATCGAGGACTTCAAGCTCGGCGATCTTTCCGCCTACGGTTCGCTTTACGCGACACGGCCGACGCTTTTTGCCTTCATTTCCGAGCGCAAGGAACTGGAACGGCGCTCCAAGGCGCTGTTCAAGGCAATCAAGGATGGCGAGGTCAAGATCCAGGTCAACCAGACCTTCGAACTGGACAAGGTGAAGGCTGCCCATGATGCGCTGGAAAAACGCCAGACGACCGGCCAGACCGTGCTGGTGGTGAGCTAACGGTCATTCAGACCGCAGAACAGGGCCGGTTGCGGATGTCCGCGGCCGGCCTTTTTGTTTGCGCCGCCGCAGGCTGCTCTCATCCCAGATGGAAACCGCGAAACTCCTTGATCGTCGACAGGCTGAGCAGGGTCTTCATCTGGGAGACCGACGGGATAGAGGACAGGCGCTCGCGGTACAGGCGCTCATAGTCGGTGGGGCTGCGGGCCGCCACGCGCACCAGATAATCGAATTCGCCGGAGATCATGTGGCACTCCAGTATCTCCGGCATGGTGGAAATCGCCTCCTCGAAGGCTGCCGTATCCTCCCTGCGCTGGGAAACCAGCTTCACCTCCATGAACACCTGCACCTCGAAGCCCAGGGCCTTGCGGCTGAGGCGCGCCGCATAGCCGGTGATGATGCCTTTGGCCTCCAGCAGCTTGACGCGCCGGTGACAGGCGGAAAGCGAAAGTCCAACCTGCTCCGAGAGGGCCGACATGGAGATTTGCCCGTCCTTCTGAAGAATGGAAAGAATTCTATGATCCAGCGCATCCATCGTAATTTTTCCTGTTTTGACGGGGTATTCTATCGTATCTTTCGTATTATTTCCTAATTTGACGAAAGTTAAGGAATTATTACAGCGCGGACCGGCCTATGATGAGGGTGCGTCAGGAAGACGCATAACCATGAGAGGAGGGACATATGTCCAAGAAGTTTGTCGTTGGCTACGACGGCAGTGAGGAATCCAGGCGGGCGGTGGATTTCGCCGCTTCCCAGGCAAAGGCCTCCGGCGCCGGGCTCGTCGTTGCCCATGTGCTGGAATGGTCGCCCTATTCATTCCTTACGCCAGAAGAACTCGCCGAGCGTCATAAGCGGCGGGAGGAAGAACTTGCACGGGCAGAAGAGGCCGTCATGGGTCCGGTTCGTGAAAGCCTCGCCGGTTCCGGCGTCAAGGTCGAAACCGTCATCAAGTACGGGCATGTCGCCGACACACTGGTCCTGATCGCAAAGGAAAGCGGTGCCGAACAGATGTTCATCGGCCGCACCGGGCAGAACGGGCTTTCAGCCCGGGTATTCGGCTCGGTTGCCGGCAGCCTGGCGCAGATAGCTACCGTGCCCTGCACCATCGTCCCGTAATTCTTCGAAAGGCATTATCATGAAACCCTTGCTTTCCGCCGTGGCAGCCGCCGCGGGCGGGCTTGCCGCATCTGCGATACCTGCTGCGGCACAGTCCATCGACGAGACCGTCAACCAACTGTTTTCCGGCGCGACCGGCTGGTTCGTCAATTTCATCTTCAGTCCGTTTCCGGGCACAAGCTTTCCCTGGATCGTGGCATGGCTCGTGGTGGCTGCCACGGTCTTCACGCTCTATTTCGCGTTCGTCCAGTTCCGTGCCTTCAAGCATTCGATCGAACTGGTGCGCGGCGATTATTCCGACCCGAATGATGCCGGCGAGGTAAGCCACTTCCAGGCGCTTGCCACCGCCCTTTCGGGCACCGTCGGCCTCGGCAACATCGCCGGTGTTGCGGTTGCCGTCGGCATTGGCGGACCGGGCGCGACCTTCTGGATGATCCTTGCCGGTCTGATGGGCATGGCGTCGAAGTTCACCGAGTGTACGCTCGGCGTCAAATACCGCAACGAATACGATGACGGCACGGTTTCCGGCGGTCCGATGTACTATCTGACCAAGGGCTTTGCAGAGCGCGGACTGCCGGGCGGCAAGGCGCTTGCGATCCTGTTCTCGATCTTCTGTATTCTCGGCGCACTCGGCGGCGGAAACATGTTCCAGGCCAACCAGGCGCACCAGCAGATCGCCGGCATTGTTGGCCAGTATCCGGGCTGGATTACCGGCGTGCTGTTTGCGGCCGTGGTGTTTGCCGTCATCGTCGGCGGGCTGAAATCGATTGCCCGTGTGACGGAGAAGGTCGTTCCTTTCATGGGCATCATGTATGTGTCCGCGGCACTGGTCATCATCCTGATGAACGCCGACAAGATCGGCTGGGCCTTCGGCCAGATCTTCGCCGGTGCCTTCACCGGGCTGGGCGTTGCCGGCGGCATGGTGGGCGCGCTGATCCAGGGCTTCAAACGTGCGGCATTCTCGAACGAGGCAGGCGTCGGATCGGCAGCCATCGCCCACTCGGCAGTGCGCACCAAGGAGCCGATCACCGAAGGTTTCGTTTCGCTGCTCGAGCCGTTCATCGACACCGTTGTCATCTGTACAATGACGGCACTGGTGATCATCATCACCCAGCAGATGATCGTCGATCCGGCGACCGGAAACTACATGCTGAACGAAGCCGGCACGGCAATCGCGACGATCGACGGCAATTCGGGCGTCAGCCTGACCTCGGCAGCGTTTGCTTCCGCCTTCAGCTGGTTCCCCTATGTGCTGGCGCTTGCGGTGATCCTGTTTGCCTTCTCGACCATGATCTCCTGGTCCTATTACGGCCTGAAGGCATGGACCTACCTGTTCGGTGAGGGCAAGTCGAAGGAACTCGCCTTCAAGGTGATCTTCTGCATCTTCGTCGTCATCGGCGCGGCGGCCAATCTGGGTCCCGTCATCGACTTCTCCGATGCAGCGATCTTCGCCATGGCAGTGGTCAACATCATCGGCCTCTACCTGCTGATGCCGATCGTGAAGCGTGAGCTCAACAGCTACGTTTCGCGGCTGAAATCCGGCGAGATCAAGAAGTTCAAGTAACCCTTCGGGGTGAAAGCAAGGCCGCCGGGCTCATCAGTCCGGCGGCTTTTTTTGCGCTCCCCGGTCAGCCGGCAAGTCCGGTCGAACACACGGAACGGCCGGAAGGAGTTTTCTCCACGATAATGGGAATGCCGTAGACCCGTGACAGGGCTTCCCCGGTCAGGATTTCTGCTGCCCTGCCCCCGGCCGCAATGCCGCCACCGGCCATCAGCGCCACATTGGCGTCGAGCAGAAAGGCCTGATCGGGGTCGTGGGTTGAGAGCAGTATGCCGCTGGCATGTTTTCCCTGCTGGCGGGCAAGCTTGGCGATTTCGGCCAGCACCATCGACTGGTTGGCGAAATCAAGGCTGGCTGTGGGCTCATCCATGACGATGATACCGGCCTGCTGTGCCAGCGCGCGGGCAATCAGCACCAACTGGCGCTGACCGCCCGACAGGGTGGTGTAATCGCGCCCAGCCAGATCCGCAATTCCGAGGCGTTCGAGCGCCACCATGGCCATCTCACGGTCCTTGCTGCCGGGGCGCGAAAACAGGCCGGTTGCTGCGGTTCTGCCCATCAGCACGATGTCTGAAACCATGAAGGGAAAGGCCGTCATATGCGCCTGGGGCACATAGGCGATACGTCGGGCAATGGTATTGCGCGACAGGGATGTCAGGTCATCGCCGTCAAGCCGTACCTTGCCGGAAAGTGCCGGCAGCAGACCCAGCAGGGTTCGAAACAGCGTGGTCTTGCCGCAACCATTGGGGCCG
This sequence comes from Phyllobacteriaceae bacterium, assembly GCA_023954255.1. Taxonomy (GTDB): domain Bacteria; phylum Pseudomonadota; class Alphaproteobacteria; order Rhizobiales; family Rhizobiaceae; genus Salaquimonas. Next base: position 6,878 of record JAMLIH010000053.1, on the reverse strand, counting down.
AGCAGGCAGAGGATTTCCCCCTGCCCGACGCCCAGGGAAATCCCGGAGCCGACTTGCAGGCGGCCATAGCCCGTGGCGAGGCTTTCGGCTTCCAGCCTCATGTCCATACCCGCCTTCCCCGCGCCAGCAGCCAGATGAAGAAGGGCGCGCCGACCATGGCGGTGAGAATGCCGAGCGGCACTTCGGTGCCGGAGATGGTTCGCGCCAGCGTATCGACGGCCAGCAGATAGCCCGCACCGAGCAGCAGCGACACCGGCAGGAGGCGGGTGAAGTCCGGCCCCACCAGCATGCGGGCAATGTGCGGGATCACCAGCCCGACCCAGCCAAGCACACCGGCAAGGGCCGTTACCGCTGCTGTTGCAAGGGTCGCCGAGGCAATAACCGCCAGCCGCAGCCTGCCGGTTTCCACGCCCAGTGCGCGGGCCTCATCGTCGCCCATGGACAGGACATTGATACGCCAGCCGAGCAGCACCAGGGGCACAAGGCCGATCAGCACGGCGGGCAGCACCGGCCAGATGTCTTCCGGCGTGACGGAGGCAAGCGAACCCAGCAGCCAGAAGGTGATGGCGGGCAACTGGTCATAGGGATCGGCCAGCACTTTCAGCAGCGAGGTCATGGCGCCTGCCAGCGCGCCGACAACGACGCCGGTCAGCACCAGAACCAGCGTGTGATCGGCGTTCCTGACAGCCGATGCCACCAGCCAGACCAGGGCAACGGCCGCCATGCCGCCGGCAAAGGCAAGCAGTTGAATACCGAAGACCGGAAGGGAGAGGAAGATTCCCAATACAGCCCCAAGCCCGGCACCAGCCGACACGCCAAGAATATCCGGCGAAACCAGCGGGTTGCGGAACAGGGCCTGATAGGCTGCACCGGCAGCAGCGAGCGCGGCGCCCGCCATCAGGGCGGCGGCAATTCTCGGCAGCCGGATCTGCCAGACAACGGTTGCCGCCTGATCGCTGCCGTCTCCCCTCAGGGTGGCAAGAATTTCGCCCGCGGAAAGACGCAGCGGGCCGATCGCCAACGCCAGCACGCAAAGGAGCACGAGCAGAATACACAGAAACAGCACTTTGAAGGAAAAGCCGGAGCGCATTACTGGCCCTGCTGCGGCGGCTTGCCGTTGCTCCATTCAAGCAATCGGTCGAGTTCCGCGTCGCCCAGATCGACCTGATACCACAGGCGGTAGAAGGTGCGCGTTTCCTCGCGCAGATCGCCCTGCCAGCGGCCCGGATACAACAACCCCGCCATCCAGCGCAGGCCCATGACGCGGTTGACCGATGGCGGCCGGTCGATCCAGCCGAACGGCGCGGTCGGCGAAAGATGCACCCTTCCCTTGCGAACCGCCTCGATGGAGGACCACAGCGGATTTTCGTCGACACCGGCAAAGAAATTGCGGTCCCAGGTGACGATGATTTCGGGATTGGCGACGATCACCTGTTCGATGGAAGCCTGAACAAGGCCGCGCCTGCCATCGCCGCCATCTGCCACGTTGCGACCGCCGGCGCGCTCGATGATCTCGGTGTTGATTGATCCCTTGAGCCCGGTTTCAAGCCCGTCCGGCCCGCGCGCCAGATAGACACGGGGGCGCTCCCCGTCCGGCACTTGCGCAAGCAGGGAATCGAGCCGTGCAAAGGTATCCTCGACATCGCGGGCAAGCTCCTCGGCGCGTTCCTCCGCGCCCAGCACTTCACCCAGCAGACGCAGCGCGGCAGCGGTATTCTCGAAGCGGCCGTCGATCAGCAGATAGGGGATGCCGGTCTGCTGCTGAACGCGGTCGGCGAGGTCGATATAGGTGTCGCGCACGGAGCCGAAATCGATGATGACGTCCGGCCTTATTTCCAGCACGCGTTCGAGATTGGCTTCGCCGCCACGCCCGGTCAGCCGGCCGGTTTCCGGCAGATCGCGATAAGGCTCTGCTACATAGTCGATCTCCTCTGCCCGCAGCGCCCGCGGCCAGCCGGTCAGCACTTGCGGGCGGACCGCATAGACGATGACGGAAGCCGGCGGCCCGGCGGCGAAGACCCTGGTGACGGTATCGGGTATCTCGACCACCCTGCCGGCACTGTCGGTTACCGTTCGGGCTTCAGCCCCAACCGCCCCGGACCAGTACAAAACCACGGCGAACAAGGCCAATAGCAGGGTGCGCATCGCCTACTCCGCCTTGCCTTTGCCGGGTTTCATTACTGCCAGCGGCGTGAACTCGCAGCGATTGGGTTTGAGGTCGATCAGCGGTGTGCCGTCGACGCAATCGAGCCCCTGCACGACAAGACGGCCCTCGCCGATCTCGACGAGTTTTGCCATGGAAGTGCCGATCGGATTGGGCCGGGCCGGCGAGCGCAGGGCGAAGGTTCCCCGCAGGGTGCCGTCGCGCGCAGGGTTCTGCAGCACCAGATCGCGCCGCGAACGGTCGAGCCAGTAAAGCACCTCGACCTGCTGAAAATGTTCCAGCCCCCGCAGGGCATCCTGCCAGGGCTCGAACACCTCGATGGTGCATAGCGGACCGTCGTGCTTTCCCTGACGCGGGCATTCGTCTCGCGATTTCCATGGCGTCGATATCCTGCCGATGAAAAGCAGGTGAGCGTCCTGCCGCATAGGCAGTTCGACGGTCTTCTCGCCGGGACGCATATCGTCCCGCGCCAGATCTGTTGCGCGCTGGTCGTTGCCGGTCATGATGGCGGCAGCCTATCATCTTGCAGCCGTCAGAAAAGCAAAATTAGGCGGCTTCCTGCGACAGCCCCCTCACCTCGCCTTCGCAAAGAACGGCCGGGTCATAGGCCTTGCGCGAGAAAACCTCGCGTACCCGATCCTCGAAATGTTCGAGCGGTTTCATCGGGTAATCGGGATCGAAGCTCGACTGGTCCCAGCGCTCGCAGAAACCGGCGCAGGTGGCGAAGTAAGGATGCTCCTTGTAGCGGTCGCGGGCATTGCGGTCCCAGCCATAGTGATGGCCGTAGAAATAGGACTGGAAGATACCGTGATGCTCGACCACCCAGGCAACCTCGTCACGCACGAAGGGGCGCAGGATTTCGGCGGCAAAACGGTCATGGTTCTGGGGAGCGAGGCCGTCGCCGATGTCGTGCAAAAGGGCAGCCACCACCCAGTCGATATCGGCGCCATCGGCCTCGGCGCGGGTCGCCGATTGCAGCGCGTGCTGCAGGCGCGTGATCTTGTAGCCCGCCAGCGTCTCGTCCTCCTGCGAGCGCAGTTCCCGCAACAGCCGGTCGGCCGTCATGGCGAGGTGCGGCTTTTCCAGTTCTGCGAGGAGTTCGTAGTCCTCCCTGGTGCCGTCCTTCATGGCGGTAAACGATACGGTGCGATCCTCGCTCATCAGATACTTCCTTCAGTGGTTCGGCTGCCTGCCTCGCCGGTTTTGGTCTCGTACAAGGATACGGCACCCTCTGCACCGCCGGCAAGAACCGCGGCCTGGGCTGCCAGGATTTCCTCATACAGCTTCAAACTGTGCGGCTCGAAAGGCCGTGTTGGCGACGCAATGTTGATCCAGGCGGAATTGTGGTCTTGGCCGCGCACCAGCATGGCGTAGTCGGCGGGGCCGTCCACCGGCTTGACGTGCGGGGTGACATATCGGATCGCGACGCCGATGCGCCGGTCGGCGGAGCGGTTGGGACCGGAAGCATGAAAGGTGCGGCCATGGTGAAACGACATCTCGCCGGGCTTCAGCGCGCCGAACACCGCCTGGCCTTCATCTATGCCGGCAATCTCCTGACCGCGGGAAAGCAGGTTGTCGGCATCGAACGTATCCTGATGGGCGACGATTGCATTCTTGTAGCTGCCCGGGATGAAGCGCATGCAGCCCGCCTCCCTTGAAACATCGCTGAGCGCGATCCAGGCCGTCAGTTCCTCATCGGTCTCACCCATGCCCCAATAGGTGAGATCCTGGTGCCAGGAGACAATCTTGGCCGTTCCAGCCTCCTTGATGAACAATTCCACCGACCAGACCATCAGGTCATCGCCGAGAATGGTGGCAACCGCATCGAGAATGGCCGGAGTTCGCGCCATCTCCGCCAGCAGCGGCAGCACCACATGGCCGTTGACCCGGAAATACTGGTTGAGATCGCGCCCACCGGGGGCAGATCGATACTCCCGCTCCAGCGCTTCGACGGAAGCGCGCAGGGCGCGAGCCTTCTGCGAGGTGAAAGCAGGGATCGGGCTCAGGAAGCCGTTTTCGCGGTAGAAGACGAGTTGCTGTGGCGTCAGCCCGCCGCCCAGTCCCTTCTCGGTCGCTTGTTCCGCCATCGGCGAAGCCTGTGCTATCACGGCCTTCCTCCCAACAAAACGATCTCCGGCGATCTGACCGCCAAAACCGGCCACAGACAAACGTTGTTTGTTGCGTATGAGCATAAGTTGAACTTATGCTGGTATCCCTCACTCCGGAGACCGAAGATGCCCGCAAGCCGTATTCCTTCCCTCAACTGGCTGCGTGTTTTCGAGGCGGCGGCCCAGACGGAAAGTTTTGCGCGGGCGGCGGAGCGGCTCAACATGAGCGCTGCAGCCGTCAGCCAGCAGATCAAGGCCCTTGAAAGCCATCTGGGTCGCGAACTGTTCACGCGCGAGGCAAAGCGGGTGGTTCTGACCGAAGTCGGGCGCAGTTTCCTGCCTGCCGTGCAGCAGTCACTGTATTCGGTGGAAACCACTGCTGCCGCCCTGTTCGGCACCCGGGAGGAGGAACAGGTCACGATACAGGTTGTCAGCATCCTGGCAATCGGATGGCTGGCGCCGCGGCTTGCGGCTTTCGAAGCCGCCCATCCCGGTATCAGGATCAACATGAACACCGCCAATCTGGTCAGCGACTTCAGAACCATCCTGCCGGGGCGGGATGCAGACCTGCAGATCGCCTTCGGCTCGGCAACGGACTTCCCCGAAACAGCCGAAAGGTTGTTCGGCGAAACGCTCTATGCGGTTGCCCTGCCGCAAACTGCAGAGGCAATCGGTTCTGCCGATGCCGTCAACCGCCATACGCTCAACGAGGTCGCGACTCATCGCAGCGGCTGGCATCAGTTGCTGTCAGCATCGCAGGGCGCCGACATAGGCCTGTGCCGGTTGCGAATGGTCGACAATACACCGCTCGCCCTTTCGCTTTCAGCCAGCGGCGACGGGTTGGCGCTGGCACGCGCGCCGGCGACAGACTTCATGCTTGAAAAATTCGGGCTTGCGCGCATCAAGCAACTGGCAACCGTACAGGGTAACCAGCATTACTATCTTTTTGCCGGCCAGACGCGCCCGCTGAGAAAGGGGGCCGCGCGGTTTCGCGACTGGCTGATGGCGGAAGCCCGCCAGATTGCTGTCGGCGACGCGCCCTAACGCGGTGGTTGGCAGCGAAAAACCGAAGTGCTACCGCTAGGCAGTACCGACATTCAGGATTTGAAGCATGGCCACGAAGTCCACCGCAGATCATGCGATCACCACCACCGACCTCAACGCGCCCGCCGGCGACAACACATTTTCCGGCGTCATGTCGTTCATGCGGCGCAAATACACCAAGGATGTCAGCGGTGCCGACGTGGCCGTGTGGGGCATTCCGCTCGACACGTCGGTAACCAACCGCTCCGGTGCGCGCTTCGGCCCGGCAGCGATCCGGCGCGCCTCGGCGATCTTCGACAACGATCCGCAATATCCCTTCAACGCCGACCTGTTCCGACAGATGGCGGTGGTCGATTATGGCGACTGCCAGCTCTCCTATTCGCGCGTCTGGGAAAATCCCGAACGCATCGAAAGCGAGGCCGCAAGCATTCTCGACCAGGGCTGCTATCTCCTGTCGCTGGGAGGCGATCATTTCGTCACCTGGCCGCTTCTGAAGGCCCATGCCGACCGGCACGGACCGCTGGCGCTGGTGCAATTCGATGCCCATCAGGATACCTGGGCGGACGATGGCGAGGAAATCAGCCACGGCAACTTCGTTACCCGGGCGGTGCGCGAGGGCATTATCGACCCTGAACGTTCGATCCAGATCGGCATCCGGACTCACGCGCCGGAGGACTTCGGCATCGAAATCCTTTATGGCGACGACATCGACGAAATGTCGTCGGAAGAGATTGCCGGCGCCATCCTGCGGCGTGTCGGCACCATGCCGTGTTACGTCACCTTCGACATCGACTGCCTCGACGTCGCCTTTGTCCCGGGCACCGGAACGCCAGTCGCCGGCGGGCCGTCCTCTGCCAAGATGCTTGCCGTATTGCGCAAGCTCGGCAGCCTCGACATCAAGGGCAGCGATGTGGTCGAAGTGGCCCCCGCCTACGACCATGCCGACATGACGGCGATTGCAGCCTCCACCATCGCCATGTATATGCTCGGCCTGCGCGCGGAGAAGCTGGCGGACGAGTAGGCCGCCAGCCTGTCTTAAAGTATCGATTCAGATTCCGTTTTTCAGCGCAACGCGTTGAATGGGAATCGTTTTTCCGGAACCACCAGCATGGCAAAGCCACGGATTTTCATCGACGGCGAACACGGCACGACGGGTCTGCAGATCCGCGAACGCCTTGCCGCGCGCGATGATCTGGAGGTTCTGTCGATCCCGCACGAGGAGCGGCGCAATGCCGATTTCCGCGCAAGCCTGCTCAATGCGGCGGATGTCGTCATACTCTGCCTGCCGGACGATGCGAGCCGCGAGGCCGTCGGCATGCTGGCCTCAGCCGGCAATGAAACGACGCGGGTGATCGACGCCTCGACCGCCTTCCGCTCGGCACCGGACTGGGTTTACGGCTTTGCGGAACTGGAGCCGGGCAACCGGGAAAGGATCGCCGCAGCGCGGTTCGTCTCCAATCCGGGCTGTTATTCCACCGGCGCGATTGCCCTGCTGCGCCCGCTGGTCCTGTCCGGCCTGCTGCCGGCGGACTATCCCGTCACCATCAATGCGATGTCGGGCT
>JAMLIH010000052.1 GCA_023954255.1 Phyllobacteriaceae bacterium | reverse complement strand
CGCATCGGGCGCGAGCGTCCACGAGCCCGCGCGCTTGCCGATCGCGTTCCAGGTCCAGACCGTTTCGGGGTTCACACCCTCCATGGTCTTGATCTGCACCTTGATCGAGCCGTTGTGGCTCGTCACGCGCACCCAGTCGCCGTCCGCGAGCCCGAGCTCCTTCGCCTTCACGGTCGAGACGTAGAGCTTGTTGCGCCCGAGGATCTGGCGCAGCCAGGCGTTCTGCGATCCCCAGGAGTGGTACATGATCATGGGGCGCTGGGTGAGCGCATGCAGCGGATAGGCCTCACGGTCGATCATGGCCTCCTCGAACGGCTCGTACCAGATCGGCAGCGGGTCCATCGTCGCCTTCAGCCGCTCGCGCATTTCGTCGGGCGGCTGGATTGGGCCATGGCCTTCGGCCGCCAACCGAAACTTCTGAAGCGGCTCGGAATAGAGCTGCAGCACGATCTGGTCGGAGGATCCGATGAAGCCCGCGTCCGCGGCGTATTCGAGATAGGACTTGTTGGCGAACTTGAAGAACTTCTGGTCTGGCGCGAGTTCGTGATGCCAGAAGCACTGGTGGTCGATATAGGCCTGCAGCTGGTTGGGATTGACGCCGCCGCGGCCGTGCTGGTCGCCCTTCGGGCCGCGCCAGCCCGCGAGCGGCCCGATGCCGTCCACGCGCTCGTGATTGACCATGTAGTCAGGATAGCCGCCGGGATATTTCGGCGAGCCGTCCTCGTTGACCATGCCGGACAGGCCGATGCGCGCGCCGAGATCGAGCAGCACGGTCTGGAAGGCGCGCACGTCGCGATCGGGCTGGACGACCGGCTGGCGAATGGCGTCGGCCGGACCGTCGGCCTCGCAGATCGGGCGATCGAGCAGCGAGATGCAGTCCCAGCGCTCGAGATAGGTCGTGTCGGGCAGGACGAGATCGGCGTAGGACACCATTTCGGAGGCATAGGCGTCGGAATAGATGATGCGCGGGATCTTGTACTCGCCGGTCGCGGGATCCTTGTCGGTGAGCATTTCCATGACACCCTTGGTGTTCATGGTCGAGTTCCACGACATGTTGGCCATGTACATGAACAGCGTGTCGATCGGGTAGGGATCGCCCTTCCACGCATTGGTGATCACCATGTGCATCAGGCCGTGCGAGGCGACCGGCGCCTCCCAGCTGTAGGCCTTGTCGATGCGCACCGGCGTGCCGTCGGCCTCGAGCTGCAGGTCTTCCGGTCCGGTGGTGAAGCCGAGCGGCATGCCGCCCAAGGGCTTCATCGGCGCATAGCCCTTGCCCGAGGGCTTCGGCGCCGGCGGAATGGGTTTCGGGAAGGGCGGCTTGAAGCGGAAGCCGCCGGGGCATTCGACGGAGCCGAGCAGCACTTGCAGGAAGTGGATCGCGCGGCATGTGTGGAAGCCGTTGGAATGAGCGGAGATGCCGCGCATCGCGTGCATCGCCACGGGGCGACCGATGAACTTGTCGTGCTTGCGGCCGGCCCAGTCCGTCCATTCGACATCGAGCGTGATCGACTGGTTGAAAGCGACGTCCGCCAGCTCGGCCGCGATGCGGCGGATCTGGTCGGCGTCGATCCCGCATTGCGCGGCGATCGCGTCCGGGCTGTAGCGACCGTCCATGTAGCGCTCGGCGATGAGCTGGAAAGCCGGAACCGCCTTGCGGCCGTCGGCGAGCGTGACTTCGCCGACGATGGACGGCGCGATGTCAGCGCGCTTGGCGCTCGCCAGCGTCTTGGTCGTCTGGTCGAAGCAGAGCGGATCGCCGTTGGCGTCGCGCGCGAACAGGCCGTTGTCGGCCGCGCCCGGCGCCTGGATGACCAGCCAGGGCGCATTGGTGTAGCGCACGAGATAGTCGAGATCGATCTTGTCGGCGTTCAGCAATTCGTGGATCAGCGCGAGCACGAACAGGCCGTCGGTGCCGGGGCGGATGCCAATCCATTCGTCGGCGACGGCCGAATAGCCGGTGCGCACGGGATTTACCGAGACGACCTTGGCGCCGCGGCCCTTCATCTTGCCGAGGCCGGTCTTGATCGGGTTGGAATCGTGATCCTCGGCGACGCCGAAGATCATGATGTATTTCGAGCGATCCCAGTCGGGTTCGCCGAATTCCCAGAAGGAGCCGCCGATCGTGTAGAGGCCGGCGGCAGCCATGTTGACCGAGCAGAAGCCGCCGTGCGCGGCGAAGTTCGGCGTGCCGTATTGCATGGCCCACCAGCCGGTCAGCGACTGGCTCTGGTCGCGGCCGGTGAAGAAAGCAAGCTTGCGGGGATCGGTATTGCGAATGTCCGACAACCATTGCGTGGCGATGGAAAGCGCCTCTTCCCACTCGATTTCCTCGAACCTGCCTTCGCCGCGCTCGCCCACCCGTTTCAGCGGCTTCTTCAGCCGCGCCGGCGAATAGTGCTGCATGATCCCCGCCGAGCCCTTGGCGCACAGCACGCCCTTGTTGATCGGGTGATCGCGATTGCCCTCGATATAGCGGATCTTCGGCTGGCCATCGGCGCCGGCACGCAGATGCACATTGATGCCGCAGCGGCACGCGCACATGTAACAGGTGGTCTTTCGAACCTCATCCGAAACATGCGGGGAAGTCTCAGCCGCGGTGGCGGGCACTGCCATTTTTGGGTTCCCTCCCCTGTCACGCACCCTGTCGCGTGAGATACTGCATTCCTACCGGCTGAAAGGGGCAATGCAAGCCCGCACCGGACGGCATTTACGATTTACCGAACAAGGCCGCCCGGAACGAAGCGCCACACAGGGGCCGATGCTAGGGCCAGACCGCGGCAACGGCCGCCGGCAATGACTGCCGGTAACGGCCTCGGTTAACAGCCTGCGATCCCGAACTGCCGACCACGAAAGACGGCATGGAAGCAGGCTGCATGTTTTTGCTTGTCAGGGATTGCCGCCCCGGTGCATGGGTAAAATCCGCAAACAGCATTGAAAAGGGAGAAACCGAATGGCCGGAGCAATCGAGGCACGCCTGGCGGAAATGGGCATTGTCCTTACCGAGCCGCCCAGGCCGGTGGCAAGTTATGTCGGCTTCGTGCGCCAGGGCGATCTGGTTTTTGTTTCCGGCCAACTGCCCTTCGCCGACGGCAAGCTGACAGCGACCGGCCTGCTTGGCCGCGATGTCAGCCCGGAGGAAGGTGCTGCTGCAGCCCGGCAATGCGCGATCAACCTGCTGGCTCAGGCAAAGGCTGCCTGCGACGGCGATCTCGATCGCATTGCGCGCTGTGTTCGCCTTGGTGGCTTTGTTGCATCGACCCCGGATTTCACCGGCCACCCGGCGGTGATCAACGGCGCCTCAGACCTCATCGGCGAGGCCCTGGGCGAAAAGGGCGCCCATGCCCGCGCAGCGGTCGGGGTGGCGGCCCTTCCGCTCAATGCCTGTGTCGAGGTCGAGGCGATTTTCGCAGTTTCCTGATCGCCAAACAAAAACGCCCGGATTGTTCCGGGCGTTCGATTTGCCGGGCTGCGGCAGGGCAGCTTAGGAGAACCAGCCCTTGACGCGGCTCCACAGGGATTTTTCCGGCGCAGCTTCCGCGGTGGCTCCCTTGACGTATTCCGTACCCTTGATTTCCGGCATCGGCTCGGCGTCGAAGCTTTCCTCGTCGGAGCGCAGCTCGGAATTCTGAATGGTTTCCTCGTTGAAGCTCGACTTGAACGCATCGATGCTGGCGAGCGTTTTCGGGCCTGCCATACCATCGGCCGCCAGACCGTGGGCTTCCTGATATTCCATTACCGCCTTCTTGGTGCCGGGGCCGAAACGGCCGTCCGCGTCGATGCCGAGCGCTTCCTGCAGTTTCTTCACCAGATTACCGCGCGAGCCGACCCTGAGCAGGACGAGTTCGTTGAGCCCCATGGCGGAAAAGGTTTCCGGGCCGGCAATGCCGTCCACGCCGAGACCGTTCTTCTCCTGGAATTCCCGCACGGCCCTTTCGGTGCCGGAACCGAAAATCCCGTCATCGGAGATGCCGAGTTTCTGCTGCAGACGCTTTACAGGGGCGCCACTCATTCCCTTTTTCAGTACGGACATACATTACCTCCTGGCCGGTTGGCGATCCCGGCAGGACTCGAACCTGCTACCTCAAGATTAGGAATCTTGCGCTCTATCCTGATGAGCTACGGGACCGGGAGACTTCTGGTAGCAAAGCGGGCGTGAGTTTCAAAGGGATTTGTCGGGGAGAGGTGGACAGGGTGGGAAGGTCAAGCGACTGGCCCGCTTGTTCAATACCAGCAATCTTGTGTGGTCCGACGACACCAGACGTTTGCTTCACGCGACTGATGGCGTGGCAAGTGCCAGCTTCGTCATGATTCGCTCCAGGTCCTTGCGGTCCTTTTTGTCGAGAGGCGAGAGACAGGTTTCAGCTCGATCCACGTAGCTGACGATAAGTTCGTCGAACAAGGCTTTCCCTTGTGCCGTAATCGTCAGCAGCGCACGCCTTGCATCTGCCGGATCTGGCGTTCGGGTGATCAGCTTCCTGGTTTCAAGCTTGTTGACCCCCCGGGAGATGTTGTTCTTCGGCAGCCCGGTCATGCGGCATATCTCCCATGCCATCAGGTTGTCCCGGTGCGAAAGCACATAGAGTATGACGAATTCCATTCGGGAGATTTTGTATTTCTTGTCGTACTGCGCGTAGATGGGGAACACGAAACTGTTTGCGACAAAACAGATGTGCCACAGGGCGCCGATCATGTTCTCTTCCAGAACGGCGCCCGAATCTGCTTGGGCAGGTATTGTCAAATTCGTTCTCATTCTTCTGCGAGTTCCAATACTGAAAAATCTCTCCTATCGCGAAAGCCTGACCACACCAATAGCGTTTGTCGGCAATTGCAATCAAGTTTTCAATAGTCCCATATGGGACTTGACATAGTTCCATATGGGACAATATGGTTCCTCGATCAGGTAATAACGTTCTGGGAGGAACCGAAAATGATCTTCAGAAAACCCAACCTGCGCCGGGCGACCGCTGCACTTTGTATTGCCCTCGGTCTGGCACTCGGACTGCCGGGTACGAACGCCGCGGCCGAAGAGTTGAGAATGCTTTCGGGCTTTTCTCCCAACTTCGTTTGGTACCGTGAGATCGGCCCCCGGTTCATCGAGCTGGTTGAAGAGAAGACCGGCGGTGGCACAACCATTGCCTTCAACGGCCCCGACGCCGTTCCGACCTTCGAACAGCTCGAACCGCTTCAGGCCGGCCTTTTCGATCTCCTGTTTACCCACCCTGCATACCATTCGGGCACCACCGCTGTCGGACTGGCCATTGATGCGATCGCGATTGATCCTGCCAAGCGGCGTGAAGTGGGTATCTTCGACTATATCGACAAACATTATCAGGGTCTTGGCATCAAGCTGCTGTCGACGCCCGGCACGGGCACCAAGGGGTTCCGCTATTATTTGCGCGAGCCGATAACCGGGGAGCCGGGACTTCAGGGCAGGGTCATTCGGGGAACCGTATCCTACCATCCGATGATCAAGGCACTGGGCGGTTCGCCGCTGAACATGCCGGTCAGCGAGGTCTATACCGCACTGCAGCGTGGTACAGTTGACGGAGCAGCATGGGGTCTCACCGGCGCTCAGGACCTCAAATGGTATGAGATCATCGACTATATGGCGGATCCCCAGTTCGGCCAGGTCGGCGTCATGATTTTCATGAATCTCGACAAGTGGAACAGCCTCGACGAGGCAACGCAAACCGCACTGCTTCAGGCAGGCGAGGAACTGGAACTCGAAATGATCGATCATTTCGACGCGCTGCAGAAAGCTGAGTATGACTTCCTGCTGGAAAAGGGCATGAAGCTGACAAGCTTTTCCGAAGCCGAATCAGCCGAATTCGAGCGTCTCTGGGCTGAGGGTGTTTGGGAAGTGGCAGCGGAAAAATCCGGTTCGGATGCCGAAGCGCTGCGCAAGCTGGCAGTCGATGCCGGCATGAGCCGGTAGCCCAGAAGATATGATCGGCACGAAAACAGAGGCCGGTGGGAGCCGGCCTCGAAGCTTTCTTCATGGATTATTTCAGGTCAATGACCTCATAACCAAAGCAGCCTTTTTTCTGAGTGCCGCGTTGCTTGCGGTAATCGTGGCGCTTTACTGCATGGAAATCGTGCTTCGGTATTTCTTTCAATCCCCCACCATCTGGTCACGCGACACCATCGTCTACTTGCTGAGTGGCACAATCCTTCTGGCTGCGCCGGAGGTTGCAAGAAGCAACGGTCACGTCGCTATCACCATCCTGGTCGAGCGCAGCAACCCGGCTACCCAGCGAAGGATGGAAACCTTTCTCGCACTCATCACAACCTTCGTCGCACTGAGCGTCGTCTGGGTGACGACCGGCGAAACATGGCGACTCTACCAATCCGGCATCCTGACTGATCTGACTGTGGCGGTTCCAAAATGGTGGATCGGTGCCTTTGTCCCCTTCGGCTTTCTGCTGCTCGCGCTTCAGTATCTGGCGCTGGCTCTCTGTCCCGCACGGCGGGGCCATAACAAGACGAGCATTTGATATGGAATGGTATTGGGCGCTCACAATCGCACTGGTCATTCTTTTTGGGCTCATGGCCACCGGCCTGCCGGTCTTCTCCGCTTTCCTGATAGCCAATCTTGGTGGCGTGCTTCTGGTCATGGGACCGCGTGGCTTCGGGCTGTTTTCCAACTCGATTTATCAGACAGTCACGTCGGAGACCTTCGTTACCATCCCGTTGTTTATTCTGATGGGAGAGATATTGTTTCGATCCGGATCAGTTGAGGTTTTGTCTGCTGCACTCGACAAGCTGATAGGACGAGTGCGTGGACGGCTCTATTTCCTGATCGTCGCTCTTTCGACTGTCTTTGGCGCCCTGTCGGGCTCTGCCGTCGCTGTTGCAGCAATGCTCGGCCGGTCAATCCTGCCGCAGATGAAGGCACAGGGATATAATTCCGGGCTTGCGAACTTCACCATTCTCGGCGGCGCATCACTGGCTCCGATCATTCCGCCCAGCCTTCTGGTTATCGTTATCGGATCGTTGGTCAACAACGTCTCCATCGCCGGACTGTTGATTGCCGGCCTGGTTCCCGGCTTGGTCCTGTCGTTGATGATGGCAGCCTATATACTGGTCCGCATGCGCCTCTCCCCCGAGGTCGCACCGCCGATCATTGAAGGCCCCACCGTCTCGAGAAGGGAAAAACTGAAGGCGGCAGCCAGCACATTGCCGTTCGGCATCGTGATCTTTTTCGTCATGGGCCTGATTCTCCTGGGCGTCGCCACGCCATCTGAAGCGGCCGCCTCCGGGGTTGTGGGAGCAGCCTTTACTTCGGTCATCTACCGGCGCTTTTCGCTCGAGATGATATGGGGAGCATTGAAATCCTCGGTCGTCATCACTTCCATGATCATGCTGATCGTCGCGTCATCGAAGCTTTTTGGTCAGCTTCTGTCCTTCATGGGCGCGACCTCCGGATTGATCGGATTTGTCGGCCAGTTGCAGATCGAGCCATGGATGATGTTCGTTGTCCTGATGCTGGTTCCCCTGATCCTGTGCATGTTCATCGACCAGTTCGCCTTTCTGCTGCTGGCCATCCCGTTGTACGAGCCCATCATTCGCACCTTCGGCTTCGACCCGATGTGGTTCTGGACGCTGTTCCTGATCAATCTGACCATCGGCAGTATCACCCCGCCCTTCGGCTATACCCTGTTTGCACTCAAGGGTGCAGCAGATGGGGTCAGCCTCACCGAAATCTATCGAAGTGCCTGGCCGGTAGTCGCAATATTTCTGATTGGGCTGGCTTTGTTCTCGGTTTTCCCGCCACTGATCACGACGCTGCCAGCACTGTTATGACAACGCCTGTTCACACAGACCAGGATCGCTTCCTTGAGGGTGTTTGCTATGATGAGCACAAGATCGCATCGTCTACCAATCCGGACGTCACCCTGCATCTGAGCGAACGAAGATCGGCAACCACCGGAGAATCCGTTCCGCTGCTGCTCGTTCACGGCGCCACCATTGCGAGCGTGTTGTGGGATAATCCGCATCCGGGCTGGTCGTGGATGAACCGGCTTGCGTTGGATGGCTTTCACGTCTTCGCCATCGATTTGCGTGGTTATGGGCGATCCAGCCGGCCCGCCAGCTTCTCCTGCGCACCACAGGACAACCTACCCTATGCAAGGGCCCATGAAGTTGTCCAGGATGTCTTGGACGCGCTGGCCTTTGTTCAAAACCATACCGGACAGCCGAGCATCGATCTGCTTGGCGGGTCCTGGGGATCGATCATTTGCGGCAAGCTGGTGGCCGAACGACGCGAAGCCGCGATACGCCGGCTCGTACTCTATGCGCCCTTGTATTGTGAACCGGAAAGTCGGCCCCAATGGTTGCCCGCTGCGCACGAAGCGCAAACAGGTGCCTACAGGCAGGTAGGCATTGAAGATCTCAAAGCACGCTGGGATGACGAGATTCCGGTCAGCGATCCCTCACTTTGGCGTCCCCCCGGTGTTTTCGAGGCAATAGCTCAGCGTTGTCTACGGGACGACGCACAGAATCCCTGGGCAACCGATGGCGGGTTTCGTGCCCCGGCCGGAACGATTGCCGACCTTGAGCAGGTGTATCTGGGTCAACCTCTATATGACGGTCGGCGGATAGATCGGCCTACATTGCTACTGCGTGGATCTGCCGATCCGGTATCAACCCATTCTGATGCGTCACGTTTGTTCGAAAAAATTTCCTCGCAGATCAAACAATACACGGTGATCGGCAACGGTGCTCATTTCATGATTGCCGAACGGGTCTTTGGTCAGGTTCACCAGGTGGTGCGCAGTTTCCTGACCGCGAGCTTCTGAAGAACCCAGTCCGCCCGCCGCTTTATCATTGCTTGGTAAGAGAACAGCACCGTCTCCGCCCATGGAGAATGGATCAACGCGGGAAATACCCTGTGCTCGATTCAATCGAAAACACCCGTATGTTCCATCGGTGGGTGCGCTTCCTTCCGAAATCTATGAGCCGGAAGCGTTCCGGCAGTCCGTTGCTACACTGATGGGCCCTCGCGGAAACCGGCGCAAGAATGGGGGCGAATACCGGCTGATATTCAGACGCCGTTCGCGATATTCCGGTAGAAACAGCGATTTGTGATAGCTCAGTAATCCAAAGCGTTACGGTATGCTTCGAACAGGCGGTGCCCGTTAGGAACCTTGCGCTCTATCCTGATGAGCTACGGGACTTCAACGCACGGCAAGTAAAATGGAATTGCAACGTTCATCGGCCGCGAAACAGCAGATAGTAACCGCTCGGCACGAAAAACAGCGTCATTACCGAAGCGACCGCCAGGCCGCCGATCATCAGCGTTGCCATGGGTTCGAACAGCGCACCGCCCGCTATCGCCATGGGGATGAGGCCGAATATCGTTGTCAGCGACGTCAGCATAATTGGCGTCACCCGTTTTTTCGCCGCCGACACAATGGCCTCCTTCAGCGCCATCGATTGCCGGTCGGCATCGATCTGGTCGATCAGCACGATCGCATTGTTGATGATGATGCCGGCAAGCGAGATCAGCCCCAGAATGGCAAAGAACGACAGCGGCTGCCCGGTCATCAGCAGCGCCAGGGGCGCGCCGATCAGGACCAGCGGAATGGTCAGAAAGGTCAGCAATACCCGACGGGCCGAATTGAACTGGAAGGTCAGCGCCAGCAGCATGACCGCCAGTGCGGCCGGGACGCCCGCCGCGAGCTTGGCGTTGACTTCCGCGCTGCGTGCCGTTTCGCCATCGATCTTGAGGCTGTATCCGTCCGGCAGGTCCAGTCTGTCCAGGTCGTCCGAAATGAACGCCAGCAGTTCGACAGCACTCATCTCCCCGCTCTTGCCCGATATCTTGATCAGCCGCTGCTGGTTTTCGCGCCGGAGCTGCGAATACTCCAGTTTCGGAACAAAGGTGGCAACACGATCAAGCGAAATGAGCTGACCGTTGGCGGCAACCGAGAGGTTTGACAGATCCTCGATGCTGTCACGGAAATTCTCCGCAAGCCGGATGACAATCGGGATTGAGTCGGTTCCCTCCCGGTAGTCGGAAACCTGCGTACCGGCAAAGAAGGTGTTCATGATTTCCGAGATATCCTCGGATGTGACCCCCAGTTCGCGCGCCTGATCCTGGGAGATATTGACGACGATCTTGAGCGACTTGTTGCCCCAATCGTTCTCGTTCTGAACGATGCCGGGCGCATTGGCGAATGCGGACTCGACCTGCCCTGCCAGTTCGAGCAGGCGGTCCGCATCGGAGCCCGAAATCTTCACCTCCACGATGCCCGACTCCGATCCGCCCATGGCAAGGCGCTTGGTCTTGAATCTGGCTGCCGGATGGTTTTCCAGCAGGAACCGTTCGGCCCGGCGGGAAGCAGAGAGTGCCCCTTCGAACGTGTCGGTGTTGACCAGAATGAAGGCGCTCGCGGGATTGGCATCCGCCGGACTGAGCGCAAGATAGAACCGCGGCCCGCCGTCGCCGACATAGACCGTTGTATTGGTGATCTCGGGATTTTGCTCGCTGTCCGACAGCCAGGCTTCAACCGCCAGCGCTTCTTCTTCCGTGTGCGTGATGGAAGTTCCCTTCGGCATGTCGAGATAGATCAGAAACTGGTTACGCGCGCTTAGCGGAAACATCTCCTTCTTGATGCCGGAGAAGAAGGAGCCCGACAGGATAACCGCAAGATAGCAGACAGCGATGACGGGGATCGACCAGGCGAGCGAGCGGTTCAGCGACTTGCCATACAATGCGACCAGTCTGCCCGGCTGGCTGCTTTCGCCGGCAGTCCTGGGTTTGCCGGACAACCAGACGGCAAGCGCCGGCAGGATGTAGAGGGCTGTGAGCCATGAGCCGATCAGCATCGCGGCCACCACCGCACCGAGCGAAAAACCGTACTCTCCCTCGGTGCCTTCAAGCAGCAGCAGCGGGAGAAACGCCGACACGGTGGTGACCGAAGCCACGGCAAGCGGAACCGTAAACTGCTTGCCGGCCTCCTTTGCCGCGGTCGAGGGGTCGGCTCCGGACGAAATCCTGTTCTGGATGTCTTCAACGATCACAAGTCCGTTGTCGACCAGCAGGCCAAGAGAAATGATCACCGCGGCAATGGAAACCTGTTGCAGTTCGATATTCAGATATCCCATGACAACCAGAGCAAACATCACCGTGAACGGCACGATGCAGGCGATGATGATCGCGGAGCGGAAGCCGAGAAACAGAAGCATCACCAGCAACACGACAGCGATGGTCTGCGCAACGTTGACCAGCGCATCATTGATCGCGCTGGTCACCTTTTCTTCCTGATAGGTGGAGAATGTGTACGATATGCCGATCGGCTGGGTCGCTTCCTGCCGTTCGACCAGCACCCTTATCTGGCGGCCCACTTTCTGGATGTCCTCACCCTTGGACATTTCAACGCCGAGCATGACTGCGGGTTGTCCGTTGAAATAGACCGGCTTCTGGCGGGGTTCCTCAAATCCCCGTCTGACGGTGACAAGATCTTCCAGCCGGACAAAGCCGCTCAGGCCGCTCACCTTGGTGAGAATCTGCCGGATTGCATCGACGCTTTGCAGGTCGCCATTTGCCTCGAGGATGATGGTGGTTCCGTCGGCGTCGATGTCGCCGGCCGGAAGGATGACGTTCTGGGACTGCAGATCCGCAAGCACCTGGTTGATTTGTACGCCCACGGCCGCCAGCTTGCGGGAATCGAGTTCAAGCCAGATGCGCTCTTCCTGTTCGCCATAGAGGCTGATCTTGCCGATTCCTTCAAGTCTGTAGAGCGCACGCTGCAAGGACTCCGCGCTGTCGCGGATTTCCGAGTAGGAGAACCCCTCGCCTGTAACGGCTATCGATGCGATGGCGACATTGCCGTAATCGGTGTTGACGAAGGGTCCTCGCGTGCCATCAGGCAGGTCATGCGACACTTCCTCCATCTTGACGCGAATGTCGTCGAAAACGCTTTCGACGGCATCGCCGGAAAGCGACTCCGAAACCTCCAGCTTGATGATCGTGCTGCCTGTGGAGATCAGCGTGTTGATTGTATCGACTTCAGCAATCTCGCGCGCCTTGCGCTCGATCGGCACGACAATCAGGTCTTCCAGCCTGTCGGGCGCCATCCCGGGGAAAAACGCGGAAACAACCACCGTGCGAATGGTGATCGACGGATCTTCGCGCTTCGACAAATTGAAGTAGCTGCCCGCGCCCAGCAGCAGGAGCACTGCCATGAACAGAAGCGTCAGGCGCGATTTCTGCAATCCGAATGAAGTCAGAAAATCCATGCGCGCGCCTGGTTGTTCAGTTGAGGAGCTTTACCGTCTGACCGTCCCGGAGAAAGGAAACGCCTGCCGATGCGACCCGTTCCCCGGCTTCCAGGCCGTCGACAACGATAATGCGGTTCTCTCTTATCCCGCCTATCCTGACCAGGCGCCGCTTGACCGTGTTGCTCTGCGGATCAAAGACATAGACGAACGCCTCGCCGGGCTCGACCGGTGTCCGCTCCTGCTTCAATCGGCCTTCCATGGTCAGGACGGAAATCGGCAGGGCATATCCCGCTCCGGCGGGAAGGTCGAACTCCATGGATACCTCAACCGCCATGCCTGCCTTCAACTGAGGCAGGCGCTCCTGCAGGGTTATGACGACCGGAAAGGATGAAACGGTGTTGGCACTGGAGCCAAGTTCGGTGACGACAGCCGGCAGTTCGACATCCGGGTTATCGGCAAGGCGGATGCGCGCAGCCTTGCCGACCGCCAAACGGCTGATGACATCGTAGCTGACCGAAAACGAGGCTTCCAGACCATCGCCGCTGTAGATGGTGGCAATCGGCGTACCAGCCCCGACATTCGAAAACGACTGCGTTTCAACCGTATTGATGACCGCATCATATGGCGCCCTCAACTCGGCCTTCTGGAGGTTTTCCTGCGCGGTCTCCAGTTGTTTTTCACTCTGCAGCAATTGCGCATTGCTGGTTTCCATGGTCGTTCGCGCCTTGTCTAACGCCGCCACCGTAACAACCTTCTTGTCGAACAGGGACTGTTGCCGCTTGAAATCCTCCTCCGCATTTCGGGCATTGGATCGAGCCTGAAGCACGGCAGCCTCTGCGGTTTCGACCTGAATTTCGAGCGACTCCCGGTCAAGTGACGCGACCACTTCCCCGCGTTTCACTTGCTGGCCGACATTCAGCTCAACGGCTTCAAGCTTGCCGGCGATCTCGAAAGACAGGGTTGAAATCGAAGTCGGCTGCAGAACGCTTGGATACCGGCGCACCGTCGACTGCTCCTGGCTGGTCACTTCCACCGTCTTCAGGCCCCTGACCGGTTCCTGATCATTTTCGGAAGCAGAATCCTCCTGCCCGCATGCGGAAAGAAGCAAACCCAGGAAAGCCAGCAAATACAGCTTTTTCATAATGGAAACTTCTTTGTCTCAAAAAATCGGAACAACGCGCATCCACAACTGCAATTAAAGTCGGGAATAGTGAAATTTGCAATTGCGAATGGTCGACCAGTTACTGAACCCTCCTGCCGCATACCACACTCGTCGTACTGCTCTGCTCCGGCTTTCTGCAACCCTTTCGCTTGCAGGACAGGCAAACTTTCTTTACTCCCCTCCCGAGCCATCGAGGGTCCGCGCGTTGTAGGCGGGCACGAACCTATTTCCGGAGAAATCCATGCGTGTAGTAATGATCGGAACCGGTTATGTCGGCCTGGTTTCAGGAGCCTGTTTTGCCGATTTCGGACACCATGTGACCTGCATCGACAACAACGAGGACAAGATCGGCCGGCTCAACCGGGGCGAGATACCGATTTACGAACCGGGCCTTGACGATCTGGTCGAGAGCAACGTCGACGCAGGGCGCCTCGTCTTCACCACCGATCCGAAAAAGGCCGTTGGCGAAGCAGACGTGGTCTTCATCGCCGTCGGCACGCCGACCCGCCGCGGCAGTGGCCATGCGGACCTTCGCTTCGTCTATGCGGTGGCCGAGGAACTGGCGCCGCTGTTGAAGGGCTATACGGTGATCGTCACCAAATCCACCGTGCCGGTGGGAACCGGCGACGAGGTCGAGGCCATCATCCGCAAGCACGCGCCGAATGCCCGCTTCGACGTTGCCTCCAACCCGGAATTCCTCCGCGAAGGCGCTGCCATCAACGACTTCAAGCGGCCCGACCGCGTTGTGGTGGGAACGGAAAGCGACAAGGCCGCCGAGCAGCTCAAGATGCTCTACCGCCCGCTCTTCCTCAACGAAACCCCCATCGTCATCACCCGCCGCCGCACGGCGGAACTGATCAAATACGCTGCCAACGCCTTTCTGGCCGTCAAGATCGGCTTCATCAATGAAATCGCCGATCTCTGCGACAAGGTGGGCGCAGACGTTCAGCAGGTGGCGCGCGGCATCGGTCTCGACAAGCGTATCGGCTCGAAATTCCTCCATGCAGGGCCGGGCTATGGCGGCTCCTGTTTTCCCAAGGACACGCTGGCGCTATCGAAGACTGCAAGGGATTACGATTCGCCGGTCACCATCGTCGACACCGTGGTGCGCTCCAACAAGCGGCGCAAGCATGCCATGGTCGATCGGATCGTTACCGCCTGCGGCGGGTCGGTGAAAGGCAAGACGATCGCTGTACTGGGCCTCACCTTCAAGCCCAATACCGATGACATGCGGGAATCGCCCTCGCTGGTGATCGTGCCGGGTCTGCAGAAACAGGGCGCAACCATTCGCGCCTATGACCCCGAGGGCATGGAAGAGGCCCGTTCGATGCTGAAGAAGGTCGATTATTGCGACAGTGCGCATGATTGCCTGAAGGGCGCCGATGCGGCGGTGATCATCACCGAATGGGACCAGTTTCGCGCACTCGATCTCAAGAAGGTCGCAGGCCAGCTCAAGGACAAGGTGTTTGTCGACCTGCGCAACATCTACCGCAGGGAAGAGGTCGAGGGCACCGGCCTGAAATATTTTTCGGTGGGCCGCCCCGGCTGACGGCAGCCCGCCGCCGGATTCTGCAGTTTTCTTTACTTGTTTGTGCCACATTCACGGCTAGTGTGGGGCTCGAGGCAGTAAAGGGCTTGGCAAGGCCAGCCGAATTGCAGGGGTATTCAGAAGCATGGCGCATCCGTCCGAAAGACGGCATCGTTCGAAAGGGGCATTGGCATTGCTGCTGTGCACCTTTTTGTCCGCCTGCGTCCTGACAGAACCGCTCGATACCGGCGATGGGCGTTCCTTCACCAATGCCTGGATGAAGGCGGATGATCCCCGCGCGGAAATCGGCAAGCGGGAACACCCGCTGGTCCTTGCCAAATATGGCGGGGAGTTCCGCGATCCGAAGGCCGAAAGCCTCATTGCCGGCATTGTCGGACGGCTGGTTGCCGTATCGGAAGACAAGACACAACTCTACCGCATAACCATCCTGAACTCGCCCAAGGTCAACGCATTCGCCCTGCCGGGCGGATACCTTTATGTGACCCGGGGCCTTCTTTCGCTGGCCAATGATTCGGCGGAACTGGCAGGGGTCATCGCCCACGAAATGGCGCATGTTTCCTCCAACCACGCCATTCTGCGCAGCGAAAAGGAAAGCTCCATCAAGGTCGGTTCCGAAGTGGTTTCGAAGGTTCTCGGCAACAACGTTGCCGGCAGGGTGGCCGAGGCCGCAAACCAGCTGCGGCTTTCGGAATTCTCCAAGGACCAGGAATTGCAGGCCGACGCCGTCGGCATCAAGATGCTGGGCAGCGCCGGCTTCGACGCCCATGGCTCGGTACGGTTCCTTGAAACCATGCAGGCCTATCAGGTGCTGATGTCGCAGGCCGACCAGCGTTTCGGCGATTTCTCCTTTCTTTCCAGTCACCCGACGACCCCGCAACGCGTCGATCAGGCCAAGCGGCATGCCCGCGCCTTCGGTGCACCGGGCACTGGCGACGCGGACCGCGAAGCCTATCTCAACGGCATTGACGGTCTTCTCTACGGCGACAGCGCGGAAGAAGGCTTCGTCCGCAACAATACCTTCTCCCATCTCGGCCTAGGCGTAACCTTTTCGGCACCGCTCAACCGCCGCATGGAAAACCAGGCGACTGCCGTGGTCGTTACCGGACCGGACAACCTCGCTACCCGGTTCGATGCGGCTGTCCTTCCCAGAGGCCAGAGCCTTTCAGCCTATCTGAAGAGCGGTTGGGTCAAGGGGCTCGATGAAGCCAGCATCTCCGAAACCACCATCGGCGGCCTGCCCGCTGCCCGCGCCGAGGCGGACGGCAGCAACTGGCATTTCGTCATCCGTCTGTTGCAGGTCGATCGCCAGGTCTATCGCTTCATCACGGCAGGTCCTTCCGGCAGTGAATCGGTGGAATCGGAATCCGTGGCGATTGCCGGCACCTTCCGCCGCATGACCGAAGCCGAAAAGGAAGCGCTGAAGCCGCTCGAAATCGAAGTGGTCACGGTTGGCGCAAGCGACACGCTTGCCAGCCTCGCTGCCCGGATGAAGGGAACGCCGTCTCCGCTGCGCTCCTTCCAGGTTCTTAACGGCCTGTCGGCAGGTCAGATCCCGCAGCCGGGCAACCGGGTGAAGATCGTCACCGACTGAACTTCGGCTGCAGCCGGGACAATATATCTAGACAGAAAATGTCTTTCCCGGCGGGCCTCAGCGCACAGCCGGGCTTGGCACCGGAATGACCGGAAGCTGGCTCAGGTCGGACGGCGCCTCCGGACTTGCTTCAGCAGCGCTTTGACTACCGGCACTTTCCGCCGCGGGTGCGGCGGATATCGCGGCAATTGTCTGCTGCGGATCGGAAGCCGCCCCTTCGGCAGCCGCTGTGGCGGCCGGTTGCGTTGCCTCCACGCCGGGCAGGGTAGTATCCGCACCGGCAACCGCTGGTGCTTCCCCGTCCGCAATGCCGGGCGCGGGCTCCGGCTGCGGCGGCGGTTCGGGAACGGGTTCCGGTGTCGGCGGCGGCAGCACTTCCGACCCCGCCGCGACAAGCGTCACCTGATCCGGGTTGAGCGATGCCAGTTCCGGGTCCTTCTTGCCCTGCTGCAACTGATAGCGGCGCAGCGCCTTGGAAAACTCCACCTGCTCCTCGGCAAGCTTTTCCTTGTAAGCCTTGATCAGGCTTGCCGGCATGGTGACCGGCGGGCATTCGCTGCGGGCGGAAAAGTCGGCGTCGTCCACCGCTTCCCGGTTGAACAGGTAGCGTTTCTCGCAAACGTCCACCTTGGGCGGGAAATTGGTGATCTCGAAATGATCGTAGCCTTCCTTCAGGCTCTTCCAGAACTCGAAATGCGGGCTGGTAACGTGCCTTGCGAGGTTCTTCGCCGTCATCTGGAAGGGGAAGGCCTGAACCTGGAAATATTTCTGGCCGCCTTCCAGCGCATCCCTGGCAAGCGAATAGATTTCCTCGACCTGTTCGTCATTCATCGAATAGCAGCCCGCCGAAGAGCAGGCGCCATGCACCATCAGATGGGAGCCGGTGCGGCCATGGGCACGGTCGAAGGTATTGGGATAGCCGAGGTTGAAGGAAAGATGATAGTCGGATTTCGGGTTCAGCTGGTGAAACCCGACATTGTAGAAGCCTTCCGGCGCCTGCCGGTCGCCTTCCTTGAATTTCGGGCCAAGCCGCCCCGACCACTTGCAGATTTCATAGGTTTCCAGCAACGCGAACCGGCCGGTGGTCTTCTTTTTCCAGACTTCCAGCTTGTTCTCGGTCTTGTAAATCCGGATCAGGATCGGTGAAGACGCCTTCATGCCGAGCGACTTCATCTTCTGCACCAGCCGCGGCGGGATGGGACGTTCGGCTTTCGGGAAAATCTCGTCGATTCCTCCCTGGCAGGCAGCAAGCGCCAGCCCCGAAAGGGCAAGGACCAGGCCGCTCAAATATGGTCTGCCAAAACCCTGCATCGCAAGTCGCTACGCTTTATCAGTCCGAGTTGTCATGTATCCGGCGGCCCCGCCCTGTCGGCCGTGTCATTGCGGCCCCGAACCGGCGTTCCTTCAGACAGAAAGAAAGCTGATTTATGGCAAGCCACGTCCCGTGAAGGCTCCCGTCACGAACCATATTACCGCCAATACGGTTGACAAGACCTTATCAGAAGCCCTCACGCGATTGTCATGCCTGACGGTTACCGCCTCAGGCCAGGTTGCGGCCGATGGCGAGGAATTTCTCCCGCCTCTGGCGGCGCAACGTATCGCCATCGAGGCCCGACAGTTCCTCAAGCGCAGAGGAAATCATCTTGCCCGTCGCCGATATCACCTCGCCGGGATGGCGTTGCGCGCCGCCGGCCGGCTCCTCGACGATACCGTCGATTACGCCCAGTTCCCTGAGGTCGCCCGCCGTCATCTTCATCGCCGTCGCCACATCCTGCGCCTTGGTCGAATCGCGCCACAGGATCGAGGCACCCGCCTCCGGCGAGATGACGCTGTAGATGGAATGCTCGAGCATGTAGACGCGGTTTGCCGTGGCGATGGCAATCGCACCGCCCGAGCCGCCTTCGCCGATGATCACGGTCACGATGGGTACGCGCACTTTCAGGCACATCTCGATGGAGCGGGCGATCGCTTCCGCCTGACCGCGCTCCTCCGCACCGATGCCGGGATAGGCACCTGCGGTATCGACCAGTGTGATGATCGGAATGGAGAAGCGGTCGGCCAGTTCCATGATGCGCACCGCCTTGCGGTAGCCCTCGGGCCTCGCCATGCCGAAATTGTGCTTGAGGCGGGATTCCGTGTCATTGCCCTTCTCCTGGCCAATGATGGCAACCGAACTGCCGTTGAAACGGGCAAATCCGGCCTGGATGGCGAAATCCTCCGCATAGTAGCGGTCACCCGCCAGATTGGTGAAGTCGGTGAAAAGCGCATCGCGGTAGTCGACAAAATGCGGCCGGTCGGGATGCCGGGCGATCTGCGTCTTGTGCCACGGCGTCAGCTTCGAATAGAGCCCTTCGAGCGTTGATTCCGCCTTTGCTTCGAGCTTCGCGATCTCCGCCGTCAGATCGACGCTGCCATCGGGCTCGCTGACACTCTTCAGCTCACGAATCTTGCCGTAGATGTCGGCAACCGGTTTTTCGAAATCGAGATATAGACGCATACGCTTTCAGCCTGTTGCAATTGCGGGCCGGTACTAACCCTTTTTGTTCAGTTTTGCCAGCGGATGGTGGCTTTCAACCAGTTCGCGCAGCCTCTCGTCCAGTACATGGGTGTAAATCTGCGTGGTCGAGATGTCCGCATGCCCCAGCAATTGCTGAACGGCGCGCAAATCCGCTCCGTTCTGCAGCAAATGGCTGGCAAAGGCATGACGCAACACATGGGGAGATATCCGCGACGGTGCAAGCCCCGCCTCGATCGCCAGGTCCTTCAGGTCGCGCGCAAAGGCCTGCCGCGTCAGATGGCCTTCCTTCGAGACTGCCGGAAAAAGAAAGGGGGATGCCTCCCTGCTGTCTCCCTCCCGGTTTTCCAGCAGGCTGCAATACCGCGCCAGGGCGCTGCGCGCACGGGCGGAAAGCGGCACCAGACGCTCCTTGTTGCCTTTACCGGTGACGGTGAGAAACGGACCGTCGCCGCGCGCCGCCGTTCTCGGCAGGGCAATGAGTTCGGAAACGCGCAGCCCGCTTGCATAAAGCGTTTCCAGCAGCGCAAGCATGCGCAGCCGCCGCAGGACACCGCCTGGCGACCCGTCCCGCCGGGCAGCCTGCGCCTCCGCCACGGCGATCAGCCGGTCCACCTCCTCGATTGACAGGATTTTCGGAAGTGGCCGGCCCTGTTTCGGGGCATCCACCACCGCTGTGGGATCATCGCCACGCAGGCCGTCGCCATAGAGGAATTTGTGAAACTGGCGCACCGAGGACAGAATCCGCGCCTGCGTCGAGGCTGCCGCCCCACTTGCCGAAACCTCCGCCAGAAACCGCCGCACCGTATCGCTGCCGCAACGGGTGCAATCGCTGCCCGCACCGGCCACAAACCCGAGATAGCGCTGGATGTCCCGGCGATAGGCTTCCATCGTGTTGCGGCTTGCACCGCGCTCGGCACTCATCATTTCCAGAAAGGATTCGGCCAAAAGGACATCATCGGAATTGATGGCTGGAGCGCTCACGAGCGTTTGTGCCTTTCGGATATGTCTTCAGACCGCCGGATGACCGCGTGACGCAGCAAAGGCGCAACCCTACTGCACGTTCAGCTTGTTGGCGGGAACGCGAATGAGAACCTCGCGCGGCTCCGGCTCCACATACTGGACCAGGGCAAAGGCGGCGCCATAGGCAAGGCCTGCCAATACGGCGCAGAACACGACAAATCTGATCAGACTCGGCATCCGGTTATCCTGTTGGCTGGGCCATGCACTTCAAAGCAGGATCGAAATGGCGTTGGGTAGCTCCTATATGGCAAACACGCAGACGCAATTCAATCTCGCAGGCAGGCAGGAATTTTCCCCGCTTGCTTGACGCATGGGTATCAATCATGCGCTAAACCGTTGGGTTCATGGCGAAACACAGGCACAAATGGCAGAGTTGATGACGGTTGGCGTTTCCGATCTGCGCGAGGCCCTGGGCGGCAGAAGCATTGTCTTTGTCGGCATGATGGGTAGCGGCAAGACCGCCGTTGGCCGGCTGGTCGCCACGGCGCTCGACATTCCGTTCTACGATTCCGACCAGGAAATCGTCGCGGCCGCCAACATGGAGATTCCGGAAATCTTCGAAAAACACGGCGAACCCTATTTCCGCGCCGGCGAGGAACGCGTCATACAGCGCCTGCTGTCGGAAGGGCCGACAGTCCTGTCGCTGGGCGGCGGCGCGTTCATGTCGGAGGCCACCCGGCAGGCAATCGCCGAAGCCGGCATATCCGTATGGCTGAAAGCGGATATCGAACTGCTGATGAGCCGCGTGCTTCGCCGTCCCGGCACGAGGCCGCTGCTCAACACGCCTGATCCGAAGGCAACGCTGAGGCAACTGCAGGAAAAACGCGAGCCGGTCTACGCCCTCGCAGACCTGCATGTGGAATCCTCACGCATTTCCAAGACGCATACCCGTGATGCCGTGCTTGCCGCACTTGAAGAGAAGCTGCTGGGCCAGCAAAAAAGCTGAAATCCGGTTGAACCGGAGACGGGGATCAACCCCAGGCGAAGGCGATCTTCCTCAGATCGCGGTCATCGAAGGTTTCCCTTCCCTCCGCAACCTGCCTGCCGCCGGCATTTTGGTAAAACCGGATGGCGGGGTCATTGTCTGCCAGAACCCAGACAACGGCACCGGCAAGCCCGCGCCGTTTCAACTCGCCCATGGCAGCAAGAAACAGATGCGAACCAGCCCCGATACCCTGATACTCGGGCGCAAGATAAAGCTCATAGACTTCGCCGTCGAAAGGAAGCGTCTTGACCCGGTTGCGGCCGATCGTGGCATAACCGACGCTCTTGCCCTGAATTTCCAGCAGCAGAATGACCGTCTGACGGTCGATCGCCGAGCGCCACCAGGCTGCGCCACGCCGCTGTATCATCCGCGTGAGGGCTCTTGGCGGGATCATGCCGGAATAGGCATTCCACCAAGCTGCATCATGGATGGCAGCAATATCGCCTGCATCCGCCTTGCCGGCGCGCCTTATGTTGAGCGTCAGCGTACTCATGGCGCAAAGCATACGTTAAGAATTTGTTAACCAAAAGCGAAAAACCGGAATGCCGCACCCAATCCCCGGAAACCGTGCAACAGGCGAACACGCGATTGTGTATGGCGGCAAACCGGACTTTGCGGTGAGATTGCCGCATGCAGAGGCGCGATTTCCTCTTCATGGCGGGGGCAGCCAGCCTGACGCCTGCAACTGCCGCCAGTGGTGCTGGCAGTGCTGCTGCCAGTGCTGCCGGCAGCCGGGTGATGGCGCTTGACGACCACGGCGCCGAGGCCGAATGGTCCGTGACCGGCAAGACCGATCCCGATGCCGTTGCGCTGATCGAGGCATGGATCGGCAAATCGGCGCGTGCAGTCGCCGCTTACTACGGAAAATTTCCGGTTCCCAGGGTCCTGATCTCTGTCCGCTTCACAAGCGACCGGCAGCGCGTCGGCGGCCGTGCATGGCCCTTCAGCCCGCCGCGCCTCGAACTCACCGTTCCGGTGAACGCCGATGAAACCGCCCTCATGCGGGACGACTGGGTGCTGGTCCACGAGATGACCCACCTTGCCTTTCCCTATATTCCGAGCCGCCGCCACGACTGGATGGTCGAGGGGCTGGCGGTCTACGTCGAACCCATCGCCCGGATCATGGCAGGCCATATGGATGCCCGGCAGATGTGGACCGACTTCATCAGGATGATGCCGCGCGGCCTGCCCGCCCCTGGTGACATGGGATACGACGTCACGCAGAACTGGGCCCGGACCTACTGGGGCGGCGCGATCTTCTGCCTTGTCTGCGATATCCGCTGCCGCCAGGCGACGGACAACCGCAAGGGTCTGCGCGATGCCCTGCGCGGCATCAACGCCGAAACAGACTTCAGCCGCGATGCGGGCTTTGCCGAAACCCTGGCGCTGGGCGACAAGGCCACCGGCACCACGACGCTGACGGATGCCTGGAAGCAAATGCGCGAGGAACCCTACGATCCCGATCTTGAGGCGCTGTGGAAAAGCCTCGGAGTGATGGTGGCGGGTTCCGGTCTCGGGTTCGACGACAGCGCGCCGCTGGCTCCCCTGCGCAGAGCCATCACCACTGCCTGAGGGCCATTCTCGGAGCAATTCCGATTTTGACGGAAACGGCAAAATCGGAATGCGTAGATGAACTCTGTGACGAGACGAGAGCTATCGTTTCCACCTGAGGGTGAAACGATCTAGGCAGCGTTGTTGCGCGCCTTTTCAAACCGCTTGCGCTCATGAGGGTCGAGATAGCGCTTGCGCAGCCGGATCGACTTTGGCGTCACTTCCACCAATTCGTCGTCCTGTATCCAGGAAAGCGCGCGCTCCAGCGTCATGCGGATCGGCGTCGTAAGCTTGACTGCCTCATCCTTGCCGGCGGCACGGATGTTGGTGAGCTTCTTGCCCTTAAGGACGTTGACTTCGAGATCGTTGTCACGGCTGTGAATGCCAATGATCATGCCAGCATAGACCTTTTCGCCGGCGTCGATGATCATCGGCCCGCGGTCCTCCAGGTTGAACATCGCATAGGCAACCGACTCGCCCTGGTCGTGGGAAATCAGCACGCCGTTGACGCGGCCGCCAATCGGCCCCTTCCACGGCTCATACGCACGAAACAGCCGGTTCATGATAGCTGTGCCGCGCGTGTCGGTCAGCAGTTCCGACTGATAGCCGATCAGTCCGCGCGTCGGTGCATAAAACACCAGCCGCACCCGCCCTGCGCCGGAAGGCTTGAGCTCCGCCATCTCGGCCTTGCGCTCGGAAAGCTTCTGCACCACCGTACCGGAAAATTCCTCGTCGACATCGATGACCACTTCCTCGATCGGCTCCAGCGGGTGGCCATTTTCATCCTTCTGCATGACCACGCGCGGCCTCGAGACCGAAAGCTCGTAGCCTTCGCGCCGCATGGTTTCGATCAGCACGGCAAGCTGCAATTCGCCGCGGCCGGAAACGTGAAAACTGTCCTTCTCGGCAGCTTCCTCGATCTTCAACGCCACATTGCCTTCCGCCTCGCGCAACAGGCGGTCGCGGATTACCCGGCTCGTCACCTTGTCGCCTTCGGTACCGGCAAGCGGCGAATCGTTGACGGAGAACGTCATGGTGACGGTCGGCGGATCGATGGGCTGCGCCTGCAGGGGTTCGGTGACGGAAGGATCGCAGAACGTGTCGGCAACCGTACCCTTGGCAAGCCCGGCAATCGCCACGATGTCGCCGGCATGGGCTTCGGTGAGCGCCACGCGTTCGACGCCACGGAAGGCGAGGATTTTCGAGATCCGCCCGGTTTCCACCGTCTGTCCTTCGCGGTTCAGCACCTTGACGGGCTGGTTGGCCTTGATCGAACCGGAATGGATGCGCCCGGTAATGATACGGCCAAGGAAATTGTCGGATTCGAGGATCGTGCCGATCATCCGGAACGGGCCCTCACCCACCGCCGGTTGCGGCACATGATCGAGAATGAGATCGAACAGCGGAGCAAGCTTTGCTTCCCTCGGCCCATCGGGATCGGCGTTCATCCAGCCATCGCGGCCGGAACCGTAGAGAATCGGGAAATCGAGCTGCTCGTCGCTGGCATCGAGATTGGCGAACAGGTCGAACACCTCGTTTACAACCTCGTCCGGCCGTGCGTCGGAGCGGTCGATCTTGTTGACCGCCACGATGGGGCGCAAGCCCACCTTGAGCGCCTTGCCGACGACGAACTTGGTCTGCGGCATCGGGCCTTCGGCGGCATCGACCAGCAGCACGGCGCCATCCACCATGGACAGGATGCGCTCCACCTCGCCGCCGAAATCGGCGTGGCCGGGCGTGTCGACGATGTTGATGCGCGTGCCCTTCCATTCCACCGAGGTCGCCTTGGCGAGAATGGTGATGCCGCGCTCCTTTTCCAGGTCGTTGGAATCCATGGCGCGTTCGGCGACGCGCTGGTTGTCGCGGAAGGCGCCGGACTGCCTGAGAAGTTCGTCCACCAGGGTCGTCTTGCCATGGTCGACATGCGCGATGATCGCGATATTGCGGAGGCTCATGATGTCTCTCGGAAAAACAAGGGCGCGGCGAACATGCGCCGCGCCGGGTCATTTGCGCGTGCTCATACAGGATTTTGTGCGCTTGCGAAAGGGGCGGCCTTATCCGGCCACCGCCGAGCGCAGCATCATCAGTTCGCCGATGTTCTCGGCGGTGATGTAACCGGTCAGCTTGCCGTCCGGGCCGGTGACGCCGACGGCGGGCGCGGCGGCCTTCTGCATCGCCTCCACCGCCTCGGTCAGCATGACGCCCTCGCGTACCGTCGGGATGTCGCGGACCATGGCGTCGATCACCGGGGCCTGCATGCCGGCCTGCTCGATGGCCGCGACCATGGCGGAGCGGGTGAGCACGCCGCGCAGGTGGCCCGAGCCGTCGACGACCGGGAACTCGTGCTGGGTGGTGCGCAG
>JAMLIH010000051.1 GCA_023954255.1 Phyllobacteriaceae bacterium | reverse complement strand
ACCCCCTGACTGAACAGGAGATCGGCGACCGCGGTGCCGTTGCTTACCATGACGATGACGAAGTCCGCTGCGGCAACGGCTTCGGCAGGCCGGGAAAGGAGCTCGGCACCGTCTTCGGCGAGCGGCCGGGCCTTTTCGATGGTCCGGTTCCAGGCCCTGACGGAATATCCCGCCCTGAGCAGGTTTCGCGCCATGGGCGCTCCCATCAGCCCGGTTCCCAGTATTGCGACGACGGGCTTGCCCATGGACTGTCCTTCTTGCTTGACTGCGTGTCCCAAGTCATTTTCTGGTGTAGCAGAATTCATCCATGACAACAGGCGCATGACAACAGGCAGGAGGTTTGGCGGAGATGGGCGACAAGCGGGAATTGCTGGCAATCGGAGGCATGACACCACGCATGATGGAGGCCTTCGCCCGCAATTTCGTCGTATATGAGATGGCGGCCATCGGCGACCCGGAAAGCTTTCTGCGGGAAAAGGGCGAAGGTATCGAGGCGATTGCCACCTATGGCGCGGAGAAGGTTCCGGCATCCCTCATCGATGCGCTGCCCAATCTGAAAATGATCTCGTGCTATGGCGTGGGTTATGACGGCATCGATACTGCAAAGGCTGTCGAGCGAGGTGTCGTCGTCACCCATACGCCCAATGTACTCAACGACGATGTCGCCAATACCGCGATCCTTCTGATGCTGGCGGTCAGCCGGCAACTGGTGCGCGACGACCGCTGGGTGCGATCGGGAAACTGGAAGGCAAAGGGTGCTGCGCCGCTGACGCGTTCCATCGAGGGCAAGCCGGTCGGCATTGTCGGACTTGGCCGCATCGGCGAGACGATTGCGGAGAAGCTTCAGGCGTTCTCCTGCAAGGTCAGCTATCACAGCCGCAACCGGCGCGATGTTCCCTATGCCTACTATTCCGATCTCCGGCAGATGGCGGAGGAAGTCGACTATCTCGTCGTCATCACGCCGGGCGGTGCCGCCACCCGCCATCTGGTCAACCGGGAAGTGATGGATGCGCTTGGACCGGAAGGCACGCTGATCAATGTGGCGCGGGGAACGGTGATCGACGAGGCGGAGATGGTTGCCGCATTACGCGAGGGGCGGCTGGGTTATGCCGGGCTCGATGTGTTCGAGGCCGAACCCCATGTGCCGGAAGAACTCTTCACCATGGACAATGTGGTGCTGCTTCCCCATGTGGGCAGCGCCACGGCCGAAACGCGCCAGGCGATGGGCGATCTGACGGTTGAAAACATCGAGCGTTTCTTCGGGGAGGGAACGGTGACGACACCGGTTCCCGAAGCCGCCCATCTGGTGAAGAAGGGTTAGAGCATCACATGCTCTAGCGCCGTCGCAACAGCTTGCGGAGCATGGCGCGCAGTCTTTCGGGCAGGGCAGCCCGGCGCATGAGCTTTTCCGCTTCCTGCTCGCTGGCCGCCAGCGTCACGTTCTGCAGCATGATCTTGTCGCGCCAGAACAGGTCCATCCAGGAAGTACCGGTCCTGGCCAGCGAATCCGCCATGCGGAAGTCGGGAAGTGACCGCAGATAGTCTCCGAGCCGTGCCATCAGCAGGGCACCGGGCGAATAGCGCGCATAGTGTTCGTCGAAGGTGATTTTCCACGGATAATAATACCCGTTCATCGACAGCAGGATCATGCTGGCGAGCGGCTTGCCGTCGAGCCGCATGGAAAGAACCTGACAGCGGCCCTCGCGGGCAAGGTCGGAAACCGCCTGCCGGGCAAAGGCGGCATGGCGTTTGATGGCCTGGATCGAGGTGCCGCGGCGCCCCTTCCAGCTTCTGGTTTCGATCAGCAGATATTCCTCGAACCGCAACAGAACATCAAACTGGGAGCGCGCAAGCTCGAAGTCGACATTGCCCGCCTCGCCAAGCTTGCGCAGCAGCCGGTTGAGTTCGCGCTGACGCTTCTTGCCGGGATACCGGGTTGTCGAGGCGGCATCGAGAGCTGCCCGGCTGCCGGCTTGCGTGCGGTGGATGCCCAGCCCCGGGCGTGAAGCCGTTCCTTCCGCCAGCCGGTCGAGCACGGTTCCGCCGGCCGTCTCCTCGATGAGGAGCGGAGGCAGTTCGTCTGCAAGCGCGACTTCGAACAAATCGGCCAGCCTTGCGGCAAGGTCGGCCTCCGGCAGGGCTGATTGCAGCGGCGTACCCAGCGGTGCGAAGGGATGGACGAGGGCACGATAATGTTCGGGCAGCACAAGCGAGGCCGGGTAGTGCAGCACCGGCATTGAAAAATGCGCCGTCCGTTCGTTGTCCCGGCATTCCCAGACCACGAGCTGGTAGATGGTTTTTCTGGCGATGCGGCCGCGGCTTGCCGCCAGAAAGGCCGGATTGAAGAAGATGTTCGTTGCCGTGTCAGGACCCGGCGAGCCGTCTTCACGCGCGGTGCCCAGCAGGTCCGAAAGATCGGGGTTGTGGTCGCGGCGATGGCTGAAGGGATGAAGGCAAAGCTGCCAGTGGGTGCCATCGATCGAGGGAAGCTCGGCGAGAACTTTCTGCGCCTCCACCACCGGCTCTCCGCCTGAGTGAGGGAAAGGCATGGCGTCAGCCTCTTTCCGGCTCCTTTCCCTCCGCCGCAAGGATACCGCCTGCTGTTGCGCCATGGTGCTACTCCGCCGGTCTTGCTTCTGCTTTGCCGCCGCGCATTGGCAGGATGAAGATGTGAAGGGAAAGCCTGCGGCGGGCCGCCGCGTAAAGGGCAAATGCCTCGAAGAACAGGGCGCCGGTTGTTGCCATTGCCGCGCCGTTCAACCCGTAAAGGGGAATAAGCTGCCAGTTGAGAATAAGGTTGAACATCAGGGTGGCCGCATAGACGAAGGCACAGGCCTTCTGTTCGCCCGACATGGTCAGCACGCTTTCGGCGGCTCCGACCGACGAGCGCGCAATGATGCCAAGAGTCAGTATCCAGATGATGGACACCCCGTCTTCGACAAAATCCGGACCGAACAGCATCAGGAAATACTTGCCGACCACCAGCATCAGCAGGGCGAGTGCAAGGGACGGCCAGAATGTCCAGTGGACCGTCTCCTGAATGAACTGTTCGTAACGGCGATGATCACCTGATGTGCGGTAGGTGGAAAACCGGTGTGCGGCGGCGGCCTTGACGGCGAAATAGACGAAGTGGACAAGCGCCAGCGTCTTGGCGGCAGCGAAGTAAACGGCAACCTTTTCCGGCCGCATGTAGTGGCTGACGAATAGGATGTCGACATTGGTCAGCAGGTTGTAGAAACCCTCGATCAGGAAGATCGGCATGGTGATGGCGAGCCATTTGACCGGCAGGAACTTGCGCGGCCCGCTGGGGACGGCGGTGCGCAGATGGTAGGCCAGGACAATGAACTGCAGGATGCTGGCGACATAGACCGCGACGATTGCCGAGATCATGGCGGTAACGGCCGTTGCCGGAAAGCCCAGCAGGATGGCGCCGGCCATGACCGCCAGGATCAGGATCGGCCGAACGATGAAGGTCGGTGCCAGGGCGATGCCGGCCCAGTTATGCGCCCGTGCAATGCCGTCCTGAACCTCCTGCAGCGCCAGCATGGGCAGGAAGACGGCGGCAAGATAGATCGGGATCACGAAGTAGTTTTCGAACAGGCCATCGAGGAAATAGACACCAGCCGAACCTGTTACTGCCATCAGAGTGGCCGCGAGCACGGCCCAGGACAGCGAACCGAAAATGGCGCCGCGCAGATATTCGGCTTCGCCCTTTTCGCGGTATTCGGAAATGAAGCGGATGATGCCGGTCTGAAAGCCGAGGCAGGCAATGCCGCCGAGGATGACGGCGGCAACCCAGACG
The DNA here is from genome assembly GCA_023954255.1 of Phyllobacteriaceae bacterium. Lineage (GTDB taxonomy): Bacteria > Pseudomonadota > Alphaproteobacteria > Rhizobiales > Rhizobiaceae > Salaquimonas. The sequence goes on along the minus strand of JAMLIH010000051.1, from coordinate 22,049 downwards.
GCGACGAAAATCCCGTATTCGAACTGGCCCATCCAGCGGGCGAGCAGAACCTGGCTTACATAGGCGATGACGGCGCTGAGGATCCGGATCGCGAAGGCGAACATGGCGATCCGGCCGGAAACCGCGCTGTCGCTGGTGCCGGAAACGATCTCGTCGACACGTGCCAGCAAGGGCACGGCGCGCCTTGCCAGATGACCGGGCAAGCTGCGCTCGGCCAGGGGGGCCAGTCTGGGTACGAACTTCAGATTCAAGATATGCTCCGCGAGTTGCCGCCGAGTAATACCAAGAAGCGCTTAAAAAAGGGTTCGAAACTGGTGCATTGGTTAACGTCTGACGCCGGTATGTTTACCATGTCCGGCAAAAAACGGCGTTGCAGCGGAAGAGTCAGCCCTTGAAGCCCCCGGCATCGAGAAACGCCTGCTCTGCGGGTGTCGTGTGCCGGTCCAGTACCGGATTGCGATGGGGGAAACGGCCGAAACGGGCGATGATGTCGTAATGCTCTCGGGCATACTTCATGCCGCCCGAGCCCGATACGCTGTGCTGCAGGCGCAGGCTCGTCATCTGGTCGGCAATGCTCTCGCTGTGCATGAAGGGCATGTAGAAGAAAAAGCGCACATTGTCGGCAACCTCGGCGGGATAGCCTTTCTGCAGGGCGAGGCGGGCGATTTCCAGTGCCCTGGCATCGCGCGAAAACGCCTTGCTGCTGCCGCGAAACAGGTTGCGTGAAAACTGGTCGAGCACCAGGATGAGCGCCAGGCAGGATTGCGCATCCCTTGCCCAGTCGTCGTGTTCGCCCCGGGCGGCGGCTTCGTTGAGCGGCAGAAAACGCCGCTCAAGCTCGCGGTCGAAGGCGTCGTCCTTGGTAAACCATTTTTCCGGTCCGGCCTCGTTCCAGAACTCCAGGACGTCCTTCCACTGGCTCATGATTTCCTCCGCGCATCATCGTCAGGCTTGTTGCCTATCATCGGCTACGCGCCTATGTGTTGGCAAGGCTGGCCGGGGTATGCATATGGGTGACAAGGCGCAAATTCTCGATGTTCGCGGGCTCAACTGCCCGCTGCCCGTGCTCAAGGCCAAGAAGGCGATGCGCAGCCTTGCGACCGGCGACTTGCTGTGGGTCGAAACCACGGACCCGCTTTCGGCAATCGATATTCCGGCCTTCTGCCAGAATGACGGGCATGACCTGGTAACGACCGAGGAAGCCGAAGGCTATCAGCGCTATCTGCTGCGCAAGCAGGGATAGTCGCGGGATCAGGCGCTACGGTTTCGGTCTGCCAAATCGCATGCCACCTATGGCGAGCGGATTTTCGGCAAGCGCCTGCTGGTCGGCGCGGTCGATCGATGGCCGGTTCGTTGCGCTGGCGAAAAGATCTTCGACAAACTCGGGCTTCATGCCATCGAGGAAGACGACGAGGCTGGTTCCGGCAACACCATCTGGCCAGGCCGGCAGGAATTCCGGTTCGCTCAGCCGTCGCCCGGCAGCCTGAACGAGAAGCGGTCTTTCCCCGCCTTCGATATCCACCAGTCCCTTGATGCGCAGCACGTGATCGCCGTGGGCCGAGAGCATCAGGTCGAGGAACAGGTCCAGTTGTGATCGCCTGACGGGTTTTCCGGCACGCAGGGTGACGCAGCAGATGCGCTCGCTGTGGCGGTTGATGTCGTGATGATGGTGGTGATGGGCGTGTTCATCAGGTTTGCCGGCATGATGGGTGAGGCGCAATGCCTTGCAGCCAGTCGTGTTTTCCCCGGGGCCGAGATTTCCCCGAGAAATTTTCGGGTTCGATCGCAGCCTGCGGATTGAGGGCGCCGAGATGCCTGGTGATTGCGGCCAGTCCTTCCGCATTTTCCAACAGATCGGTTTTCGACAGAACGATGCGGTCGGCCAGCATGACCTGGTGCCTTGCCTCGTCGAAGCGGCCAAGAATGTCGCTTACCCCGGCCGCATCAAAAACCGTGACCAGGCTGCGGAAGGACAGGCGGCTGCCGATCTCCGGTGCTGCCATGATCGCCGAGAGGACCGGAAGCGGATCGGCAAGCCCTGTCGTTTCGATGATGATCGCAGCAGGTGCGGGATCGCGCGCCAGCAGGCCCGCGAGCGTATCGACCAGTTGTCCGCGCACGGTGCAGCACAGGCAGCCGTTTGCGAGTTCGATCACGCCGTCTCCGACGTTTTCGACAAGATGATGATCGAGCGAGACTTCGCCGAATTCGTTGATGATGACGGCAGTGCCGGCAAGCGCCGGCTGCTTGAGCATGGCATTGAGCAGGGTGGTTTTGCCGCTGCCGAGAAAGCCGGTCAGTACCAGGACGGGGATTGCGGATTTTCCGGCGGGTTGCGGCTGCATTCGGCCGGCCTATTGAACCGCGCTTGCCGCAGGGCGGCGAACCGGAACGGGAATGGAACCGCGCAGCAGGGCGTCACTGTCCAGCGCCTCGCCATCAACGCCGACGACGGAGTATTCCGGCCGCCTGACGGGCAGCGGCACACGCGACGGGATGAAGGCGCGGGCAAGCCAGGCCGGACTCGGATCGCCATCGGTACCGCCGGTGGCGACAATGACGGGCATTCTGGTCACCTGGCGCGGATGCAGCCATTTCGACTTGATGACAGCGGTTTCGGACGCCGGATCGTAACGGCCCTGACGCGCCTTTTCGGTGCACAGGACCGGCCGCAGATTGACCGGCTTTACCGGTGCTCCGGGCCGGGCGATGGCCGCCATGGGCCGGCCTTCGGGCGTTGCAAACCCCCTGAGCAGCAGGCGGGCTGCAAGTTCGGCCCGTTCGGTCTGGGAGGAGGCGCCCAGCACGACGGCAACAAGCCTGCGGCCGTTCCGCTCTGCGCTTGCCACGATGTTGTAACCGGAGGCGCAGACAAAGCCGGTCTTCATGCCGGTGGCGCCGTCGAAGCGCTCGAGCAGCAGATTGTAGGAAGTATGAAGCCGGTCGCCTGCCTTGATGGTGGGGGTCTCGAAGAGCTCGCGATATTGCGGGAACTCGTTCCAGATGGCGCTGGAGAGGATCACCATGTCGCGGGCGGAGACATACTGGCCGGTATCGTGCAAGCCGTTGGGGTTGACGAAGCGGGTGTTTTCGAGGCCGAGCCTTTTTGCCTCCCCGTTCATGCGGGCAACGAAGGCTTCGGTGGTTCCGGCAAGGGATTCGGCAACCGCGACGGCGATGTCATTGGCGCTTTTGACGATGAGAATCTGAAGCGCGGTGTCGAAACGCAGCGTCGTGCCCTTGGGATATCCCATGCGGCTTGGGGGAACATTCAGGGCGGTGGCGGTGACGGTGACCGGAGAGCCGGGCGAGATCTCTCCCTGCTCGATGGCCCTGAAGGTAACATAGGCGGTCATCAGCTTGGTCAGGGATGCCGGGTGCCAGCGGTCATCGATACGGTTTGCAGCAAGAACCCGGTTGCCGGCAGTGTCGACCAGGACATAGGGGATATCGGGAAAGGACGGACCGCTTTCCTGGGCTTGCGCTGCTGCGGAAACCAGCACCATGACAAGCAGGCTCAGACAGGCGAAAACCCCGTTGCGAAGGGCCGCGAATATTTTCCGGAGCGCCATTGTCATTGTTTACTTCGCCTTGATTCAGGTTCACGGTATAGGCTTGGTGACAGACCCGGATGCCAGCCGGCGATCCCGCAGATACAGAACCGTTTTCAATTCCTAGAGGGCAGCATGGCCATAATCAACCGCATGGCAGAGCTTCATGATGAAATCACGGCATGGCGCCGGGCCTATCACGCCAATCCGGAACTGATGTACGATGTCTACGATACCGCGGGCGATGTTGCCGAAAAACTGAAAGCCTTCGGCTGTGACGAGGTGGTAACCGGGATCGGAAAAACGGGTGTGGTCGGGGTCATCCGGGGCAACAAGCCCGGCAATCGGGCGATCGGGCTGCGCGCCGACATGGATGCGCTGCCGATCACCGAGGAAACCGGCCTGCCCTATGCCTCCAGAAACAACGGCAAGATGCATGCCTGCGGCCATGACGGGCATACGGCGATGCTGCTGGGCGCTGCACGCTATCTGGCCGAAACCCGAAACTTCGCCGGGACGGCGATCATGATCTTCCAGCCTGCCGAGGAGGGCGGCGCGGGCGGCGAAGCCATGGTCGAGGACGGGCTGATGGAGCGTTTCGGCATCGAGGAAGTCTACGGGCTGCACAACCTGCCGGGTCTTGAGGTCGGCAAGTTCGCGATCTGCGAAGGGCCGATCATGGCCTCCACCGACGAGTTCACCATCATCATCAAGGGGCGCGGTTCGCATGCCGCCATGCCGCATCAGGGGATCGACCCGATCGTTACCGGGGCGCAGCTGGTGACCGCGCTGCAGACCATCCCCTCGCGCAATGTCCATCCGCTGGAGGGGCTGGTGGTGTCGGTTACGCAGTTTCATGCCGGCAACACGTATAACGTCATCCCCGAAACGGCGATGATCAACGGGACCATTCGCGCGCTCGGCGACGAGACGCGCAAGCTTGCCGAACAGCGGCTGCGATCGATGATCGAGATGGTTACACAGATGGCGGGTGCGACCTATGAACTGGATTTCCGTATCGGCTATCCGGTGACGGTCAATGATGGCGGCGCGACGCAGAAGGCAATAGAGGCCGCGAGGCTGGTGGCAGGCGATGCCGGCGTCAATCCGCAGGTACGGGCGACACTGGGCGGCGAGGATTTCGCCTATATGCTGAATGCCCGGCCCGGCGCCTACATCTTCATGGGCAATGGCGACACGGCAGGCCTGCACCATCCGGCCTATGACTTCAACGACGAGGCCATTCCGCACGGCGCGTCCTACTGGGCGAAGCTGGTGGAGTCGCTGATGCCGGCTTCGTAAGCAAGGCGCGCCCTAAAGCAGTTCCAGCGGAACGCCCGGCGCATCCTTCAATTGCTTGATCACGATGGTGCTCTTGACCGTCTGGACGGAAGCGTCCGGCAGCAGGCGCTCGTTGATGATCTCGCCGAGCTCGGAAAGGCTGCGCACCAGTATCTTGAGACGGTAGTCCATCTCCCCGGTAAGGGAGCAGGCCTCGCGCACTTCCGGTATCCGGGCGACCAGACTGGCGAAGTGGCGGGAATTGTCCGGGTTGTGGGTGTTCAGCGTGACGTCGATGAAGACGGTGAGGTCGAACCCGGTCTTTTCCGGGGCGACAACGGCCCTGTAGCCGGTGATGACGCCATCGCTTTCCAGCTTCGCACGCCGCCTGGAACACTGGCTGGCGGAAAGCCCGACCCGATCCGCAAGCTCCTGATTGGTCAGGCGGCCATCCTCCTGAAGTGCATAAAGCAGTTTGATGTCGAGACGATCCAGCATGCATGTAACATGCATTATTGCTTTAGATCATGCAAGAGACAGGCGAATTAAGGCTGCATCAAGGGAACTTCGCACGCCTTGTGCATGCAATTTGCACTATCCTGCCTGCGGAGCATTGCCGAAGCAATTTCGATTCTGCCGGAATCGGAAAATCGAAATGCGCAAAGGAACTCAGTTGTTTGATGAGACCGGTCGTTTTCACCTGACGGTGAAACGATCCAACAGGAGGAAGCATCATGGGACCGTTTCCGCATGACGCGCCAGCAGCGCAGATCACAAAAGAAAATCCGGCCGGCACGGACGGGTTCGAATTCGTCGAGTTTTCCCATCCCGAGCCTGCCGAACTCGAGACCCTGTTCTCGCGCATGGGGTTTGTTCCCGTGGCGCGGCACAAGAGCAAGGCTGTCACGGTCTGGCGCCAGGGCGACATCAACTACATCATCAATTCGGAGCCGGGTTCGTTCGCAACCCGTTTCGTGGAGAAGCACGGTCCCTGCGCCCCTTCCATGGCCTGGCGGGTGGTCGATGCGCAGCACGCTTTCGAGCGGGCGGTCGCGAGGGGCGCGACACCGTATGAGGGCAGCGACAAGACGCTCGACGTACCTGCCATCACCGGCATCGGCGGATCGCTGATCTATTTCATCGATACCTATGGCGGAAAGGGTTCGCCCTACAGCGGGGAATTCGTCTGGCTCGGGGAAGTCGACCCGAAACCGGAAGGGGTCGGCTTCTACTATCTCGATCACCTGACCCACAATGTCTACAAGGGCAACATGGATGTCTGGTTCCGGTTCTACGGCGACCTGTTCAACTTTCGCGAAATCCGCTTCTTCGACATCGAAGGAAAATATACCGGCCTGTTCAGCCGGGCGCTGACCTCGCCCTGCGGCAAGATCCGCATTCCGATCAACGAGGATCGCAGCGACAACGGCCAGATCGTCGCCTATCTGAGGAAATACAACGGCGAGGGCATTCAGCATATCGCCATCGGTACCGAAGATATCTATTCGGCCACCGATGCCATTGCCGGGCAGGGGCTCAAATTCATGCCCGGCCCGCCCGAAACCTATTACGACATGAGCCATGACCGCGTGAAAGGCCATGACGAGCCGAAGGCGCGGATGATGAAGCACGGCATCCTGATCGACGGCGAAGGGGTTGTCGGCGGCGGCGAAACGAAAATCCTGCTGCAGATCTTCTCCAAGACGGTGATCGGCCCGATCTTCTTCGAGTTCATCCAGCGCAAGGGAGATGACGGGTTCGGCGAAGGCAATTTCAAGGCGCTGTTCGAATCCATCGAGGCCGAACAGATTGCCAATGGCGAACTGGGGGATGATGCAAGGGGCGTGGCGGCCGAATAGCCGCCCTGCCCGTCAGTTGCCTTCCCAGCCCTCGGAAATGCGGCGCTGCAGCTCGCTGACATTGGCAATGACGATGCCGCCGCGCGCCTTCTCGATGTAACCGTCGCGTTCGAGTTGGTTGAGTTCGCGCGACACCACTTCGCGCCGCGTGCCGATGCGCTCCGCCAGCTCGCGCTGGGTGGGTGGCGGAGAGACGATGCGGTGCTCCGGATTGGCGGCGCGGGGGCGCGACAGGCGCAGCAGTTCCGAATAGAGGCGGTGCTTTGCCTGCAGGAAGGAATGTTCGGCCAGCCGCATGTTGAGCGAACGGATACGGCTGGCAAACAGCTTGAGAATTTCCATCGCGACTTCGGGTGCTTCCGCCAGGATGGTCTTGAACACCGATGCCGGCATGGTGCAGATGCGCGACCGGGTCAGGGTGGTCACATTGGCCGAGCGCGGCGATTCGTCGATTGCCGATATCTCGCCGAAGAACGATCCCTCCGACATCTCGCCAAGGATAACCTCCTTGCCGACGGCAATTCGGATGATGACCCGGACCGAGCCTGAGACGATGAAACGGACATCCGTGCTGGTGTCCTCGATGTCGATGACGAGTTCGTGCTCACCGTAATCGCGCCAGGTGCAGCTGCGCGCGAAACGGGCAGATTGCTCAGGCGGCAGCGACTGAAACAACGGAATTCCCGACAGGTCCTGCATGAAACGCCCTTCATTTGCGGTACCGATCCGGGGTGCAACCCACGGTATGCAACCCATGGCAATTGTGCATGATTTCCGGGTGCAGACCAAATAAAAACAGCGAGCGGGCTGTATTTCCATCGCCGGCAGGCGTAACGGTCGGGTTCCCGCCGTTGTTGTGAAACCTCCCCGAGATGATCGAACAGCTTCCCTCCCTGCCGCTTCTGGCGCTTGCGCTTGCGATCGTGGTGTTTGCCTCGACGCTTCAGGCATCGGTGGGGATGGGGTTCGGAATGGTCGCAGCCCCGCTGCTGGCGCTCATCGACCCGCTGCTCTCCCCTGTGCCGATCATGATGGTGGGCATCGTGGTTGCCGTCTGGGGAGCCTGGCGGGAGCGCGGAAACATCGCCGGTGCCGAAATCGTTGCCGGTGTCGGCGGCAGGGTCATCGGATCGTCCCTCGCCTTTCTCCTGTTGCTGGTTTTCAGCGACGAGAGCTCGTTCTATCTGCTTTTCGGCGGCCTGACCCTTGTCGCGGTTTTGCTGACGGCGCTCGGCAAGCCGGTTGCCTTCACGCTTGCCAACCACTGGGCGCTTTCCACCCTTTCGGGCCTGATGGGCACCATCACTTCGGTCGGCGCGCCGCCCATGGCCATTCTCTACCGGGGCCAGAGACCCGACAAGGTCCGCCCGACCCTCAACGCCCTGTTCTTTACCGGCTGTGTCGTCGGCCTGACCTCTCTGGGGCTGGCGGGCCGCCTGGCGGCGATACATCTGGTCCTGTCGGCGATCATACTGCCCGGCGTGCTGGCTGGAATCTGGCTCGCACGGTATTTCAGGACCGACAGCGCAAGCCGGCTCTCAGCGGTCATGCTGACCGTGTCGGGAGCCGCAGCGGCGGTTCTTATCCTCAAGGGGCTCAACGTTTTCTCCTGAGAGAAACGGCTGCAATTTCCGGCAGGTTTTCGCGCGTACAATTACCGCGTTACAACTCTTTGACCCACCGAAACGGGCGAGATTTAACCCGTCCCGGATTTACCTTTTGATCATCAAATTGTTTTACCACGGTAGATTGATCGATCCTACCATTGTGGGAGGTCAGGATGGGCGAATGTTGTTAACCGGGAAGTACAATGACGATCCACGCCTGAAATCACTTCCTCTGGAAGTGTATGATACGGTCGTGCGCTCGTTGCATGGCGACAGCCGCACCTTGTTTGCTGGCAAGTTTGCGACGATATTCGCCGGATTCATCGCCTGGTACAAATCAGGCGAGACGGCCCTGTTTTTCTGTTTTTGCGCCATGATCGTACTGGCGGCCACCCGGGCCGCCCACATCCTGATGTTCAATCGCAACAAGGATGCCTCGCTCAGCTACGAGGACCTGAAACAGGCGGAATTCCGGTACCGCATCCTTTCAGGCGCCTATGTGACGATGCTGGGCGTGATCTGCTTCGTCAGCCTGGCGGTTACCAATGACGCCGTCATTCACCTGATCGTCATTTCAGCGACACTGGCCAATGTGGCCGGGATTTCGGGGCGCAACTTCGCCAGCCTCAAGGTGGTGAACCTTCAGGCGATGGGCGTTACCATCCCGCTCATTCTCGGCCTGTTCCTGTTCGGCAACATCTATCACATCCTTCTGGGCTGCCTGCTGCTGCCCTTTCTGCTGGCGATCCAGTCGATCTCGATGCATCTGAGGGCGACCCTGCTCGAGGCAACGTTTCAGGCGCTCGACAACAAGACCATTGCCGACCGCTTCGAGGTGGCGCTGGAAAATGCCTCCCACGGCATGGCGATGATCGACAGCGACGGCATTTTCCTGGTCGTCAACGAGCGCTTCGCGGAACTGTTCGGGCTGGCAAAGGACTTCAACCTCGTCGGCTCCAGCCTGACGGAGCTGACGGTCCAGACCATGCAGAGCAGCCGCTCGCCGCTGATCCAGGAAACGATCATCTCCGAGCGTATCCGGCAGTGCCTGGTTGGCGGCAAGCGTACCCAGTTCACCCATACCCAGCCGAACGGGGTAACCGTAGAGGTTACCTTCAACCCGATGAGCGAGGGCGCCGGCGTCATCGTGCTCGAGGACGTTTCAGACCGCGTCAAGTCCGAGGTGGAAATCCGCCAGCTCGCCAATTACGACCCGCTGACGCATCTGCCGAACCGGCGCTATTTCACGTCGCTGGTCAAGGCGCGGATCGAGAAGGAGGGCGAGCACGCCGCGTTTTCGCTCTATTTCGCCGACCTCGACAATTTCAAGGCGATCAACGATTCCCTCGGCCATCCCATCGGCGACAAGCTGCTTTGTGCCGTTTCGCTGAGGATGAAGTCCTGCCTGCCGGAGGGCGGCAGCATCTGCCGTTTCGGGGGCGATGAATTCGTCATCGTGCTGCCCGGCGTGACGCAGAAGGAGGACTGCGAACGCTTTGCCCAGCGCCTGATCGCGGAAGTCTCCAAGCCGGTGCTGATCGACGGTCACCTGATCATCGTCGGCTCCAGCGTCGGCATCTCGATATGCCCCGACAACGGCAATGATTTCGACCAGCTGCTGAAGATGTCGGACGTCTCGCTCTACGAGGCCAAGTCGAAGGGCCGCGGTACCCTGTATTTCTATTCCGACTCGCTCGGCGAGAAGATACGCCGCAGGCGGGAACTCGAGGTCGACCTGCGCCGTGCGGTGCAGCGGGGCGAGCTGACGGTTCACTACCAGCCGCTGATCGATCTCGAAACCCGCCAGATCACCTGCTTCGAGGCGCTGGTGCGCTGGAAACATCCGAAGCTCGGCTATGTCCCGCCATCCGATTTCATCCCGATGGCCGAGGAAATCGGGCTGATCTCGAAAATCGGGCGCTTCGTGCTGGAGACCGCCACGGCGGAATGCGTGACCTGGCCGAACGACATCAAGGTGGCGGTCAACGTTTCGTCGCTGCAGTTCCAGCAGAGCGATGTCTGCAATGTGATCGCCACTGCCCTGCGCAAAAGCGGCCTGCCGACCAACAGGCTCGAGGTCGAGGTCACCGAGTCGGCAGTGCTGGACGATCTGAAGGAAACCTCCGCAACGCTGCGCACCCTGGCGCAGGGTGGCATCCGCATTTCGCTCGACGATTTCGGGACCGGTTTTTCGAGCCTCAGCTATCTGCACCAGCTGCCGCTCGACAAGGTCAAGATCGACCGATCCTTCCTGGAGAGTATCCGCGAGGACAAGCGATCTCTCATCCTGCTGTCCGGCGTTACCCACATGGCCGCCGATCTGGGACTTCAGGTCGTCATCGAGGGGATCGAGGAGGAGGAGCAGCTCGCCATCCTGCGCGGCAAGGTGCATGTCAACCAGGCGCAGGGCTACCTGTTCGGAAAGGCCATGCCTTCCGAAGCCGTGCGCGAACTTCTCCGCGAACAGACGGCTGCCGGCGGCAATTCCCGTTCCGCTCAAATCGCCGGCTGACAACCGTACCGATCCATACTCCCGAGAGGCCGCCTTCACCGGCTTCCGCCGCCTCCCGGCGGCGGGTATCTGCGTTGGTTAACAAATCCTTTACGCATTAACCTTGTTTTTAATCAAATGCGTTGAATCGCCGAATCCCGTTTCCCGCGCCTTTACACTGGTTAACATTTAGTTAATCATGAAGACGGTTCTGTTGAACCTCATGGGGCAAGTATTTGGGTGTGGGTGTTATGCGTAACGAACAGCCTTTTTCACAAAGGCTCACTGGCTATCTTCAGAATGTGGATTACCGGGTAGCAACGGACGGGCCGGAGCGCGAGGCGCTCTACCGTCTGAGGTATGCCTGCTACCGGCGGGAAGGAACGATCTCTTCCAATCCGCAGAAACGGTTTACCGACGACTATGACCAGATGAACAATTGCTGGTTGTTCGGGATATACCTCGACGAAGAACTGGTGAGTTCCATACGGTTTCACGTTACCTCGCCGGAAAATCCGAGAGGTCCAGCCTATGATGTCTTCCCGGACATCGTGCGGCCGATGATCGATGCCGGCATGACCGTCGTCGATCCGACGCGGCTGGTTGTCGAGCGCACGATGACCGAGCAGCATCCGGCATTGCCCTATGTCACCATCCGGGCAGCCTTCATGGCGGCAGAATATTTCGAGGCCGAATACATGCTGGCGACGGTTCGGCGAGAGCACCAGGCCTTCTACATGCGCTATTTCGGGTTTGAGAAACTCTGCGATCCGCGGCCCTATCCGACGCTTCTGAAGCCGATCAGCCTGCTGGCGGCAAACATGCCGAGGCAGCGCGACAACGTGGTCGACCGTTTCCCGATCTTCCATTCCTCGTATACCGAGCGCCGGATGCTGTTCGACAGCATACCGCAGGGCGGGTTCGAACTGCCCCATGACGGCAACCGGCCGGTGGCGGGAAATCTCAGGGTGGCAAACGCCTGACCCGGCAAGACAATCTGCGGAATATCAGCAGCGCTCCGGCGGCCCCGCCCCGGAGCGCTTTGCGTTAGGCAGGTCTCAGGACAGGCGGTTCAACAGGGCACGGTGCACATCCTCGGCTTCGACAAGCCCCAGGATGCGGCCTTTTTCCTCCACATAGACCGGCAGGCCGGTATCAAGCTGCAGGCGCATGATGTCGGAAAGGCTGGTATCGCGCGGCACGGCCTGCGCCTTGGCGTGGCCGCGCTTGCGGGTCTTCGTTTTCTGCATGGCCTCGCCGGCGCGCAGAACGGCCAGAGGATTCATGTGGGCGACGAAGTCGGCAACATATTCGTTTGCCGGTTTGGTCAGGATTTCCTGCGCGGTTCCCACCTGAATGATGCGCCCGCCCTCCATGATGGCGATGCGGCTGCCGATCTTGATTGCCTCGTCGAGGTCGTGGCTGACAAAGATGATGGTACGCTTCAGCCGCCGCTGCAGATCGATGAGTTCGTCCTGCAGCCTTGCACGGATCAGCGGATCCAGGGCCGAATAGGGTTCGTCCATCAGCAGGATCGGCGCATCGGTCGCAAAGGCACGCGCCAGACCGACGCGCTGCTGCATGCCGCCGGAAAGTTCCTGAACGCGTTTTCCCGCCCAGTCGGCAAGGCCCACCAGTTCCAGCTGCTCGCCGACCTTGCGCTTTGCCTCAGCCTTGTCGCGGCCGGCTAGCTCGAGTCCGAAACCGACATTCTCCTCGACGGTTCGCCAGGGCAGCAGGCCGAACTGCTGGAACACCATGGAAACCCAATCGAGGCGCAGTTCCCGCAGTTCCGCCTTCGAGCAGGCATGGGGATCGCGCCATGTGCTGAGGCCGTTATTATCCGGGCAGCGCACGCTGACAGAGCCGCGCACGACCGGGTTAAGCGCATTGACGGCCCGCAACAGGGTCGATTTGCCGGAGCCCGAAAGCCCCATAAGGACAAGAACCTCACCCTCCTCGATTTCGAGCGAACAGTTGGCGACACCGAGAATCTGGCCGCATTCCTGCTGGATTTCGGTCCGGTTCCTGTTCTGGTCGATCAGCGGCAGGGCACGTTTCGGCTGATCGCCGAAGACGATGGAAACGTTGTCGAATTTTACAATCGGCTCCGCCATGATTTCAGCCTCCCTGCCGTTCGTGCCGCAGGAAACGGTCAAGCAGGATCGCCACCAGCACGATCATGATACCGGCCTCGAAGCCCTTGGCGATGTTGACCGTGTTGAGGGCGCGTACCACCGGCACGCCGAGACCGGGAGCGCCGACAAGGGCGGCGATCACCACCATGGATAGCGACAGCATGATGGTCTGGGTCAGTCCCGCCATGATCTGTGGCAGGGCATAGGGCAGTTCCACCTTCCAGAGCAGTTGTTGCGGCGTTGCGCCGAAGGCCTGCCCGGCCTCGATCAGCGATCGGGGGGTCGACCGCACGCCGAGCTCGGTCAGGCGAATGGGAGCGGGAATGGCGAAAATCACCGTGGCGATCAGGCCGGGCACCATGCCGAGACCGAACAGGATCAGTGCAGGGATGAGATAGACGAAGGTCGGGATCGTCTGCATCAGATCCAGCAACGGGCGCAGGAAGGCCGAAAAGCGCGGATTGTGCGCGGCCACGATGCCGAGCGGAATGCCGGCGGCCATGCAGACGGCGGCGGAAGCGACGACCAGTGCCAGCGTCTGCAGCATTTCCTGCCAGTAACCCTGGTTGAGGATGAGCAACAGGGCGGCCAGGGTGAAGGCGGGCAGGAACAAGCTGCGTTTGAGCCACCAGGCGAGTGCCGCGGCAATCGCGATGAACAGCAGCGGGTGCGGCAGTTCGAGCAACCACAGCAGGGCATCGATCCCGCCTTTCAACTGGCTCGACAGCCAGTCGAAGAAAAACCCGCCATTGTCGATCAGCCAGTCGGTGCCGTTCTTGGCCCATCGCCCGATTGGCAGCTTGTTTTCCGTCAGCCACTCCATCCCTGCATCCTATCCTTGCCTGCTCCCATCATGCCATCGAAGTACCGCTTGTCCAATTCGCCGCCCGAAAATTTCGGCGGTCCTACGATCGGCGGCGTAGATCATCTCGGTCTTGTCAGGCGAGGAGGTTGCCATCAGCCCGAGGGCCGAACCGTCACCGTCCTCCTGCCGCTCGCTGCCCGGAACGGGCCTCGGCCCTATGATCGATTGTCCGACCCAGATCATGCCGTGCTGGGCGGCAAAGACCGCCATGTGCTGCAGGGTCATCAGCTTGTCGCCGGAATAGTTGGTGCCGATGGTGAAGCCGGCGGCGATCTTGTCGAGCCAGCGGCGCTCCTCCCAGTAGTCGCTGCTGTCGTCCATGAAGGCTTTGAAGCTTGCCGCAACGCCGCCCATGTAGGTCGGGCAGCCGAAGACGATGGCTTCGGCATCATGCATGCGCTGCCAGTCCTGCGGTGAAAGCGTCGCGGTATCGGTCAGCGTCGGGGACACTTCGGGCACGCTGCGCATTCCCTCCGCAACGGCTTGCGCCAGGCGAAGCGTATGGCCCCTGCCGGTGCTGTAGACGATGACGGCCGTTGCCACGACGACAAAAGCCCCGGAAGGGTGCTTCCGGGGCTCGTCTTTCGTTACATGCCAAGCGCGCTGTTGACAGCGGCTGCTGCATCGCCGCCATCCTTGGCGGTGACACCGTCGAGCCATGGGCCGATGACATCGGAATGGGCCTTCAGCCACGCCTTGGCTGCGGCTTCCGGTTCCTCGCCGCCATCGAGAATGGCGCCCATGATCTCGTTTTCCATGGCCAGGGTGAAGCTCATATTGGTTATCAGCTTGCCGGCATTGGGGCAGTCGGCGGCATAGCCTGCGCGGGTGTTGGTGTAGACCGTGGCGCCGCCCAGATTGGGGCCGAAGAAGTCGTCGCCGCCCTCAAGATAGGTCAGGGCGAAGTTTGCGTTCATCGGATGGGGCTCCCAGCCGAGGAAGACCACGGGTTCGCCGGCCTTCTCGGCGCGGGCGACCTGGGCCAGCATGCCAGCCTCGGAGGATTCCACCACTTCGAAGCCTTTCAGGCCGAAGGCATCCTTCTCGATCATGTCGAGGATCAGGCGGTTGCCGTCATTGCCGGGCTCGATGCCGTAGATCTTGCCGGTAAGCGCATCCTTCTGGGAAGCGATATCGCCGAACGACTTGATGCCCATTTCGGCGCCCTTGGCATTGGTTGCCAGGGTGTATTTGGCGCCCTCCAGATTGATGCCGGTCGATTCGACCGTGCCGGCATCAAGGAACGGGCGGATGTCGGCTTCCATGGTCGGCATCCAGTTGCCGAGGAAGACATCGATGTCGCCATTGGCGAGCGACTGGTAGGTGACCGGAACGGACAGGACCTTGATGTCGGTCTCATAGCCCAGCGCCTTGAGCAGGAAGGTGGTCACGGCGGTGGTGGCGGTAATGTCGGTCCAGCCCACGTCGGAGAACCGGACCGTAGAGCAGGATGCCGCTTCATGGCTTGCTGCCTGGGCGATGCCGGTCGACAGGCTTGCTGCGATACCGAACGCGGCGATGATGCCGAGCAGCGGTTTGGCTTTTGCTGGTTTCATTTTTTCTCTCCCTGATGAATGTCAAACTGGGTTCGCCAGTTTGGCTGAACTTTCCAACGATGCCCCCTGAAAGTCAATTTAAGGCTTTACGCCCGAAACAGTCCAGTTTATTTTGATTGACGAGTCAATTAAAAACTTTCCGGCCAAGCCTTTCGGGAAGTCGGGCCGGTGATTGCCGGCAATTTTGCGGGCCGCATCCTGGGAACAGCAATTCCGGAATTGCGGCAAACAGAGGAAAAGCCATGCCAAGGATCGGCGCCGAACCCGAACGGCGGAAAGCCCTCATTCACGCCGCCATCGACGTGATCGGCGAGCACGGGTCGCTCGATGTGCCGGTCAAGGTTATCGCCGAACAGGCTGGCATGTCCCCGGCGCTGGCGTTTCACTATTTCGGCCACAAGGACGAGATCATCGTCGAGACGATGCGCTATCTGCTGCGCGAATTGTCCAATTCGGTGGTCGCCGAACTGCAGCGCGCGCAAACCCCTTTCGATCGCATTGACGGCATCATTCGTTCCAGCTTTGCTCCCGGCCAGTTCGACCGCAAGACGATTGCCGCCTGGCTGGTTTTCTATCTCAAGGCCTATTCGGCGCCAGCGGCCGCGCGGCTGCTGACAATCTATTTCCGGCGGTTTGAAAGCAATCTCGTCGGCGCCTTCAGACAATTGCTGGATGATCCCGGAAGCGTTGCCACTGGGAAGGAGGCAATGGAACTGGCGGAGGGGCTCGGCGCGCTGATCGACGGCCTGTACATCCGCGAGGCGCTCGGTGCCCGCGAGCCGGATGCCTACAGGGCAATTGAATTGTGCCGGCGGCATGTGGATGCGGCGCTTGGGCGGATCGGTATCGAATCGGGGCTTGCTGCAAGGATCGAGGCTTCGCGTTCAGGGCAGCCGGGCCACGGATCGCCGGCGACAGGAGGAGTTCACTGATGGGTGCATTCGATCATCTGCTGCCGCAGCGCAGCCATTTCATCAATGGCCGTTTCGTCGAAGGCAAGGGGGAAGCCGTGCCGGACATCTATCCGGCGACGGGCGAAGCCTTCTGCGATATCCGCTGGGCGACCGATGGCGAGATCGAGGAAGCTGTCGCCGCCGCCAGGGCGGGCTTCGAGATCTGGCGCAGGACGCCACCTGCGGAGCGTGCCCGCGTGCTCTACCGCACGGCGCAAATCCTGCGCTCCCGAAATGACGAAATCGCCCGGCTGGAAACCCTCGACACCGGCAAGGCGCTGCAGGAAACCACGGTGGTCGATGTTATCTCGGCTGCCGATGCAATCGAGTATTTCGCGGCCCATGCGGCGACCATGAATGGCGAACATGTGGCGTTTTCCGGCATGGAGGGCGACTGGGGCTACACGGTGCGCGAGCCCCTGGGCGTATGCGTCGGCATTGTCGCGTGGAACTATCCGATGCAGATGGCGGGCTGGAAATCGGCGCCGGCGCTTGCCTGCGGCAATGCGATGATCCTGAAACCGGCCGAACTGACACCGCTTTCCGCCCTGAGGCTTGCCGAGGCGTACAAGGAGGCGGGCCTGCCCGATGGCGTGTTCAACGTGCTGCAGGGCGATGGCAGGGTTGGCGCCGCGCTGGTCGGCCACCCCGATGTCGCCAAGGTCTCGCTGACCGGCGAAACGGGAACCGGCGCGAAGGTGCTGGCGGGTGCCGCACCCGGCATCAAGAAAGTGACGCTGGAACTGGGCGGCAAGTCGCCGCTGGTCGTCTTCGACGATGCCGATGTCGATTCCGCGGTGGGCGGGGCGATGCTCGCCAATTTCTATTCGACCGGACAGGTCTGTTCCAACGGCACGCGCGTCTTCGTGCATGAAAGGGTCCGGGACCAGTTCGCCGAGAAACTGGTTGCCCGCACGGAGGCGATGGTGATCGGCGATCCCTTCGACATGAGCAGCCAGATGGGACCGCTGGTCTCGAAGGAGCATTTCAAGAAGGTTTCGGCCTATTACGAGGCCGCGCCCTCGCAGGGTGAGTGCCTCTATGACGGCGGCTTTCCGAAGATCCAGGGCTTTGAGGGCGGCAACTGGGTCGGTCCGGCGATCTACGCACCGAAGGACGACAACCAGCCGATTGCCCGTGAGGAAATCTTCGGCCCGCTGCTGTCGCTTTTCACCTTCAGCGATGAAGACGAGGTGATCACCCGTGCCAACGATACGGTCTTCGGTCTTGCTGCCGGGGTCTATACCAACGACCTTTCCCGTGGCCACCGGATGATGAGCCGGTTGAAGGCGGGAAGCTGCTGGATCAACACCTTCAACGTGACGCCGGTGGAAATGCCGTTCGGCGGCCACAAGCAATCCGGCCTCGGCATGGAAAACGGCAAGTGGGCGCTTGATGGCTACAGCCAGGTCAAGAGCGTCCATGTGGCGATGAAGCCGATGGAATACCCCTATTAGGAAGACAGGAGCGCGCCATGTCCGGCGGTTCGATCGACATCACGGGGGTTGAGGCCGATTACGTCATCGTCGGATCGGGCTCGGCCGGTTCCGCGCTAGCCCACCGGCTGAGCGAGGACGGCAGGTACCGGGTCATCGTCATCGAATATGGCGGCAGCGATATCGGTCCGTTCATCCAGATGCCGGCGGCGCTGTCCTTTCCCATGAACATGAGCCGCTATGACTGGGGCTACAGGAGCGAGCCGGAGCCCCATCTCGGCGGGCGCAGTCTGGTAACGCCGCGCGGCAAGGTGATCGGCGGCTCGTCGTCGATCAACGGCATGGTCTATGTGCGGGGGCATGCGCGCGATTTCGACACCTGGCAGGAGATGGGCGCGACCGGCTGGAGCTATGCCGACGTGCTTCCCTATTTCAGGCGAATGGAAAACGCGTCCGAGGGCGAAGCCGGTGTGCGCGGCAAGGACGGGCCGCTGCACGTCAAGCAGGGGGCACAGAACAACCCGCTCTATCATGCCTTCATCGAGGCGGGCCGCCAGGCAGGTTTCGAGGTTACCGAAGACTACAACGGGCTGAAGCAGGAAGGCTTTGCCGCCTTCGAACATACCATTCATCAGGGGCGGCGCTGGTCGGCTGCCAATGCCTATCTGAAGCCGGCGCTGAAGCGGGGCAATCTGCAACTGGTGCGGGGTTTTGCCCGGCGGGTGGTCATGGACGGGAAGCGTGCCACCGGCGTCGAGATTTCACGCGGCGATCATGTCGAGGTGATCCATGCCCGCAGGGAGGTCATTCTGGCGGCTTCCTCGATCAACTCGCCGAAACTGCTCATGCTGTCGGGCATCGGCCCGGCAAGACATCTGAAATCGCACGGCATCGAGGTGATTGCCGACCGGCCCGGTGTCGGTGCCAATCTGCAGGATCATCTGGAACTCTATATCCAGCAGGAATGCCTTGAGCCGATTACGCTTTATTCCAAGCTCAACTGGTTTTCCAAGGGGTTGATCGGCGCCGAATGGCTGTTCTTCAAGCGCGGCGACGGGGCAACGAACCATTTCGAGAGCTGCGCCTTCGTGCGCTCGAAGGCCGGCGTCGAGTATCCCGACATCCAGTTTCATTTCCTGCCGGTGGCGATCCGCTACGACGGCAAGGCGGCGGCCAGGAGCCACGGCTTTCAGGCCCATGTCGGGCCGATGCGGTCGAAATCGCGCGGCCGGGTGCAACTGACTTCCGACGATCCCTTCGCCAAGCCCTCGATCCTGTTCAACTATATGAGCCATGAGGAAGACTGGGCCGATTTCCGCCATTGCATCCGGCTGACACGGGAAATCTTCGGCCAGCAGGCCTTCGATCGCTATCGCGGGCGGGAGATCCAGCCAGGCGAAACGGTGCAGAGCGATGCGCAACTCGATGACTTCATTCGCGCCCACGTGGAAAGCGCCTTCCATCCCTGCGGCACGGCGCGCATGGGCCGCGCGGACGACCGGCATGCCGTGGTCGATGCCGAATGCCGGGTGATCGGCGTCGAGGGGCTTCGCCTCGCCGACAGCTCGATTTTGCCGCAAATCACCAATGGCAATCTCAATGCACCGTCGATCATGGTGGGCGAAAAAGCGGCCGATCACATCCTCGGCAGGGACCCTTTGCCGAAATCCAATCTGGAACCGTGGATCAACCCAGACTGGAAAAAGACCGACCGCTCAATTTCCGCGTAGTAAAAACGGCTCAATTTGGCCCTGTTTTGCGGATTCACTGCAACATTGACGGTCTGTTTTTGCGGTTTGCGGCCTGTTCTCTTGATAGGTTCGAGCCAATCTGCGAAACTTTGACGCAAGTGATGCGGAATCAGAACAGCGCTGTTCGTCTGGCCGAGTCTTTCGGGCCCGGAAGCGGAGAGTTGCTAATCGCCGAGGGGCGGGCGGACCGAGAAAGTAAGGTACTGGCCAATGACCGGAAATCCTGTTTTGAGTGAACTCGGAATTGCCAAGAAAAAAAGGATGCGAACCGGCATCCGGTTGCTGACGCTTGCCCTTGCAGCGAGCGTTGCGATTACCGCAATGCCGGTCGGTGACGCAAAGGCCCAGCGCCGCACCCTGCTGGAACAGTGGTTTGCCGATGCGGCCCAGCGTGCACAGCAGCGCCGAACGGATCGCCTGCGGCGGACCAATCCGGAACTGTTTGCCACCGAACGGGCAAAGGCCGCGCCGGTCAAGAAGATCACCGGACCAAGCTATTACACCTACAAAACGGAAGATCTGACTTCCTTCTCGCTTGCAGGCCTTCTGCCGGAGCCCGTGGCGCCCGCGCCCGTGCGGCTGAAAGGGCCGTCGCTGGGCGAGGACGACTGGGGCGTGCCGACGCCGGAAGGAGTCGATCTGTCCAAGACCGGTGCGATCGAGCCGGTCATGCCAAGGCTGACCGAAGCATCCCTGACCGGATGGTCGATGACGCTTGAGGACGGTATCGCCGATGCGCTCAAGGCACACTACTCCAAGCAGCCGGATTATCTTTGGCTCGGTTCCGATCTAAGGCCGAACGGGAAGGCTTCCGATCTGCTCACCACCTTCTCCCGGTCGGGAGAATTCGGTCTCGTGCCGGAGGACTATGAAGTCAGCCTGCCGCAGGTTGCCGCAAGCCCCGAGGAAGCGGAAGGGGCTGCCGCCCGGTTCGAACTGGCGCTGAGCGCTGCCGCATTGCGCTATGCGGCCGATGCAAGCTCGGGCCGTATCGACCCGAACAAGATCAGCGGCTATCACGATTTCCCCCGGTATGGCCGGGACTACAAGGGGCACATGGCGGCGCTGGCTGAAAGCGACGATCCTGCCGCCATGCTGGAATCGCAGCATCCGGCCAATGAGCGCTTTGCAAGCCTGATGGCTGAACTGGCCGAATTGCGCGCCAGCGTCAGCGACGACGATATCGAACCCGTCAAGCCGGGCACGCTGATCAAGCCGGGCCAGGAGCATGAGGAGCTTCCCAAAATCGTCGAGCTGATCCGGCGCAAGGCAAGCGATGAACTGAAGGCCGAACATGCCGCCGTCCTTTCCGCCTATGACGGCGCGCCGGTCTTCGGCGAGGAACTGGTCGGTCTGGTCAAGGCCTTCCAGAAAGAGAACGGCCTCGGCGCCGACGGGGTCATCGGCCGGAACACCATCGCGAAATTGCAGCATGAAAGCCCGAAAGCCAGGATTTCCAAGATCGAGCTGTCCATGGAGCGCCTGCGCTGGCTGCCGCACGATCTGGGAAGCCGCCATGTGCTGATCAACCAGCCGGCCTACCGGGCAACCTATGTCTCCGGCGGCAAGGCGCAGTTGTCGATGAATGTGGTGGTGGGCAAGCCTTCCAACCAGACCAGTTTCTTTACCGACACGATCGAGATGGTTGAGGTCAATCCCTACTGGAACGTGCCACGCTCCATTCTGGTCAACGAGATGCTCGGCAATATCCGCGCCAATCCGGGCTATCTCTCCTCCCGCAACTACGAAGTGGTTTCCGGCGGCTCGACCCGCGATCCCTATTCCGTCGACTGGTATTCGCCGGAAGGATACAAGAGCGTCTATATCCGCCAGCGGCCGGGTGGCGGCAATGCGCTGGGCGAATTGAAGATCCTGTTCCCCAACAGGCATGCGATCTACATGCACGACACGCCGGCGAAGAAACTGTTCTCCCACTCCATGCGTGCCTACAGCCATGGCTGTGTGCGGCTGGCGGACCCGCGCGCCATGGCGGCGGCCGTGCTGCAGACCAGCAAGGAGCAGGTTGCAAGCTATATCGCTGGCGGCCAGAACCAGACCATTCCGGTGAAGAACAAGCTGCCGGTCTATGTGTCCTATTTCACCGCCTGGCCGGACGATGACGGCGATGTCGGCTATTACGCCGATGTCTACGGCCGCGACAAGGCGCTGACCAAGGCATTGGAACAGACCCGCGAAATGCGTCAGTCGGCAGGGTCCATCGCGGAAAGCTGAGCGGACCAGAGTAGCGCGGGCAGGGGCCGCCGCGATATCCGGCCGGCATGGCTGCAAATGAAAAAGGGGAGCACGAAGCTCCCCTTTGTTTTGTCGGCCGGCGAAAGAACCGGCTCTCGTTCAGCCCTTCTTGTTCTGGCGGTTCTCGACGAGATCGTCGACCACGGCGGGATCTGCCAGGGTCGAGGTATCGCCCAGCGCGCCGAAATCGTCCTCGGCGATCTTGCGCAGGATGCGGCGCATGATCTTGCCGGAGCGGGTCTTGGGAAGACCGGGCGCGAACTGGATCTTGTCGGGCGAGGCAATCGGGCCGATTTCCTTCCTGACAT
>JAMLIH010000050.1 GCA_023954255.1 Phyllobacteriaceae bacterium | reverse complement strand
GTCGGCGTGTTCGATGCCAAGGAGGACGCACTTGGCGTGCTGCAGGCCTGCGGAGTCGACGTGTCGAAGGTTCAGATCGTGGCGGAAGCGCCGGAGTGGTTCCACCCGGGCCGTTCCGGGCGTATCCAGCTCGGTCCGAAGATCGTGCTGGGCGTGTTCGGTGAGCTGCATCCGATGACGCTCGAGACGCTGGATGTGTCAGGCCCTCTGTGCGGCTTCGAAGTCTATCTCGACAACATTCCCGAGCCGAAGGAAAAGGCAACGAATACCAAGCCGCCGCTGGCGATTTCCGGCCTTCAGGCGGTCAAGCGCGACTTCGCTTTCGTCCTCGACAGGGATCAGGACGCGGCAACCCTGCTGCGCGCTGCCTCCGGTGCCGACAAGAAGCTGATCACCGGTGTTTCCGTCTTTGACGTCTTCGAGGGCGCTTCGCTCGGCGAGGGCAAGAAGTCGGTCGCCATCGAGGTGACCCTGCAGCCGACCGAAAAGACCCTGACCGACGAGGAAATCGAAGCGGTCTCGAAGAAGATCATCGAGAACGTGGCAAAATCCACCGGCGGTGTGCTCAGGGGATAAGGCGCTGGCAGCGGGATTGTGCTAGATTGAAATAATGCCCGATCCCGCCCCCGCCATTCCCGAAGCCGAACTTTCAGAGAAGTTCATCCATGCCGCCGGTCCCGGCGGGCAGAACGTCAACAAGGTGGCGACGGCGGTGCAATTGCGCTTCGATGTCGCCAATTCACCGTCGATCTCCGCCTATGTGAAGAACCGCTTGCGCCAGATCGCCAGCCACCTGATGACGGCGGACGGCGAACTCCTGATCGAGGCTTCGCGGTTCCGAACCCAGGGCCGAAACCGTGAGGATGCGCGCGCACGGCTGGCCGAACTCATCGCCGAGGCCGCCAAGCCGCCGCCGAAGAAGCGGAAAAAGACGAAGCCTTCCAAGGGTGCCATCGAGCGTCGGCTAAAGGCCAAGGCGGGCCGTGGCCAGGTCAAGAAAATGCGCGGCAGGGTGCGCGGCGACGACTAAGTTCTACCCTCCCGCATTGCCAGATAAAGCGGCAGTCCCAGCGACAGCCCGACCAGAAAGACGCTCGGAACGACGACCCACCAGTGCGCAATGCCGCGCTTGCGGGAATCCAGAAACGACCACAGGAAGAAGGCGGCCGACGAGATCAGGATATCGGCGGCAAAGCCCGCCGATGCGCCATTGGAAAAAAGCGCGCCGATGAAGCCCGGCAGGTCCAGGCCGTGCTCGCCGATGAACCCGGCAAAGAAAATCCAGGGAAGAAGAGTGCCCGCTACGGCGAGGGCGATGTAAGTATTGCGCATGGCTGTCTCCGTGTCGTTTGTCTGCAGGATAGCCGGGCAAGGAGGTGCTTCAATTACCTTGCAGGTAATGGAATTGATTACGAAGCAGGGTATGATCCGTCATGGTCATGCCGGGGAGGAATGCCGCCATGGAATTTTCGGCCCGCCTGAAGGAATGGCGCGCGCACCGCCGCATGAGCCAGACCATGCTGGCGGGCGAAGCGGGCATTTCGGCGCGGCATCTTTCCTTTCTCGAAACCGGCCGGTCCCACCCGACGCGCGGCATGGTGCTGCGGCTGGCCGAACACCTTGCAATGCCGCTCGCCGAGCGCAACGCCTTGCTGGCTTCGGCCGGCTTTGCGCCCCATCGGGGCAACCGGGAACCAAGGGACATCGGCGATCTTGCCGATCCGGTAAGAACCGCGCTCGATCTCATTCTACAGCGCCACATGCCGTTTCCGGCGGTGGTGATGAACGCGGCCTATGACTACGTCACTTCCAATGCGGCCTATCAGGCAATGGCCGGCATCCTTGGCGTGACGCTCGGGCCGGATGTCAACCTGCTGAGGTTCCTGGCAGATCCTGCCGTCATGCACGGCATGCTGGTCGACGGGGAAACAATCGTTGCCGCCCTGCTGGCCCGCGCCCGTAGTGAAGCCTGGCTTCAGGGGCCGCAAAGCCGGCTTTCGCAAATACTGCGGGAGATCGAAAGTCAGCCGGGCTTTCCTCTTGCCGCCGCCGATGCCCCGGAGAATCGCCCCGGTCCCGTTGTCGAAATCCGCTTCCGCATCGCGGATGCGGAAACCGGCTGGATCACCACCATATCGACCTTCGGATCCCCGGCGGATGCCTATGTGGAGGGTCTCTTTATCGAGCAGTTCTTTCCCGCAGACGAGGAAACGGCGGCGATGTTCACCGGCGGCTAGCCTGACTGCCCGTCACCACCACACGCCGCCGCGTGTGATGCGGATGCGCGGCTTGCCGTCGGCGGGTGCGAGGCTTTCCTCGCTTGCCGGGTCGTCGCTGCTTGCCTGCTTGTCGAGCCGGCTTACGGCATCGCTTCTCATCAGGCTGGCATAGTCGGCATATTTCGAGCCTTCGCCGCGGCCCCATTTGCGCCTGATGCGCGGCACCGGGGAAGCACGCTTCGGCAGTTGTTCGCGCATCTCCGGCGGAATGACCTCCTCTGCCGGCTTTCTGCCCTCGGCGATCTCGCCGATGGTCTCCGGCGTTTCCTTCAGCGCCATCAGCCGCTCGATGCGGTCTTCGGTCTTGGGATGGGTTCTCAGCATCGACGGGTTGGGAATGCGCCCGCCGGGCAGCACCATGCCTTCCCAGTGTGCCTTCTGGGCATGTTCCAGCTTGATCAGCGCCGAGGCCAGCCCGTCCGGATCGCCGGTCAGCATCACCGCGCCGAGATCGGCATCGTATTCGCGGGTGCGCGACAGGGCCAGTTGCAGCAGCCCGCCCACCGTCGGCGCGAACATCAGCACCAGCACCACCAGCCACGGCACGGTTGCCCCGCCGCCGAACAGGATCGAGGGAATGTTGGCCAGCAGCGCAAACGTTCCGAAGGTCGACATCATCGAGGTGAACCGGCTTACCATGTCGGCTATCGCCATCACCCTGATGTCCTCGTTTTTGATATGGGTGACCTCATGCGCCATGATTCCGGCGAGTTCGCGCTTGGTCATGGCGCGGACCAGCTTGTCGGTCATCGCAACCGCCGCATTGTGTTTGCGGCCGACGGCGAAGGCATTCATCATGTTGGAGGGAACGACATAGAGCTCCGGCCGGGTTTCAAGCCCGGCGCGTTCCACCAACTGGTCCAGAATGGCGTGGCCGGCGGGAAACTGCGATGGCGAAACCTTCTGCGCCTTGTACATGCGCAGCACCATTTGCGGGCTGACGCGGCTTGCCATGAACAGGCTGATGCCGCCGAACACCGCCGCATACAGGATGCCGTTGGCGCCGAAGAACACCCAGGCAACCGCCGCCAGCAGCAGGATGGAGCCGCCCACCAGCAGCCAGGTATGCAGCGCGTTGAGCCACGCATGCTGGCGCTGGCGAAAGAAGCTCAATTGTACTTCGGCAGTGCCGCTTTCCATCGCCTTTCTCCGCAATCGGATAACAATGCTTCCCCTCAGATAGGTGGGATTGCCCCATACTGCAATGCGGCCCGCCCTTCTGGGAAGATGGCAAACGCCGCCTTTTTGCTGTATCCTTGTCTTGGCCATATTCCCGTGGGTAATCTGTTGGTAACTGATTCCCGCCAAAGTGGCAGGATGGGCGGCTGGCGGGCAGCGGGGCATCTGGTTGCCGCCGGAATGCAAAGGCCGCAGGCAATCGATCGCAGGATAGTTTCCGTGAAGACGACCGTTTTTCTACGCCGTGTATTGTGCCGGGTTTCTGCCGTGGTGTTGTCGGCAGCGCTGCTCCTGCCCGTACAGGCGCAGGCACAAGCGCCTGCCAAGAAGGTGTTCGGCTCCATGGCCGGCGCCGCCGCGCTGAAGCCGGCATCTCACGGCTTCTATTCGCGCGGCTGCCTGGCCGGCGCCGTCGCCATGCCGTTCGACGGGCCTACCTGGCAGGTCATGCGCATCTCGCGCAACCGCCGCTGGGGCCATCCCGAGCTCATAAGCACCATCGAGGAATTGTCGATCAGGGCCAATCGCGGCGGCTGGAACGGGCTGCTCGTCGGGGACATTTCCCAGCCGCGCGGCGGGCCCATGCTGACCGGGCACGCCTCCCACCAGATCGGCCTCGATGCCGATATCTGGCTGACGCCGATGCCCAACCGGCGGCTGAGCTATCGCGAGCGCGAGGATACCTCCGCGATTTCGATCCTGAAGAAGGGCACCAATTACGTCGACGACCGGCGCTGGAACAAATCCTATGAGAACCTGCTGCGCAATGCGGCAAGCTTTCCCCAGGTCGAGCGTCTGCTGGTCCATCCCGGCATCAAGAAGAAACTCTGCGACACGGTGAAGGGCGACCGTTCATGGCTGCAGAAGGTGCGGCCCTATTACGGCCATCACTATCACTTCCACTTGCGCATCGGCTGCCCGCCGGGCTCGACCGATTGCCGCAAGCAGAAGGCGACAACGCCGGGAACCGGCTGCGATTCCTCGCTTCAATGGTGGTTCGATGTGGCGCTGGCGCCGAAGAAGCCGTCGAAAAAGAAGAAGGACACCGCCAAGGCCAAGCCGGCAAAGCCCAAGGTGATCACCGTCGCCGATCTGCCGCAGTCCTGTCAGGCCGTGGTGAGCGCGAACGAAAAGCCGGTGCAGTCTGCCGTCTACAATGCAAGATCGCTTTCGGGTTTTGTTGCCCCGCAGCTCGACCTGCCTGCCCGCTTCGACCCGATGGCAGCGCTCGCCAGCCGGCCGATCGAGGCGGGCGGAAAACCGGCGCTCAAGGCTATCGCGGCTGCCACCGTGGCGGTGCCGGACAAGCCGCAATCCGTCTACGAGCCGATTACCGGCCCGATCCCAGTGCCGACGCCGCGGCCTGACCGCTAGACCGTTTCACCGTTAGGTGGAAAATGCGCCGCAGGAATGGCGGGCCACGCCCTAGTCGATCTTTTCGTCGGGATAGACGCCCCACAGGCTCATCTGCCTGGCATAGCCCGACCAGTCCCTGGCCTTGATCTGGCACCAGCCGTTTTCGCAGGTCTCAACCTCGGCCAGCACACCGGCTTCCATTTTGGCAACGACCGGGGAACTGGCTTCCGGCTTGGCATGCAGTTCCACCATTCCGCCCTCTTCCTTCAGCCAGGGCGAGATGAGCGCCGTGCGCTTGCCCGTCAGCAGGGTCTGCAGGACCCAGCCTTCCGTGCCGTCTGAGTCGCGCACTTTGCGCCAGTTGTCGTATTCCTGCAGGATTTCGAGTGGCAGGCCGCGCTTGGTGAACATCCAGTCGACGGAATATTCCCGTCCCGGCCCGACCCGCATGTTGACCCGGCTGGCCTTCAGCGACACGAAACGCGGCAGCGGCAGGCCGGACTTGCCGTGATCGGCCGCTGCTGCTGCCGTCGAGGGTGCTGTTGCCGTCACCAGAGCGGCGAGGGGAGCAGACATCAGGCAGGAGGCAACAAGGGAGGCGGTAAACAGGCTGGGGGAGTGCTTTTTGGTCATTTTGCTCGGCTATCCGGTTTCAGGTCGAAAACCTGGGCTGGCTTGTTCCCGGCAGCTGCCGTCTTGACCGCTGGCCCATTGGCGGTGCCAAATGCGTCTGTTAAACAGGCTTGCCGTCCGGGAGAAATCATGGTGACTGAATCTACACCGGACAGGGTTAAGGAGCCGTCAACAAGGCCGGAAAACCGGCCGGAATTCGCCGGAAAACGGCACGGGTAGGAGTTCACAGGCAGTCGATGACCGCAAGAAAGCCAAAGATCATTGTAACGCGCAAACTGCCCGATGCGGTTGAAACCCGCATGTGTGAATTGTTCGACACGGAATTGAATCTCGATGATGCGCCGTTCTCCCGCGCCCGGCTGATCGAGGCGGTGAAGACGACGGAATGCCTGGTCCCGACGGTGACCGACCGCATCGACCGTTCGGTGATCGGCCAGGCCGGCGAGCAATTGAAGCTGATCGCCAACTTCGGCAACGGGGTCGACAACATCGACATTGCCGCTGCCGCCGAGAAAGGCATCATCGTCACCAACACGCCCAACGTGCTGACGGAAGATACCGCCGACATGACCATGGGGCTGATGATCGCGGTCGCCCGGCGTTTCGACGAGGGCATCGACGCCATGCGCGAGGGCCGCTTCAGGGGCTGGTCGCCGACATGGATGCTTGGCCGCCGCATCTGGGGCAAGCGGCTCGGCATCGTCGGCATGGGACGCATCGGAACGGCGGTCGCCCGCCGAGCCAGGGCGTTCGGCCTGTCGATCCACTATCACAACCGCAGCCGCGTCTCCGAACAGGTCGAACAGGAACTGGACGCGACCTACTGGGAATCCCTCGACCAGATGCTTTCCCGGGTCGATGTGGTCTCGGTCAACTGCCCCCACACACCGGCGACCTTCCATCTGCTTTCGGCCCGGCGCATAGCGCTGATGCAGCCGGGCTCGATCATCGTCAACACCGCCCGCGGCGAGATCATCGATCAGGATGCGCTGGTAAGGGCCTTGCAGGAAGACCGGCTTGCCGGCGCCGGTCTCGATGTGCTGGAACACGAACCGGCGGTAAGCGAGGACCTGATGGCGCTTTCGCGCCAGGGCAAGGCCGTCATCCTGCCCCATATGGGATCGGCGACCATCGAGGGGCGTCAGGAAATGGGCGAACGGGTGATCATCAACATCCGCACCTGGATGGACGGGCACCGCCCGCCGGACCGCATCCTCGCCAGCATGGTTTGATTGGAGAATATCATCATGAAGGAAGGACGCTCCTGGCGTTTCACCCATGCCGTTTCACGTCTGCCGGGCAAGAGCATTGCCAACGGACTACGAGCCGGCGGGGGTGCCGATCCCGACCCTGCTGAATTTCTTGCCGAACATCAGGCCTATACGAAGGCGCTGGCGGAAACCGGTGCGAATGTCACCATACTCGACGCGCTTGAGGGATTTCCCGATTCCGTGTTTGTCGAGGATGCCGCGCTTTGTGCCGGCGGCACGGCGATCATCCTGCGGCCGGGTGCCGAAAGCCGGTTCGGCGAGGCGGCGGAAATCGCCCCGGCGCTGGAAAAAATCTTCGGCTCGGTGAAGCGGCTCGAGCGCGGGTTTGTCGATGGCGGTGATATTCTGCTGACCGATGACGAAGCGCTGATCGGCATGTCGGAGCGCACGGATCAGGAAGGCGTTGATGCGCTTTCGGAAATCCTCGAACCGCTCGGCTACCGCGTTCGCGTCGTCAACACGCCGTCGGGCGTGCTGCATTTCAAGTCCGACTGCGGCCTGCTCGACAGCCATACGGTCTTTTCGACGGCGCGGCTTGCCGGTTCCGGTTGTTTCGAGGGCTACCGGGTCATCGAGGCAGTGGAAGGCGAGGAAGCAGCCACCAACCTGATCCGTTTCAACGAGCCGGTCTTCCTGCGCACGGGCTTCCCCAAGACCCTCGCCCTGCTCCAGTCCGAAGGCTACAAGGTGATCACGCTTTCCGCCGATCAGGCAGCCCTGGTCGATGGCGGGCTCTCCTGCATGTCGTTGCGGTTCAGTCTGTGATCTGTTTGCGCATGGTGATCGAGGTCGGCCGGTCATAGCCCGCATGGGCGGTCTCGCCGGTTTTGATGAAACCGAGCGCCTCGAAGAAGCGGTGGTTGGCGGTCAGTTCGACCCGCGTTTGCAGTTCCAGCTCCCCGTAGCCGAGCTGGCGGGCAAGCGCTGCCGCTTCGCCGATGAGCTGCTTTCCCAGCCCCTTGCCGCGCCACGCCTGCGATACGGCAAGCTTTCCGACATAAAGACAGTCCCTGCGCGGATCGCAGAAGATGCAGGCAACGGGCGTCTCGCCCTCGAACAGCACCAGCGCATGTTCGCGCCCTGCCTTCTGCTGAAGGTTTTCCACCGTCAGCAGCTTGGCGGAAGAGGGCGGGTCGATGACATCATCCATGTAGGCAAAGGCATCGAGAATCAGCCCAAGCACCGCCGGCCAGCCCGCCTCTCCCGGCATCATCCGCCGCAGCATGAGGGTCATCTCAGCCGCGCCGCCGGTAGCGCACGGTCTCGAACCGCATCGCCCGGCCGTCGACCATCAGCAGCCGGCCTATGAGCGGCTCCCCGACGCCGGTGATCAGCTTGATCGCCTCCATTGCCTGAAGGGAGCCCATGACGCCGGTCAGCGCCCCCAGAATGCCCGCCTCCGCGCAGGTTGGCAGTAGCCCGTCATCGGGCTTTTCGGGAAAGATGTCGCGATAGCGCGGATTGGCGTTCCCCTCGCCATCGGCAAGATGCGGCACCAGCACGGTCAGCGTTCCGTCGAAGCGACCGACGGCAGCCGTCACCAGCGGTTTTCGGAGTCTCTCGCAAGTGTCCGCCGCCAGATAGCGGGTGGCGAAATTGTCGGAGCCGTCGACCACCAGATCGTAGCCTCCGATCAGGCGTTCGGCATTGTCATCCGACAGCCGCGCGTCGTGACGGACCGTGGTTACATGGGGGTTGATCCGCCGCAGCGAATGGGCTGCCGATTGCGTCTTGGCGACACCCACCGCATCGCTGTCATGGATCACCTGACGCTGCAGGTTGGAGAGCGACACCGTATCGTCGTCGATGACGCCGAGCGTGCCCACACCGGCGGCGGCGAGATATTGCAGGACGGGCGAGCCGAGTCCGCCCGCGCCGATGACCAGCACTTTGGCCACCTTCAGCTTCTGCTGACCCGTGCCTCCCACCTCCGCCAGCACGATGTGGCGGGCATAGCGTTCCAGTTCGCGTTCATCGAGCATGATAGTATCCGGAAGACGGGTTTGCTTCAGCCTCTTGTAACACTGCCTTCGGCAACGGTGAAGAACTGGCCGCGCTCGCCCATGGCGTCGAACAGCGTCCGGTCGGTGCCGGTCATGAAGGCCTGGCAGCCAAGGCCGTCGACCATGTCGAACAGCGCCGTGCGGCGTTTCTCGTCGAGATGGGCGGCGATTTCGTCGAGCAGCAGGATCGGCGCAAACCCGTTGATCTCGCGGGCAAGGCGGGCATGGGCAAGCACCATGCCGATCAGCAGCGCCTTCTGTTCTCCGGTCGAACAAAGCGCCGCGGCCATCGATTTCGGCCGGTGATGGACCACGATGTCGCTGCGATGCGGGCCTTCGAGTGTTCTGCCAGCGCCCTTGTCGCTCCAGCGGTTTGCCCGCAGCCGCGCGGCATATTCCTCTTCGAGATCGCTTGCCGCCATGTCGCCATGGGCGCTTTCAAGCGTGCCCTCCAGCGTCGCCACCGCATCGGGGAAGGGCGAGCCCGCCTCCTGCTGGGCGATGATGGCGGCAGACAACAGCGAAACCAGTTCGCGGCGGGCGGCAGCGATGGCCGTTGCCAGTTCCGCCATCTGGGTTTCCACCGCATCGAGCCATTGGCCCGGTGCTGTATCTTCCGACAAGAGCCGGTTGCGCCCGCGCATCGCCTTTTCGAAATCGCTCACCCGCCGACCGTGCAGCGGGTCGATTGCCAGCACCATGCGGTCGAGAAACTTTCGCCGGTCGCTGGCAGGCCCGGTAAACAGCCCGTCCATGGCAGGCGTCAGCCAGGCAATCCGGCTGTGCTCCAGCAGTGCGTCGATGGTCTTGGCCTGGCTGCCATTGATGCGCACCTTGCGATGGGTCTCGACCCCGGCAGCCGTTTCGGTGAGGCCGGTGCCGATGTCGGCCGGGCCGTGCGCACCCTGCAGGCTGGCAAACACGCTCCAGGTGCCCGAACCGCCGGCGCGTCCGACCTGGTCGTAGGCAGCCCGCCGCAGGCCGCGTCCCGGCGACAGGAAGGACACCGCCTCCATCAGATTAGTCTTGCCGGCGCCGTTTTCCCCCGTCAGCACCACATGGCGCCGGTCGAGTTCCAGCGAGAGGCCTGAATAGTTGCGAAAGTCGGTCAGCCGCAGCACTTCAAGATGCACGGACGGAGCCTTCGGATCGGCGTCCTGCTGTTGTGCTGTTTCTCCTGGCCGGGCCATGACATGCCTTTCCGCCGGCGCAATGCCCGGCGTGGGACTGATTCACCCAACAGATAGCACAAATGGCGCCGCAAGCGGCAAGCGATGGAACGCGGTTACACCCGCATCGGCATCAGCACGAACAGCACGTTGTCGTCGCCCGAATCGCGGATCAGCGTCGGCGATCCGGAATCCGCCAGCATGAACACGGTTTCGTCGCTGGAAAGCTGTCCCGTAATGTCGAGCAGGTAGCGCGAATTGAACCCGATCTCCAGCGGGTCGGCATCGTAACCGACGGCAACCTCTTCCGTTGCCGTGCCCGACTCCGGATTGTTGACGGCAAGCACCACCTGCCCGTCGCCGATGGTCAGCTTGACCGCGCGCCCGCGTTCGGAGGAAATCGTCGATACCCTGTCGACGGCGGCGGCAAAGCTTGCCCGGTCCATCTTCAGTTCCTTGTCGTTCCCGGTGGGAATGACGCGGGTATAATCGGGGAAGGTGCCGTCGATCAGTTTCGAGGTCAGCACCACGTCGCCGACCGAAAGGCGGATTTTCGTTTCCGAAACCTCGAAGGTGACGGTGGCATCGCGGTCTTCCACCAGCTTCTGGATCTCGCCCACCGCCTTGCGCGGCACGATGATGCCCGGCATGCCTTCAGAGCCCGACGGCGCCTCGGCCTGGGCGCTGGCAAGGCGGTGTCCGTCCGTTGCCACCGCGCGCAGCACCAGACTGCCGTCCTCTTCCACCGTATGGAAGTAGATGCCGTTGAGATAATAGCGTGTCTCTTCCATCGAGATCGCGAACTGGGTGCGGTCGATCAGGTTCTTGAGGCTTGAGGCAGG
The DNA here is from genome assembly GCA_023954255.1 of Phyllobacteriaceae bacterium. Lineage (GTDB taxonomy): Bacteria > Pseudomonadota > Alphaproteobacteria > Rhizobiales > Rhizobiaceae > Salaquimonas. The sequence continues at coordinate 15,176 of JAMLIH010000050.1, read as the reverse complement.
CAGGCGAAACATGTGGCTGAAGTCGCCGGCCGTGATGTCCGGGAAATCTGCCGACGGCAGGCATTGCAGCGTAAAGCGCGAACGGCCTGCCGTGATCTTGATGGAATTGCCGCTCTCTTCCATGGACAGCATGACTTCCGCCCCCTCGGGCAGCTTGCGCACGATGTCATGCAGCATGTGGGCCGGAACCGTCGTCGATCCGGCCTGCTCGACCACTGCGGGAACCTTTTCGAAGATTTCCAGATCGAGGTCGGTCGCCTTCAGGTGCAGTTCGCCGCCTTCTGCCGTCAGCAGCACGTTCGACAGGATCGGAATGGTATTACGGCGCTCGACCACCCGGTGCACATGGCCGAGGGATTTCAGAAGGTTTGACCGTTCAATCGTTACACGCATCGTGACTGTTCCCGTCTGCTGCGTCCCCGGAGCAGCGTTACCCGTCCCGGAGACCGGGCGTCCGGCGATCCGGACGCTTGTGATCTGGCTGGCAGATTGACCTTGCCGGCAGCAGGTTCAGGCGGGAACCCGCGCCGGGCAGCGCAGATTGTGAAAATCCGCGTCATTTTGCAATGGTCTGCTTGCTTTTGACAGTCCTGCCGGCGGCTTTGCTGGGGAAAACCGCCTTTGGCAGAAGCCGCCCGCGCCCGGTGCTCAGTCGAGGATCAGCCGCTTGAGCAGCTCGATTTCCTGCGCCAGCTTGTGGTCCTCGCTCATCAGGTCCTCGATCTTGCGTACCGCATGCAGAACCGTGGTGTGATCGCGGCCGCCGAAGCGCCGGCCGATCTCCGGCAGGGAGCGTGGCGTCATCACCTTGGAAAGATACATGGCGATCTGGCGAGGCCGCACGATCTGCTGGGTGCGGCGGTTGGACAGAAGGTCGTTGCGGGCAACGTTGAACTGCCTTGCGACGACGCGCTGGATGTCCTCGATGCGCACCCGCTTGTGATCGCCGGAACGGATCAGGTGCCGCAGCATCTTGTCCAGTTCCTCATAGCCTTCCGGCCCGTCGCTGTAGCGGTGCTGCAGCAGAAGCTGGTTGAAGGCGCCGTCGATGTCGCGGCAGCTCGTATTGACCTGGCGCGCGACGTAGTGGCGGATGTCCTCGGGAATGTCGAGCCCCGGCTGGTCGCGCCTTGCTTCCTCGTATCGCATGTTGAGGATCGACTTGCGCAACTCGTAGTCCGGCACCTCGATATCGAGGGCCACACCGCCCTTGAGCCGCGAACGAACCCGCTCGTTGAGGCTTTCAAGCTCCGTCGGCGGACGGTCCGCCGCCACCACCACCTGACGCGCGCTGTCGATCAGCTCGTTGAGGAGATGGCAGAATTCCGCCTGGATGGCCTTGCCCTGGAGAAACTGCATGTCGTCGATCAGCAAAAGATCGATATCGCGCAGGGTTTCCTTCAGCGACAGGGCGGTGTGATTGTGCAGGGCCTTTGCGAAGACCCACATGAAATAGTCCGCCGTCAGGTAGCGCACCTTCTTGGAAGGGTCGCGCAGCCGGGTCTCCCAGGCGATCGCCTGCAGCAGATGGGTCTTGCCGAGGCCCACATTGGCGTGGATGAACAGCGGGTTGAAGCGTACCGAGGAGCCGTCGCCCTCGGCAACCGAGCGCGCTGCCGCATAGACGATGCGGTTCGATTTTCCCTCGATGAAGTTCGCGAAGGTATGGCGCGGATCGAGCGGGGATCCGGTAAAGCCGGGTTCGCCCTCGGCAGCGGCATGGCGGCTCGATTGCGGGCGGCTCAGGAACGGCTGGGCACCCTTGCGCGCAGTTTCCTCGCCTGCCGCACCTTCCGGCTTCTCCGGTTTGGCGGTTATGCGGACATTTGCCCGGCGCACGGCGGAACGCACGATGACGTCGGCGCGCAGGATGGATTTGTCCTCCTTCTGCCAGAGTTCCAGCAGCAGGTCGCGATAGTGGGAATTGATCCAGCTCTTCAGGAAGGCCGTCGGCACGGAATGAACCGCCACACCGCCTTCTGTGCCGACCAGCTTGATGCGGCCGAACCAGCTGTTGAAGATCTCCGTGCCGAGCGTGGTCTGCAGCTTCTGGCGCACCTTGATCCAGCCGGGATGATCCGCGCTGCCATTGGCCGCCTGGCCGCCGGCCCGATCGTCATCCGCGCCATTGGTTTTTGATGATAGTTTGCCGCTTGCTGGTTTCCCCGGCTCGAAAGCTTCGCCGCCTGTTTGTTTCATTTTTCCCGCCTGGTTGTCTGTTGCCGGCTGTCCCGCCAGCTTGTTGTTGTCGTGCCCAATTCCCCACGGTTGCCGCCGCGCTGCATCACCCTTTTTTCCAGGGCAGCCCGTCATGCTGCCACCCGTTGATCCTCGCCCGCTCGCCGTTTTCGTCCGGAATACCCTCAAATCCGGAATCGATATTATAGGCCTGGCTGTAGCCAAGGGCCGTCAGCGCGGCTGCCGCCGACTTGCTTCTGACCCCCGACCGGCAAAGACAGTAGACCGGCGTGTCCCGGTCCCGGCCCATTGCCTTCAATTGCGTGTCCACCGCTCCGGCAAAGTCCGGATTGATGTCCATGGCCGGAAACATCTGCCATTCGACGAACAGTGCCTCCTTGCCGATGGGGGAGAGATCGGGAACGCCGATGATCTCCCATTCCCTTGTGGTGCGGACGTCGACCAGTACGGCGTTTCCATCCGTTTCAAGAGCATGCCAGGTTTCCTTGCAGCTCTTGTCGCCCGCATAGGACATGCCGCTCATTCCCTCCCATGGGCGGTAGTGCCAACCACCGCCGGTCCTTGCTCAATCGGCAAACCGCTCTGCCTCCCGGAACGAGGTTTCCGGAGAAGTGAAGGAGCCGCCGCCCCGTTACGCTTTACTAAACCAGCCCCCCGGCCAGCCCGCCAAACCGGCTGCAGTGCCTTCAGGGCGAAGGTTTTCTGCAACCGTTACCGCCGGCCCCCGCGCCTGGAGGCAAATGCCTCCCGACTGGACCAGGCCGTACGATCGGCGCCCGAAAGGCACACGAATTCCCTGCCTTGTCCGGCACAACCGAACAAGGTAACACCGGATGAAGCATCCGGGTCTGCAAAACAAGAAATCCCCTCTTCCGGGCACGGAAAACCCCTGAAATCCTAGGGTTTGCCGCCGATGGCAAGCAACCTACACAGGGCGATTTTGCCATGCAACAGCCAATCGGCAATTTTCGGGAAAGTAATTTTTTTTGCCTGTTCCGGCCGTTTGATTCGCGCATTTCACAGCCCCAAAACGGCTTGTGATTCAATGGTTTTTTGTCGCTTCCCCACAGCCTGCAAGGGGGTGCTGAAAGGGGCGAAAAAATTTTTCTCCGATACGGGGGCTTGACTCGGAAAAAGCTGAAAAATCAGATGGAAGGAATTTATTCTGAGAGACCATGCCGTAAAGGTCTGAAATAAAACAAATAAAAAATAACGGAAAAAATTCCTGCGATTGTCAGTGTTTCGGAATATTTGCCTCGGCAAACCACTCGGTCGCTGCTTGCATCCTTCCGGTTTGCCGGATCCCCGCGCAAGGCAACTCAACTCAGATCAGCACGGAAGTGGGCTTGCGGGCAATAAAAAACCCCGCACGGCGGCGGGGTCATATCAGAAATCTGACAAATCCATCGGGCGCGGCCCGGTTCCGGGCCGGCAGGCACTTCCTGATCAGGCGCCGACGGCCTTCAGGCGCTTGGCCAGACGCGAAACCTTGCGCGATGCGGTGTTCTTTTTCAGGATGCCCCGGGTCACCGCTTTCATGATTTCCGGCTGGGCGACCTTGAAGGCGTTGTTGGCGGCTTCCTTGTCGCCGGAAGCGATTGCTTCCTCAACCTTGCGCACATAGGTGCGCATGCGCGAGCGGTTGGCCTTGTTGACTTCGGTACGGGCAGCAAGCTTGCGGACCGCTTTTTTTGCTGAGGCAGTATTCGCCATGATCGGACTTTCTCAAATGCCCTGTTCGGGCGTTCATGTTCGGGTTTCCGGTTTTGCGTGCCGATCTGCCCAAGCTGGCATGGCGTGCCGATAAATCATCGCTGCCGCAGCACAACAAAACACGGCGGCTCACATCTTCCGAGATGAGCCGCCGGAATTTCGTGGCGCTTATAAGGGGATAATGGGCGCAAAGTCAACGCTTCGGGGCCGAAAATCGGTTGCCGCTACCGCTGGCAGGAAGGGCAATGGAAGGTCGAGCGCCCCGATTGCACGATCCGGCGAACCGTCCCGCCGCAACCGGGCTTTGGACAGGGCTCGCCCTCGCGGTCATAGACGGCGAACTGGTGCTGGAAATAGCCCAGACTGCCATCGGCCTGGCGGTGGTCGCGCAGCGAGGAACCGCCGGCCTCGATTGCCCGGGCGATGACCTTGCGGATTTCGTCGGTCAGGGGTGCCAGATGCTTTGACGGCCTGCCGTTCTTGGTGGTCAGGCTGCCGGCCAGCCGCTTTGGCGAGAGCCCTGCCCCGTGCAGTGCTTCGCAGACATAGATATTGCCGAGGCCTGCAACCAGCTTCTGGTCGAGCAATGCCGCTTTGAGCGGCGTTCGCTTGCCGGCAAAGCGTGCCGCCAGATAGTCCGCCGACAGGGCATTGCCCGTGGGTTCTATGCCGAGATCACGGAAAAACGGGTGCTGGTCGAACCCGCTGCGTGCAATCAGGTCCATGAAGCCGAACCGCCGCGGATCGTTGTAGATCGCCCTCACCTTGCCGTGGTTGGGATGGTCGAGGTGAAAAAGCACATGGTCGTGGGCCGCCTGCTTCGACCGGTCGTGGTGGAAAACACCGGGCAGGCTGCTCTCTCCGGTAACCTCGATGCGGAACGAGCCCGACATGCCGAGATGCATGACCAGCACCGTGCCGTCATCGAGATCGGCGGTCAGGTACTTTGCCCGCCTGCCCATGGCGGCAATCCTGCGGCCCGCAAGTCGTTCGGCAAAGCGTTCCGGGAATGGAAAGCGCAGATCCGCCCGGCGCGCCTCCACGGCGGTGATGACGGCGCCCTCCATCACCGGCGCCAGCCCCCGTCTTACGGTCTCGACCTCCGGCAATTCAGGCATGGCGGCACCTGTTCCGCATGGCAGCCGGAACACCCCTGCGGGAAGCTGCCGCATTCATTTGCCGGCCCGCTCCGCTATGGTCTCTCGTTAACGCCAATTCGCCACTGTTTTTGCGCACGGGGTGCCATATCCTCTCTGGCTGTTTATAAGGCCTGTATATAGCAATGGGCTGCTGATAGAGCTGCCGCATATCGATTACCGGAATCACACCATGCCCGCCCAGAACGCAAAGACAAGATCGAAATCGGCCGATGAACTGTCGGCAAGCTTCGGCTACCGGCCTGTCGACAGCGAGGAAAAGCAGCCGCTGGTCAATGATGTCTTTCACAAGGTGGCCGGCCGCTACGATGTGATGAACGACCTGATGTCGGGCGGCATGCACCGCATCTGGAAGGATGCGATGATCTCCCGCCTCGCGCCGCCGAAAAGGCCGGGTTCCGGCTGGCATGTGCTCGATGTGGCGGGCGGTACCGGCGACATCGCCTTCGGCATCCTCGAGGCGGCAAACCGCAACGTGCATGCCACCGTGCTCGATATCAACGCTTCGATGCTGGAAGTGGGCAAAAAGCGCGCCGTGAGCCGCAAGCTCGATGGCCTTGTCGATTTCGTCGAGGCCGATGCCCAGAAGCTGCCTTTCGGGGACAACGCCTTCGACGCCTATACGATCGCCTTCGGTATTCGCAACGTGCCGCATATCGACAAGGCGCTGTCGGAAGCCTTTCGCGTGCTGAAGCGCGGCGGGCGGTTCCTCTGCCTCGAGTTTTCGGAGGTCGACATGCCGGTGCTCGACCGGCTTTATGACGAGTGGTCGATGCGCGTCATTCCCGAAATCGGCAAGGTGGTCGCCGGAGACGGCGAGCCTTACCGCTATCTTGTCGAGTCGGTGCGCAAGTTCCCCAACCAGCGCGACTTTGCCGCCTTGATCGCCCGGGCGGGATTTTCCCGCGTCGACTGGTCGGATTTTTCCGGCGGCATTGCGGCGCTTCATTCCGGCTGGAAGCTCTGATCCGTCATGAGCACGCTGGGCAATCTTCTCTCACTGGCGCGGGCGGGCTATGTGCTCGCGAGGGAAGGGGTGATCTCCGCCCTGCCGTCCGATCCCCTGCCGCCACCTGCGCGCTTCGGCCAGAAGCTTGCCGGCCTGATCCGCCGCTCGCGGGCAAGGAATACCACCCGGTCCGAGAAGCTTTCCGTGGCGCTCAACAGGCTCGGTCCCTCATGGGTCAAGCTCGGCCAGTTCCTCGCGACCCGGCCCGACGTGGTGGGTTCGGAGATTGCCGGCGATCTTGAACTGCTGCAGGACCGCATGCAGCCCTTTCCCCGTGCCGAGGCGGTGCGCCAGATCGAGGCTTCGCTCGGCCGGCCGCTTGACGGGATGTTTTCCGATTTCTCCGAGCCGGTGGCTGGTGCCTCAGTCGCCCAGGTACACAAGGCGGTGCGCAGGCGCGATGGCGCGACCGTCGCCGTCAAGGTCATCCGGCCCGGTGTCAGGCCGCGCTTCCGCCGCGATCTTGAAACCTTCTATACCCTTGCCCGCCTGCAGGAAAAACACATTCCGGCCTCACGGCGGCTCAGGCCCGTTGCCGTTACCGATACGCTCGCCCAGTCGGCGAAGATTGAAATGGACATGCGGCTTGAGGCGGCGGCTTTCTCCGAACTCGGCGAGAACACCAAGGATGATCCGGGCTTCCGTGTGCCGCAGGTCGACTGGGAGCTTTCCGGCCGTGACTGCGTCACCATGGAATGGGTCGAGGGCCTGAAGCTTTCCAATGTCGAAGGCATTCGCGCGGCGGGCCACGACCTCGAGCAACTGGCGGCAACATTGGTCCAGTCCTTCCTGCGTCACACGCTGCGTGACGGCTTCTTCCACGCCGACATGCATCCCGGCAATCTGTTCGTCGATGCGGCAGGCGACATTGTTGCCGTCGATCTCGGCATTGCCGGGCGGCTGGGCAAGAAGGAGCGCCGCTTCCTCGCCGAAATCCTCTACGGGTTCATCACCCGAGATTACACCCGCGTGGCGGAAGTCCATTTCGAGGCGGGCTATGTGCCGGCCCATCATGACGTGGCGAGCTTCGCCCAGGCGATCCGCGCCATCGGCGAGCCGATCCACGGCCAGTCGGCCGAGACGATTTCGATGGCCAAGCTGCTTACCCTGCTGTTCGAGGTCACCGACCTGTTCGACATGGAAACCCGGCCGGAACTGCTGCTGCTGCAGAAGACCATGGTCGTCGTCGAGGGCGTCGCCCGCACGCTCGACCCGCATTTCAACATGTGGAAAACGGCTGAACCCGTGGTTGGCGACTGGATTCGCCGCAATCTGGGTCCGGCGGCGATTGCAACCGACGCCCGCGACGGGTTGAAGGCAGGCCTGCGCCTCGCCCGCCAATTGCCGGAACTTTCCGAACGCGCCGAGAAACTGGCGCAGGAAATGGCCGAGATGGGCGAGAGCGGCTTCCGGCTTTCGCCTGAAACGGTGGAGAAGATCGGCAAGGCGGAGGCCCGCCACTCCCGCTGGGGCCACATTGCCCTTTGGGTCATCGCCGCACTTGTGGCCTGGCAGGTATTTCTCGGCTGAAGTGATTGCAGTGCAATCAAATGATTGAAATCAATGCAATCAAATGCCATATTGGCGGCATGGCAAGCATCACCATACGCAATCTCGACGAGTCCACCAAACAGGCCTTGCGCGAGCGCGCTGCCCGGAATGGCCGCTCCATGGAAGAGGAGGCGCGCCTGCTGCTGGCGGAACTGGAGCAGGGAGCGGGGTCTGTTGAAGTTGCGGCTTCAGGCAGGCCGCAGGCCGGTCCTGCGGTAGCCGCCAGGCCGTCGCCTGAACCGGCCATTTCGGGCTTTCCCGCTGCCGGGAAGCGCGTGCTGCTGATCATCTCCGGCGGGATCGCCGCCTATAAAAGCCTCGATCTGATCCGCCGCCTGCGCGAGCGCGGCGTTCGCGTCCGGGCGGTCATGACGGCTGCTGCCCAACAGTTCATCACGCCGCTTTCCGTTGGTGCGCTCACCGCCGACAAGGTCTTTACCGATCTCTTCGACCGCGAGGACGAGCATGATGTCGGTCACATCCGGCTTGCCCGCGACTGCGACCTTGTCGTTGTGGCACCGGCAACCGCCGACCTGATGGCCAAGATGGCAAACGGGCTTGCCAATGATCTGGCCTCCACCGCCTTGCTTGCCACCAACCGGCCGGTGCTCATCGCTCCAGCCATGAACCCGGCCATGTGGAGCCACAAGGCGACCCGCCGCAACGCTGAATCCCTGCGCCGGGACGGCATCCACTTCATCGGCCCTATGGCGGGCGAAATGGCCGAATCCGGCGAAGCAGGCGAGGGCCGCATGGCCGAACCCATGCAGGTCGTCGAAAAAATCGGCGAACTGCTCGACACGCGGCCAAAGCCGCTGAAGGGCAAGCGTGCCATCGTCACCTCGGGCCCCACCCATGAGCCGATCGATCCCGTCCGCTATATCGCCAACCGCTCTTCCGGCAAGCAGGGCCATGCCATTGCCGAAGCCCTTGCCGATCTCGGCGCCGAGGTGATCCTCGTCAGCGGTCCGGTCTCCATTCCCGATCCGAAGGGCTGCGAGGTGGTGCGCGTCGAAAGCGCCCGCGAGATGCAGCGCATGGTGGAAGCTGCCCTTCCCGCAGATATCGCCGTCATGGTGGCTGCAGTTGCCGACTGGCGCTCGAAGGGGGAGGCGAAGGAGAAGATGAAGAAGGAAGGCGGCAAGGGACCTTCCCATCTCGAACTCACCGAGAACCCCGACATTCTCAAGGGTCTCGGTCACCACAAACAACGCCCGGGCCTGCTGATCGGCTTTGCCGCCGAGACCGAGAAGATCGTCGAACACGCCCGTGCCAAGCTGGAACGCAAGAAGGCCGACTGGATCGTCGCCAATGACGTTTCGCCCGACAGCGGTATCGGCACCACAGAAGGTGGCGTGATGGGCGGCGACCGCAACCGCGTGCGCATTCTGACGCGCGAAGGTGTGGAAGAGTGGCCGGAACTGACCAAGCAGCAGGTGGCGCGGCGTCTGGCGGCGCGAATTTGCGACCATCTGGCGGCGGTAACAGCCACCGCCTGAAGCCTGCCCGCAGCCGCGAATTCCGGGCCGCGTTCACCGGTTGTTAACCCTGACACGGCACTACTCATGTGGGGCAGATAACCGCCACACCGCCTCGGCCGCGGATTTGGCGGCGGATTGCACCTTTCGAACCAGTCCGGCCCTCTGCCGGCAAGTCAGGTGTGGAATTTCGATGGCGCGAGAACGCGACAAGTCAGGCGCTGGGAGAGGTGCGAGAGCCGCCGTTCACAACTTGGCGATCGTAGCCGATCGCGATGCCGACTTCCTGTCCGCCGTGCTGGGCGGGCTGATCTCCAGGCTGGACGTCGCCATCGCGCTTTGGGACAAGGATGACCGCCTTGTCGCCTTCAACAACGATTTTCGCGATCTTTTCTACGCCTGTCCCGAGTTCCGCACGGGCATGACGTTTCACGAATGTCTGACCGATTACGCCCTGTCGAGCGAAGCGCTGGAACCTGAAAGTCACGCCCGGCAATGGGTCGAGTACCAGGTTGAAAAGCGCCGGGCCGGGATGGGCAGCGAGCGTGAATACACCACGATCGATGGCAGGCTGATCTCGGCCATCGACTATCCCCTGCCCGATGCGGGAACGCTCTCCATCCGCAAGGATGTTACCCAGTCGAGGCAAATTGACCAGAGCGAGGAGCTTTCCGCCATTGCGCTGGAGACCCTCGCCAACCCGGTGGCGGTGAAGGATTCCTCCCTTCGGTATGTGATGGTCAACGATGCCTTTGCAGCGCTTCACGGCAGAACCCGCCAGTCGATGATCGGCAAGGACTTGTCCGATGTCGCAGGCGAGACCGTGGCGCGAAAGCTCGAGGCCCGCGAACGCATCGTGCTGAAGACAGGCAGGCCGGTTGTTGTGGAGGAAACATGGAAGAACCCGGGCGGGCAGGTGATCGACGTCGTCTCCGCCTGCAAGCGCCTCGTCGACAGCAGGGGCGAATCCTATGTCTGTATCGTCGTCAACGACATTTCGGATATCCGCAAGCGTGAACGCAAGCTCGAGGACCTGACCGGCGAGATCGAGAAAAGCCGCCAGAGGCTGGAGGATTTTGCCGCTACCTCAGCCGACTGGTTCTGGGAGATGGATGCCGACCTGCGGTTTTCCTTCCTTTCCGAACAGCTCCACGAGTCGATCGGCGTTCGGCCGGAAGCCATTCTCGGCAAGGCCCACGATGAGCTGGGTATCGAACCGGACGACAATCCGGGATTTGCGGACTACGTCCGAACGCTGAAGGCCCACAGCCCCTTCAAGGATCTGGTCTACAAGGTGCGGTCGAAAAAAAGCCGTGACGATATCTGGATTTCAGCCAGCGGCACGCCGCTGTTCGACGATGACGGCAACTTCACGGGCTATATCGGCTCCGGCCGGAACGTCACCGAGCAGATGCGCATCCGCACCGAGTTCGAGGCGGCCTCCCGGCTGGTTTCGCAGGCCACGTCCGTCATGGTTCAGGGGCTGATGATATTCGGCAGCGAGAAGATCGAATACATGTCCGTCAAGGCCAGGGGACTGCTGGAACTGCCGGACGAGATTGGCGTCGGCACGCCGATAGAGGACTATTTCAGCTTCCTGATCGGACGCGGCGACTATGGCGACGGGGAAGCCGGACGCGCAAAGGCACTGCAGGCAGCCAATGATGTTCGCGAGGGCAGGATGCATCGCGTCGAGCGTGCGACACCGTCGGGACGCATGCTGGCAATCGAGGCGGCGCCCGGTCTAAGCGGCGGCGCCGTGATCACCATCTCCGACATTACCCGCCAGAAGGAACACGAGCGGGAGCTGGAAACCGCCCGCCGCCAGGCTCAGCATGCAGACCATGCCAAGTCGGAGTTCCTCGCCAATATGAGCCATGAAATCCGCACGCCGATGAACGGGGTGATGGGCATGGCCGAACTGCTGTCGAAGACCGAACTCAGCGCAAAGCAGCGCATGTTCACCGATGTCATCGTGAAGTCGGGCTCCGCGCTTCTGACCATCATCAACGACATTCTCGACTTCTCCAAGATCGATGCCGGGCAAATGGAGCTGGATCCGGCGCCCTTCAAACTGGCCGAGGCGATCGAGGACGTGGCAACGCTCGTCACCTCGCGGGTGGCCGAAAAGGACCTCGAACTGATCGTGCGCGTCGACCCCGCCCTGCCGGCGATGATGATCGGCGATGTCGGGCGCATCCGCCAGATCGTCACCAATCTGCTGGGCAACGCCGTCAAGTTCACCGAGCAGGGCCATGTCTATGTAAACGTCTCCTCGCAAGGGCAGACGGGCGCCACCGGCACTCACCGTCTGCGCTTTGAGGTGAAGGATACCGGCATCGGCATTCCCGAAGACAAGCTGGAAACGATCTTCGAAAAATTCAGCCAGGTGGACGCATCCTCGAGCCGCAAGCATGAGGGCACCGGCCTTGGCCTGGCGATTGCCTCTTCACTGGTCGAACTGATGGGCGGCAGCATCGGCGTGAAGTCGAGCTTCGGCGAAGGCTCCACCTTCTGGTTCGAGATCGAACTGCCGGAACATGCCGGCGGGACTGCGGACAGGCGGCCGCCGCGCGATGTCACCGGGGCCCGCATCCTCGTCATCGACGACAATCCGGTCAACCGCTCGATCCTCTCCGAACAGCTCGCCGCATGGCGGTTCGACGGGGCTGCCGCCGGCAACGGCGAGGACGGGATGACGATCCTGCGGCTTGCCGCCGAACGCGGCCTGAGGATCGACTGCATCATTCTCGACTACCAGATGCCGGAAATGAACGGCGGCGATTTCATCGAGGCAATGCGCCGCGATCCTGCCCTCGACGACATTCCGGTCATCATGCTGACCTCGGTCGATCAGACCCGGGATGGTAGAACCTTCTCCTCGCTCGGCATTGCCGGGCACCTTACCAAGCCGACACGCTCCTCCCTGCTGCTGGAGACTCTTGTCTCCGTTCTGCAGGCCCATGGCGAGAGGGCCGAAGGCGATGCGGAACCCGATCCGGTCGATGCCGCCGGATTGGAAAACACCGCCTTCGGCATCGCAGCCGATCCCGAAGATGAAGGATGCATCGACATCCTCATCTGCGAGGACAATGAAGTGAACCAGATCGTCTTCCGGCAGATCCTGCAGGCGGCCAATTTCGATTTCCGCATTGCCTCCAACGGCAGCGAAGGCGTGGCCCTGTGGAAGGAACACCGCCCCCGCCTAGTCCTGATGGACGTCTCCATGCCGGAGATGAACGGATTTCAGGCAACCCGCGAAATCCGCAAACTGGAAAAGGGCAGTGGCCGTCACACGCCGATTGTCGGCATCACGGCCCATGCGCTGAAAGGCGACATGGAAAAATGCCTGGAAGCCGGGATGGATGATTATCTTGCCAAGCCCGTTTCGCCGGACCGTCTTGGAGAGAAGGTCAGGAAATGGCTTGCCGGTAGCCGCAGGCCTGCTGCCTCAGGCAGCCCTTCCCGCTAGGGGATACGATTTCCCGCTGTCTGCCGCCTGCCGGCCGAAAGGCTCGCGGTGCAGGCTTCCGTCCCGGATCGTCAGAAAGCTGCCCGGCTCGACACCCGTCCATTTGCCATCCTGGCTGTCCAGCGGCTCCGACACGAGGCACCATCCATCGCCGATGGCAGCGCGCGAGACGTAGAGGGTCGGGCAGATATCATCGGTAGAATAGCGTACCGCATGAAGTTCCCGTCCGTTCGACAGCGCTGCGGTAAGCCGCACATGCGGCGGAACGCCGAGGCGCTGTGCCGTTTCCAGAACCGTCTCGACGGCGCGCATCAGGGCATTGCCGGGCCCGTTTTCCAGTCCCGCCTGCAGTGCCAGCAGGAAAAGAAGCTCCGAATCCGTCGATCCGCTGCGGGCATGATAGAAGCCGTCCGACAGCTTCTCCTCGAGCGCCCGGCGAAGCTGCGCGTAGCCGCCGATCTGGCCGTTATGCATGAACGTCCACTGCCCGTTGACGAAGGGGTGGCAATTCTGCCGGTTTGTCGGAGTGCCGGTCGATGCCCGTACATGAGCAAGGAACAGGGGCGAACGCACCTGCCTTGCGATATGCCGCAGATTGCAGTCAGACCAGGCCGGCAGAATGTCGCGATAAAGGCCGGGTTCCGGCCGCTCGCCATACCAGGCAAGGCCGAACCCGTCGCCATTGACGCTGGTCTTGCATTCGCTCGCCGCCTGGGACTGTTCGATCAGGGAATGGCGCGGCGAGGCGACAATCTCCTCGATGTAGATCGGTTTTCCGAGATAGGCGGCCCAGCGGCACATTCTGTCTAGCGTCCCCGGTTGTGCGTGCGTTCATACAGCCGGCGGACGATGCCGCTTGCCGTTTTCTCGAACAGGCCCGGAATGATGGCATGGATGAGCGCGGCGAAGGCGGCGGCAAACAGCGTCATGGAAAAGCGGAAGGCGAACAACGCGTGCTCGCCATAGCTCTCTTCCACCGATTGCGGATGCGAGATGAACAGCTTGTTGATCAGTTGGGACATGGCTTCCTCCGGCTTGATTTGATGGTGGAGTTTATCCCGTTGTAACTGGATGATTATCCAAATTTGTTATTACTTTTGCGTTAATAATGAGATAAATACCCACTAATGAGTAGTCTCGACGAATTTGATCTCAAGATTTTGCAGGCGCTGCAACGCGATGCCACCCTTACGGCCGATGCGCTGGCCGAACAGGTGAACCTGTCGCGCAATGCCTGCTGGCGGCGGGTGAAGCGGCTGGAGGAGACCGGCTACCTGCGGGGCAGGGTGGCGCTGGTCGACCCCGCCAAGGTGGGTCTCGGCCTGCTGGTGATCATCCTGATCCGCACCTCGCAGCACGACCGGGAATGGCTGGCGGCCTTCCGTTCGGCGATCCAGTCCATGCCGCAGATCACCGCGGCCTTCCGCATGAGCGGCGATCTCGATTATGTGCTGCATGCCCGCGTCGCCGACGTGAAGGCCTATGACGAACTCTATCAGCGGCTGATCGACAAGGTGCCGCTGACCGATGTCTCCGCTTCCTTCGTGATGGAGGAAATCAAGGAAACCGCCGAATTGCCGCTTGATCTGGCGCGCGTTCGGCGGCAAGCCCGTCTGGAACGCCAGCAATAGGGCCTGGCGGAACACAGGACGGCAATGGAGACGGCATGACGGATTCCGAAATTCCTCTCGGCGTGGTTCGCCTGCCCCATGGCGAGGGGCTCAACCTTCCCGCTTACGAGACGCCGGGCAGCGCCGGCATGGACATCCGAGCCGCCGTCGATGGGGCGCTGACAATCGCGCCGCGTGCAAGAGCCCTGGTGCCCACCGGCCTGATTCTCGAAATTCCCGAGGGCTACGAGGTCCAGATCCGCCCGCGCTCCGGCCTTGCCTACAAGCACGGCATCACCTGCCTCAACACGCCCGGCACCATCGACAGCGACTATCGCGGCGAGATCATGATCCTGCTGGTCAACCTGGGCGAGGAGGATTTCATCATCGAACGCGGCATGCGCATCGCGCAGATGATCCTGGCGCCGGTAAGCCGCGCCCGCATCGAACTGGCCGACCTGGCCTCGGTGACCGAACGCGGCAGTGGCGGCTTCGGTTCAACCGGCAGCTGAGCCGTCCTCTGGGGTGCTGGCGCTTTCAAGGGCCAGCCGGAGAATGCGCCAACTCGCCCAAAGCCCAATGGGAAGCACCGATATCCAAAGCAGTGTTTCGGCCGACCGGGGCAGATGAAGCAGCCCGGTGGCCGCCCAGATCAAGGCTGCCAGTGCAATCCAGATTTCAGGCAGAACCAGCAGGGCAATTCCCGCCGCCGCCAACAGGACGGAAAACGTAAGCGGCGAGGCGGGTATGGTGGAGGTGTGGTGCGCGGACGCACCGGATCGTTTGAAAAACCGTTCGAACAGCGTTGTCATGAACCTGATTCCCCGAAGCCCGGAGCGGGCGCGGTTGACAAGCATCGGCCCTTCCGGCGACGGAATTGCGGCCGATAGCGAGCAAATTTGCGGCGCGGAGGAAATAGTTTTCCCCGAACGTGCAAGCCTTGGCATTTGCCTCTTGTCTTCCCGCCCGGCTTGGCCGAAGAGTGCG
>JAMLIH010000005.1 GCA_023954255.1 Phyllobacteriaceae bacterium | reverse complement strand
CGACCGTTTCAAGGAAATCAACGACCGTGCGGGCCATCTGGCCGGTGATGCGGTGGTGCGGGCCTTTGCCGGTCATCTGGCGGCGACCGTCGGCCGCAAGGGTCTTGCAGGCCGGGTTGGCGGAGACGAATTCTGCATCCTGATGCCGCGCGCCACCGAGGACATGGCTGTCGAAACGGCGCAGGAGTTGCGCTCGCAATTGGCCGGCTGGCGGGCAAAGGGCCGCGATGCGGACTTTACCGCCACCGCAAGCATGGGCGTTGCCGAGGGAAGGCTGGGCGAGAGCTTCGAGCGGGTTTTCAGCCGCGCCGATGCAGCCTTGTTCCTGGCCAAGAAAAGCGGACGAAACCAGGTGGTGGCAGCTTCCGGTAAGGGCTTTCAGGCGGCTGTGCCGGTACCCGACATAGCATCTGCCGAACCTGCAGTTGTCGAAAGCGCCGCCGGCAAGGCGGCATAGCCGCGAAATCGGATGCGTCCTTCGAGCCGCGCGCCGTCGAGCAGGCGGTAATCGGGATAGCGCTTCAGAAAGCGGCTGATCGCGATGCGGCCTTCGAGCCTTGCAAGCTGGAAGCCGACGCAAAGATGCGGCCCGCCGGCAAAGGCAAGATGCCTGTTCGGCTTGCGGGCAAGATCGAGCCGGTGGGGATTTGCAAAAACTGCCGGATCGCGGTTGGCTGCCCCGATGCACAAATGCAGATTGGTTCCCGCCGGGACCGCTGTGCCGCCAATTTCCACCGCGCAGGTGGTCAGCCGGTTGCCGAACTGGTTGGGCGACAGAAACCGCAGGAATTCGTCCACCGCCGTGTGAATCAGGTCGGGATTGTCCAGCAAAGACTGCTTCTGATCGGGAAAAGCCTGAAGCGCCGCCAGAGCATTGCCGATCAGGTTGGTGGTGGTCTCGTGCCCGGCATTGAGAATGAAGATGCAGTTCTGCAGCAGTTCCAGTTCGCTCAACTCGTCGCCTTCGGCAAGGATCAGCCGCGTCAGAACGTCGGTTTCCGGGTTGCCCATCTTGGCGCGCCGCCGCGCCACAAGGTCTTTCAGATAGGCCTTGAAGTCGCGCACCGCATCATTGCCGCGCTGTTCCTGTTCCGCCGTCAGCGAGGGTTCCAGCGCACCAAGGATCGCCAGCGACCAGTCGCGCAGCGGTCCGCGTTCTTCCATCGGCATGTCGAACAGGTTGCCGATGATCTGGATGGGAATGCGCGAGGCGAAATCGGTGATCAGGTCGACCGCGTCCTTGCCGGCCATTTCATCGAGCAGGTGGTCGATGGTGGTAACGAGGCCTGGCTCCATGGCGCCAATCGCCCGGGCGTTGAGCGCACCGACCATGACCTTTCGCACGCGGGTGTGCAGCGGCGGGTCGTTGAACACCAGCGAGGTGGTATGATGTTCGAACAGCGCGCTGTCCGTTCCGTATTTCGGCCCGAAGGTGGATTTCTTGTCGGAGGAAAAGCGCTCCGTATCCCGGTAGACCGCATCGAGGTCTTCGTAACGTGACAGGATGTAGCTTCCATCGGGTTGCGCCAGGACCGGCGCATGCTCAAGCATCGCCGCATAGAAGGGAAACGGATCGGCAATGAATTCCGCCGGTGGACGGGTCAGGTCGAAGGCGAGGATGTCCGGCTTTGAAGGCGTTGTCATGCGCGGCAGTATTGGCTCTGCAGTGTTTTTTGGCAACGGCAGACGGGAGGCGGCCGGCGGCAAACGGATTGTTTTCTCAATCCGGATCGCTGCCTTCCATCTCGTGGCTGTCGGCGGCCTTCGGGCGGAAATAACGGCCTGCGAAGATCGGCAGGATGAAACCGATGATGGCAAAGCTCCACAAAGCGATCGAAAGCGGTGAATCGACCAGCGCCCAGAGGTCGCCGTCGGAGATCGTCATCGTGCGGCGCAGGTTCTTTTCCATCTGATCGCCGAGCAGGACGCCGAGAATGATCGGCACCAGCGGTACGTCGAGCTTGCGCAACAGCCAACCGAGCACGCCGAAGGCGATCATCACCATCAGGTCGAAGGTCGAGCCGGAAATGCCGTAGATACCGACGAAGGAAATCATCGCCACCGCCGGCATCAGGTAGTTGGAGGGAATGGACAGAACCCGCACGAAGATGCTGACCATGGGAATGTTGAGCGCCAGCAGCATGATGTTGCCGATGAACAGTGCCGCGATCAGCCCCCAGACAACGTCCGGATTGTCCTGGAACAAGAGCGGTCCCGGCGTGATGTTGAGCGCCAGCAGCATGGCAAGCAGCACTGCGGTAGTGCCGGAGCCGGGAACCCCCAGCGCCAGCATCGGTACCAGCGCGCCGCCGGCAGCCGCATTGTTGCCTGCTTCGGGCGCAGCCACGCCGCGCGGATCTCCGGTGCCGAACGTTCCCTCGCGGTCAGCCACCCGCTTTTCCATCGAATAGGCGATGAAGGAGCCGAGCGATGCGCCGGCGCCCGGCAGCACGCCGGCAATGAAGCCCAGAACGGTGCCGCGGCTCATCGAACCCCAGACCGACTTGACCATCGACCAGGGTGGAATGATGCGGCCGAGCTTGACCTTGCCGGCCGCCTGTTCGGTGCCCCGGTGTTCGAGAAAGATGAAGACTTCCGACAGGGCGAACAGGCCGACAATGGCAACCAGGAAGTCGATACCGTCATAGAAGTGCACTTCGCCGAAGGTAAAGCGCGGCACGCCAGTCTGGCCGTCGACGCCGACCATGGAGATGGCAAGGCCGATGCCGGCGGCAAGTGCTGCCTTGGCCTGGTTGCGGCTTGAAAGCCCGCCCAGCGTGGCGAAAGCCAGCACGAACAGGGCGAAATATTCTGCCGTTCCGAACAGCAGCGCCACCTTGACGAGTTGCGGTGCCAGGAACACCAGCCCCCAGGTGGCGAAGAAGGCGCCGAAGAAGGAGGCGATGCCCGAAAGTGCCAGCGCTTCGCCGGCCTGGCCCTTGCGCGCCATGGGATAGCCGTCGAGCGTGGTCATCAGCGCCGGCTCGTCGCCGGGAATGTTGAGCAGGATCGATGAAATGCGCCCGCCATACATGGCGCCGTAGTAAACGCTGGTCAGCAGGATCAGCGCCGGCGTTGCCGGCAGGCCGAGGCTGAAGACGAGGGGGATCAGGATCGCCACGCCATTGGAGGGGCCGAGGCCGGGCAGGGCGCCGATGATCGTGCCGAGGAAGCAGCCAAGCAGGGCAAGGCCGATGTTCTGCCAGGTCAGCGCAATGGCGAAACCGTCGGCGAGTTGGGAAAGTGCTTCCATGACCGGTCTCCTAAAATCCCCAGGGGCCACGTGCCAGCGAAAGGCCGAGCACGAGGTGAAAGACCGTGTAGATGCCAACCGAGGTGACCACGCCGGCAATGGCGGAGTTTAGGATCGGCGTGCCGAGCCGCCAGGTCAGATAGGCGGCGGCTACCGCTGTCGCCACTACGAAGCCGGCGACCGGCAGCATCTGGGCATAGACCACCATGACCGCGACTGCCGCCGCGATCTCGGCGAGGCGGCGGAGCGGTGGCCAGACAGGATCCTCGTCTGGCCTCAGCGCGATGTAGACCGAGGCCAGCGCCACAACGGCTGCGACGGCGATCGGGAACGCTTTCGGCCCCAGCGGGTCCTGGATGAAGCTTTCCTGGATATAGGTGGTGCGCCACACGATGAGTGCCGCAAACAGCAGCCCGGCAATGCCAAGCGCGCGGTCGCTCTTGCCCGTCATGATGATCCTCCCCGTTAGAGCCGGCAGGTTTGCTCCCGGCTGACATGCGGCCCGCAAATCCTCCCGCGGGCCGCAAGATAGGCGCAGGCCTTACTGGATCAGGCCGATTTCCCGTGAGATCGACTGGATGTTCTCAATCGATTCCGAAACGAAGGACTGGAAGGCGGCGCCCGTCATGTCGAGCGGGGCGAGGCCGTTCTGGGCCATGACTTGCTTCCATTCGTCGGAGGCGTAGACCTTGGCGATCTGTTCCGTCCAGTAGTTGTAGGCATCGTCCGACATGCCGCCGGGCGCATAGAAGCCGCGCCAGTTGGCGCCGATCGCATCGATGCCCTGTTCCTTGGCGGTCGGGAAGGAACTGAAATCTCCCGGCAGCCGGTCCGGTGCCAGCACGGCAATCACCCTGATGTCGCCTGAATCGACGAAACCCTTGGCTTCCGAGGCGTCGCCCGTGAAGGCCTGTACGGAACCGGCCAGCAGCTGGGTTACAGCCTCGCCGCCGCCGTCGAAGGCGACGTACTTGATCGTGCGGACATCATCGATGCCGGCTTTCTTGGCGGCAATCAGAACCTTCAGATGGTCCCAGCCGCCGACTGCCGAGCCGCCGGCAACCGATATCGAGGAGGGGTCCGACTTGATCTGATCCATCAGCTCGGGAAGCGTGTTGATGGCCGAATCCTTGGAGACGGCGATGACGCCGTAATCGGCGCCAACCGCACCGAGCCAGCGTACCTGCTCCTGGGTGTTGCCGGGAAAGGCGCCCTGGGCAAGCCGGGTCGCGGTGGCCGAGGAGGCGGCAACGATCAGGTTGTTGTCCTCATTGCGCTTGTTGACCACCTCGGCGAAGGCAACACCGCCACCACCACCGGCGAGGTTCGTTACCTGCATCGTGCCGGGGATCAGGCTGAGATCCTGCAGGGTCTTGCCGACCTGGCGGCAGGTGAAGTCCCAGCCGCCGCCCGGATTGGCCGGGGCGATGCATTCGGTGTTCGACGGATCGAAGGCAAAGGCACTGACAGCCATCGCCGGCAGCGCCACCGCTGCAGCAAGAAGCGCCCTGCGCGTCAAGGTGAATGAGAACATGTTTTCCTCCCAGAGATGAACTGCGGAGCCGCACGGGCGACTCCGTATAAAATCGATTTAAGGACGATGCGTTGCGCTTTGCAAGGGCTTTGCGGTGGCCATGCATGGCTTTGCAGGCCTGCAATCCCGGCTTGCTCTTGATCCTGCCGCCCCAAATCACCTATATGCGCAGCACATACCGCCGTCCCGGTACGGCATTTCCGATCAACCACCCGCGCTCGTAGGCGGGACTGGATAGGAGAAACAGGCATGTCCTCCATTACGCTTACCTTTCCCGATGGCAACCAGAAGCAGTTCCCGGCCGGCATTTCCGGCGGCGAGGTTGCCGAATCCATCGCCAAATCCCTTGCCAAGAAGTCCGTCGCCTATGCGCTGGATGGCGAGTTGCGCGATCTTTCCGACCCGATCGAGGCTGACGGTGCGATCGAACTCGTCACGCGCAGCGATGCCCGTGCGCTCGAGCTGATCCGCCACGATGCAGCCCATGTCATGGCCGAGGCCGTGCAGGAATTGTGGCCCGGCACGCAGGTCACCATCGGCCCCGTTATCGAAAACGGCTTTTATTACGACTTCGCGCGCAACGAGCCGTTTACGCCCGAAGACCTGCCGGTGATCGAAAAGAAGATGCGCGAGATCATCGCCCGCAACCAGCCGTTCACCAAGGAAGTCTGGAGCCGCGACGAGGCCAAGGAGTTCTTTGCGCAGAAGGGCGAAAACTACAAGGTCGAACTGGTCGATGCGATCCCCGCAGACCAGCAGATCAAGATCTACAAGCAGGGCGAGTGGCTTGATCTCTGCCGCGGACCGCACATGCGTTCGACCGGCGATATCGGCACTGCCTTCAAGCTGATGAGCGTTGCCGGCGCCTACTGGCGCGGCGACTCGAACAATGCCATGCTGACGCGCATCTACGGCACCGCCTGGGCCGATGAAACGGACCTCAAGCATTATCAGAACATGCTGGAGGAGGCCCAGAAGCGCGACCACCGCAAGCTCGGCCGCGAGATGGACCTGTTCCACTTCCAGGAGGAAGGGCCGGGCGTCGTCTTCTGGCATGCCAAGGGCTGGCGAATGTTCCGGGGCCTGGTTTCCTACATGCGCCGCCAGCTCGACGGCGTCTATGAGGAAGTCAACGCGCCCCAGGTGCTCGACAAGGCGCTGTGGGAGACTTCCGGCCACTGGGGCTGGTACAACGAGAACATGTTCGCGGTGAAATCGGCTCATGCCTTCATCAACGATGAGGACGAGGAAGCCGATCACCGGGTCTTTGCCCTCAAGCCGATGAACTGTCCCGGTCACGTGCAGATCTTCAAGCACGGGCTCAAATCCTATCGCGATCTGCCGGTGCGGCTGGCCGAATTCGGCAATGTCCACCGCTACGAGCCGTCGGGCGCGCTGCACGGGCTGATGCGCGTGCGCGGCTTTACCCAGGACGATGCGCATGTCTTCTGCACCGAGGACCAGCTTGAATCGGAAATCCTGCGCATCAACGATTTGATGATGTCGGTCTATGCCGATTTCGGCTTCAACGAGGTCGAGGTGAAACTTGCCACCAGGCCCGAAAAGCGCGTCGGTTCCGATGCCTCCTGGGATCATGCCGAGGACATTCTGCGCCGTGCGCTCGACAGGATGGCGGCAGAATCGGGCGGCCGTATCAAGACCGGCATCAATGAGGGCGAGGGGACGTTCTACGGTCCGAAGTTCGAATACACGCTGAAGGATGCCATCGGCCGCGAATGGCAGATTGGCACGACCCAGGTCGACTTCAACCTGCCCGAACGCTTCAACGCCTTCTATATCGACGACAAGTCGGAGAAGAAGCAGCCGGTGATGATCCACCGTGCGATCTGCGGCTCCATGGAGCGCTTCCTCGGCATCCTGATCGAAAACTGCGCCGGCCATTTCCCGCTCTGGCTGTCGCCGGTGCAGGCCGTGGTGGCGACCATCACCTCCGATGCCGATGGCTATGCGAAGGAAGCCGTGGCGAAATTGCGCAAGGCAGGACTGGTGGCGGAGAGCGATACGCGCAACGAGAAGATCAACTACAAGGTGCGCGAACACTCGCTTGCCAAGGTCCCGGTCATTCTCGTTGTCGGCAATCGCGAGGCGGAGGAGGGCACGGTCTCCATGCGCCGTCTCGGCTCCCAGCAGAGCCAGTCGATGACGCTTGACGACGCCATTGCCATGCTGGCCGAGGAAGCAACCCCGCCGGACGTCAAGCGGGCCCGTTCGGCATAACGCGCGGACTTTGCGCTAGAGCGAATTGGCGGGGCCGGTCTTGCCTCGCCATTTTTCTGTGTCGACACCCTTGATCAGCAGCCACAGCGCGAAGGCGAGTTCGGCAATCAGGCAGACGGCATAGGCCGGTTCGAAACTTCCCAGCAGGTGAGGTGCCATGAAGCGCAGCGTGCTGCCGGTGAAGTAGACCGCGCCTGCAGCGATCAGCAGATAGCCGAGCGCCTTGGGGAAATAACCTGAGCGGATCACCAGCAGGCCGGTCAGCCCGCTGTTGACGGCAAAGAAGACGAGGCCGAGATCGTAGCCGTGGCTGTGGGCGTTGAGATAGAGCGGCGCCAGTTGCGCCGGGTCTCCGGCAACCGGCCATGTGCCGTTGAGGACCGCCAGCGCCGCATACTGGTTGAGCAGGCTCATGGCGATCAGCGCCGCCTGTATCAGCCGGAACACCATGGCCGCCAGTGCGGTAACGGCGCCCGCCGGTTTCAACAGCGCGTAGAGCAGCACGGCCAGCGCCACATCGCACAGCGCCATGATCGTATCGGCGGCAAGGCTTGCCTTGAACAGGCCCTGCGCTGCGAGGATGTTGCCGGCGGTTGCCGCCGGATCGGCCGGGTTGATCAGCGCGGCGCGCACGAACACCTCGCTCCAGATGCCGAGCACGATGATCGCGAGATAGAGAATGCCCGCCAGCCGCGCCATTGCGGCCGGGTTGTCCGGCGTTGTGTAAGGTGCTGTGGAAGATATCGTTGGAGAATCCGTCATTTCCGGTAGCCTGTCTTGCCGGTTTAACGATCCATCAGGTCAAATGCCGTCAGGTGCGGACGCGGGCAGGATTGGCACGATTCGCGGCGGCGCCCAAATTCTTGACATTCGGGCCCGGAATTGAAAAGAGTCCGCGCAAGTGAGTTGGGGCATAACAAACCGGCCGGGGTGAAACCGGACCGGTTCCGTTATCGGAGTGTCCCATGTCTGCCCTTCTTTGCCGCATCCTTTCCCTGTTCGCGATCCTGCTGTTGTTCGCAGGCGCCGCCCGCGCAGCCGATGAAAATGTCATCATCGTGCTGGATGCCTCCGGTTCCATGTGGGGCCGCATCGACGAGAAACCGAAAATCCAGATCGCCCGCGAGGTGATGGACCGGGTGCTTGCCGATCTCGATGGCAAGGCCGAGATCGGCATCATGACCTATGGCCACCGCAAGAAAGGCGATTGCGGCGATATCGAAACGCTGGTCCCGGTCGGCAAGGTCAACCGCGCCAGCTACATGGAAAAGATCAATGCGCTGAACCCCAAGGGCAAGACGCCGATCACCGCGACGGTGAGAAAGGCCGCCGAGGAACTGCGCTTCACCGAGGAAAAGGCGACCGTCATCCTCGTCTCAGACGGGCTGGAAACCTGCGATGCGGACCCGTGTGCCCTTGCTGCCGAGCTTGAAGCCGCCGGCATCGACTTTACCGCCCATGTGGTCGGCTTCGATCTCAAGGACGAGGACACAGCGAGCCTGCAATGTCTCGCCACAACCACCGGCGGCAAGTATCTGGCGGCGGAAAACGCCGACCAGTTGGGTGAGGCCATCGGCACGGTGGTTGCCGCTGCGCCCGAACCTGCCCCTGAACCGGAGCCGCAGCCTGCCACGGAGCCCGGCAATGTGCCCGGCAATGTGAAGCTGACGGTGCGGTTGGCGGAAGGAAGCGAAGCGATCCCCGATGCCTATATCCGCATTTACGAAACCGATGATACCGGGGCCCAGGGTGCGGAGGCGACCAAGGGAGCGGTTCGCCACACCTTCGAGCTGGCGCCCGGAAAGTATCTTGCCACCACCAAGGTCGGCGCTGCGCCGGGCATGGTGACAGTGGAGGTCAAGCCGGGTGAGCCCCTGGAGGCGGACATCGTTCTCAACGCCGGGCTTCTGTCCGTCAAGGCTGCCGAAAGCGAAGGCGGCGAGCCCAATGCGGAAGCCTATGTCCATGTCTACACGCCGCAGGAAAAGGCCGATGGCAGCCGCGACCGGGTTGCCGCCGGCAATCAGCGGACCCTGTTCACCCTGCCGGCCGGCGATTATTACGCAACGGCCACGCTGGGCAGAACGGTCAAGGGGACCGGGGTCGGCATAAGGCCCGGTGAGCGCACCGACGTGACGCTGGTGCTGGGCGCCGGTGTGCTGAAGGTCGATGTCCTGGCGACTGAGGGCGGTGCGCCGCTCGACGATGGGTACATCTATGTCTACGAGACCGCTGTAGGTGCGGACGGCAGCCGAAAGAAGGTGGCCAATGGCGGTCAGCGCACCCAGTTCACCATTCCAGCCGGAACCTATTACGTCACCGGCCAGTCCGGCAAGGCGATTGCCGGGCGCGAGATCGAGGTGAAAGCCGGCGAGCGCACGGAGGCTTCCATCGTTATCGGCATGGGCATGCTCAAGGCGACGGTTATCCCCGCGGAGGGCGGCAAGCCGTTCGAGGATGCCTATGTAACCGTGTTCGAGGCCGAAAAGGCACTCGACGGTTCGCGCAAGCGCATCGATGGCGGCAATCAGCGGACCCGCTTTGCCCTGCCGGCCGGCAAATATGTCATCCATGCCAAGATGGATCAGGCTGCTGCCGAGGCCGAAGTGGAGGTCAAGGCGGGCGGTCTGTCGGAGCCGGTCGTCGATCTGCAGGCCGGTGCGCTGCTCGTCGATGCACCCAAGGAGGTTTATGTCTCGGTGCTTGAGGCTGAAAAGAGCCTCGATGGCAACCGCAAGCGCATCACCGCCTTCCGCCCCAACGGCAAGCCGGTGATAATGCCGGCCGGCAAGTATCTTCTGTCGGGCAAGGCGGGAGACAAGACGGCCGAGGCGGAGGTGGAAGTTACCGCCGGCAAACTGGCTGAAATCAAGCTGGAACCGTAGGGCTGGCAAGCATCGACTTTTGTGACGGGCCGGCAGCAGCCGGCCCATTTTGCATTCGGGCGGCGTGAATTCTGTCATTCAAGTGACATGGAAGGCGAGCAAGGCAGTGCTTGTCGCCCACACGCAGGTCGAATCATGCGCCGCATCAAACTTGCCGCCCTTCCGGGCCTTTCCATCGAGCATCGCAGCTTTCCCGAACTCACCTATGCCTGCGCCAATGATCCGCGCTGGAAACGCTGGTTCATTGCCCGCATGGAAACCCTGTCGGGTCGCGGCTTTTTTGCCAAACGCTATGAAATCTGGCGGGCCGCCATTCGCGCCGGCAAGCCTGCCATGGGCAGCATGCTCGATCTGCTCGACATCGAACTTTCGGTCAGCGGCGATCTGCCGGTTCCCGAAGAACTGCCCGATACGCCGCTGGTCATCGTCGCCAACCATCCCTTCGGCATCGGTGACGGCGTCGCGATCCTTTCGCTGGCCGAACGCATGGGCCGTCCGTTCCGGGTGCTGATCAACAACGAACTGATGAAAGTGCCGGAAATCGGCCCCTATGCCCTGCCGATCTCGTTCGAGGAGACCCGCGCTGCGACGCAGCTCAATCTTGAAACGCGCCGCGAGGCGATACGCCTGCTCAACGAGGGCGTTACCATCATTGCGTTTCCCTCAGGTGGCGTCGCCACCGCCATGAAGGGCTTCGGCAAGGCCGAGGACCTGCCCTGGAAGCGTTTCCCTGCCAAGCTTATCCAGGCAGCCGGCGCATCCGTCCTGCCGGTTTTCTTCGAAGGCCAGTGCGGTCGCAGTTTCCATCTGGCGAGCCGTTTCAGCCTGACC
Source organism: Phyllobacteriaceae bacterium (assembly GCA_023954255.1). GTDB lineage: Bacteria > Pseudomonadota > Alphaproteobacteria > Rhizobiales > Rhizobiaceae > Salaquimonas. Next base: position 68,794 of record JAMLIH010000005.1, on the reverse strand, counting down.
CTGCGCACTGCATTGCTCATCCGCGAATTCCGCCGCCTTGCAGGCCGTGAAATCCGCGCCCATGTGGGCAGGATACTGCCCGCCCAGGAGCTTGCGAAGATCGGTTGCCGCAACGAACTGACCTGCCACCTCCATGACAGGGTATTCTCGCTCGCGCCGGGCGCACCAAAGCGCGCTTTCCCGGCCTGGCGCCGCCCGGTGCCTCTGGCAGGACCGGCTGAGAGCGCAACGCATGACCGGATTGCCGCCTGAGCGTCCGGTGCCTATGCGCCGGTCAGCACTTCCACATCCTGGTTGACCCCGGGGCGCACCTCGAAATCCTGCGAGTAGATGCGGTCGCCATTCTTTGCGATGGCCGTATAGACCCCTTCCGAAAGCACCATGCGCGGAAAGGCGGAAGTCGATTCGGTGATCAGGTCGCCGGAAACGTTGAGCACCGACCACTGCGTATCGGCCAGCGCATCGCCGCCGGCATCGCGCACCAGTTTCAGCGTGATCCGCGCTGCCCGGTGCTTCAGACGGGCCTTGGTCAGTTGGCCCGCCGTCACGCGAATGTCGGCGCGCACCTCGGCGTTCAGGTTTCCGTATTGCGAGACCACGTGATAGGTGCCCTGCTGGAAGGGGATGATCTGGCCGGGCAATACCCGGCTGGCGATCAGCTTGCGCTCGCCACGCTCGTCCGCCTGGTCCTCGTAAACGTCGAAGCGCAGCAGATTGTCGGGGATCGGCGTGTCGTCGCCCGCCACAGCGCTCAGTTCCATGCCGCCGGCATTGAGGATGAAATACTCCTCGTTGCTGTTTTCGTTGACCTCGATCTTGCGGATGGCGCTGGCATGGCCATAGGCCGAATGCACCAGATATTCGCCTGGCGACATGTTGAAGGAGCGGCTGCCGCCGGTAGCGCTCGCCAGCAGCGGCAATTGCCCGTCAGTGCCGATTGCCGGTCCGAACACGCGCCATTCAAGCCCGTCCTCGACGGGGATGCTGTCGGGCGTCAGCTGCGCCACGAAGGTGACCCGGTAGGTAGCTTCCTGGGCGCCGGCGGTGGCAGCCGGCATCAGCAAGACGCAGGTTGCGGCAATAAATGTCAGCAGGAATTTGGCCAAGGCTTGCATGACGGCAGCTATTACACAAAACACGCAGGCAGCGCTACGGCAGGATGACAAGGCCCGTAACCATGCCGCTTTCGCGCAGCCATTCCACCAGTTCGATGACCGGAATGCAGCCGATGAAGACGATGATGTCCCAGGCCGAACGCAGCAGCGTGTGCTGGCTGTAGTTGAGCCGGTCTCCGTAATAGGGAACGATCGCGGGCTTTACCGAGGGAATGAAGGCCGGCACCAGTTGCCGGTATTGTTGGCGCATGCCGCCGGCCTCGCCATTGCTCTGGTACTGCGCGGGACCCGGCATTTCGTCTCCGGCATTGGCCCAGTATATCGATGCGGCCAGGCAAACCAGAAACATCACCACGCCGAGCAGGATGGATTCATACATGAACCCGATACCCAGCATTCCGAGCGCGAAGAAGAACTCCATCGGATGCGCCAGATAGCGGAAGGGCCCCTGCATCGACAACTGGCCGTCTTCGGCGGTTTCCATGGCCAGGATGGTCCAGAACCGGCCGACCACCATTGCCATCAGTACCATGATCCCGGCCGCTTCCAGGGACTCTCGGACGGCATGATCTTCGGTCAGGCCCGGAACAGTGATCAGCCCCAGTACCGCAGTGAGCAGCCAGACCGGCAATGCCTTGAAGACAACGAAACGCCACGGATTGAACCGGTAGGAAGAGGTGGAATAGCTCATCTCGTCACCCTGTGAAGCAAGTGCCGGAAACCTTGACCCTCAATATGGCAAAATTGGGTTTGGCGGCACCCGCTTCGCACTGGACGGTTGCGGTACAATCTGCCATTGGCTGCATATCCGCGGCCGCAAAAGTGATCAAGCATGCAGGAAGCCAACACCACCGTTCTCGATTTCATGCGCACGCGCCGCTCGGTGCCGGCCAAGACCATGGGCGGGCCCGGGCCGGACGAGTCCGAGATCCTCGAAATGGCCAGGATTGCCTCGCGCGTCCCCGATCACGGCAAGATCGCGCCCTGGCGTTTCATCCACTATTCCGATACGGCCAGGTCCCGGCTCGATAAACGCATTTTCAGCCGGGCGAAGGAGAAATATCCCGATCTCGAGGGCGAGGCGCTGCAGGTGGAAGCCGGCCGAATGGCACGTTCCCCGGTGGTCATCGGCCTGATCTCTGCTCCGCGCGAACACCCCAAGGTGCCGCTGTGGGAGCAGGAACTTTCCTGCGGTGCTGCCGGTCTTGCCTGGCTGATTGCCGCCAATGCCTGCGGATACGATGCCCAGTGGCTGACCGAATGGATCGCCTTCGACGAGGCGCTGGCGGAAGAACTCGGCTGCCGGCAAGGCGAGCGCATTGCCGGTTTCATTCACATCGGCACGCGGACCGCCCCGAAGACCGAGCGCGACCGCCCGCAGATCGAAACCGTTTTCACCAGGATGGATTGACGCGATGTTTTACGATGCGATCCGCGAGGACCATGGCCTTGCCCACAGCCCGTTCAAGGCACTGGTCGCCCCGAGGCCGATCGGCTGGATTTCGACCCGCTCGCCGGGAGGTGTCGACAATCTTGCCCCCTACAGCTTCTTCAATGCCGTTGCCTCGCGGCCCGACATGGTGATGTTTTCATCCGCCGGCAGAAAGGACACGCTCGCCAATATCGAGGCCACCGGCGAATTTGTCTGCAATTATGTCGGCGCCGGCTTCCGCGATGCCATGAATGCGTCCTCCGCCGGTGCGCCTGCCGAGGTTTCGGAGTTCGCACTGGCAGGCCTTGAGGCGGAGGAAAGCGCGCTGGTGTCCGCGCCGCGCGTCAAGGGCGTGGCGGCGGCACTTGAATGCCGTTCGACCGAAGTGCTCGAACTGAAGGATGTGGAGGGCCGCCCCTGCGACCATTTCATGGTGATTGGTCAGGTGGTAGGCATCTACATCGATGACGCCTACATCACCGATGGCCGTTTCGATATCGTCAAGGCTGCCCCGCTGACCCGGCTGGGCTATATGGACTACGCGAACTTCGGCACCGTGTTCGAGATGTTCAGGCCGCGTTGAAGCGGGCGCAGCGCGTCGCCAAAGGTTAACGAAATCTTGGCTTCCATGGTGAACCGAACGTTAATCCTTTTGCGCTTACAATGACTTGGCATGCGGCTGGTTTGGTCCTGTATTCCGGGCTGCCGGCCGCAGACGAGAGTTTGTAAGGGTTGGAGTACGCGTTTGCTGATCATCGAAAAACTTGTCAGTTGGATGGACACCGCGCCTGCCGACAAAAGGGCGAGGGCAGCCAGTGCGCTGGTGCGCGCCTGGCAGGTGGCCGAACTTACCGCAGAACAGCGCGAGAGCGCCGAAGCGGCCATGACCTGCATGCTGGACGATCCCGACGAAGAGGTTCGTCTTTCGCTTTCAAAGGCGCTCGCCGACGCGGTTGAACCGCCGCGCCACCTCGTGCTGGCGCTTGCTGAAGACAGCGCTGAAGTCTCGCTTCCGGTTCTCGCCCAGAGCCTGGCGCTGCTGGATGGCGAACTGGTCCGCCTTGTTGAAAGGGGCACCGAGGAACAGCAGGCCGCCATCGCCCGCCGGCCGTTTCTGGCCGAAGGGGTCAGTGCCGCGCTGGCCGGGCATGGCTGCAAGTTTGCCTGCCTCATCATGATTACAAATCCGGCGGCCCGGATCACTGAAGACAGCTTTCACATGCTTGCAGAACGCTTCGGCGATTGCTCCCACGCCCGCCAGTGCCTGTTTGCCCGGCCCGATATCGGCATGCGTGCCCGCACCCTGCTGATCGAGAAATATGCCGCTTCGCTTGCCGAGGATGAGGAACTCGACCGCCCGGCACGGGAACTGGAAACCCTGGAAATAGCCGAAAAGGCGATCATCACCTATGCCGCCGAAGTCGGCGACCGCGAGAACCGTCAGATAATCGAGGCGCTGATCGGACGCGAGAAGCTCACAACCGCTTTCCTGCTTCGCGCGATCTGCATGGGCAACCTGACGCTCTATTGCCACGCGCTGTCCGTTCTTTCGGGCCAATCGACCGACCGGGTGGAAAGGGTGCTGAAGGATCACCGTGCCAACGCCTTTCACGCGATCTACGAGAAGGCCGGACTTCCGGCTACCGCAGAACCGGTATTCTTTGCTGCGCTCAAAAGCTGGAGCCGGCATCTCGGCAGCAGCACAAGGGAGGATGCGGCAAGACTGCCTTATCGCGTCACCCGCGAGGTGCTGGCCGGATACGAGGGAAGGCGCGATGTGGTGGTCGACGAACTGCTCATTCTGCTGCGCCGCATCTGCACCGACTTTGCCCGGGAATCGGCGCGCAGCAAGGTGAGCGAACTGGCACTGCGCCACGAACTGTCCCGGGAAGAAGAGATGGAGGCGCTGCCACGGCCGGAGGAAGTGGACCTTGAGCCCGAGCAACTGATGGAATTCGCCGAAAACCTCGCCGAGGAGCTTGCCGAACTGGCGCTTGAGGACAAGTACCAGTTGCGCGAGGCGCGCCGCCAGCTCGACGCCGCCAACCGGCCCCAGAACGTCATGCCCGTCATGCCCGTCAGACCCTCAAGCCTGCTTGAGCATGAGGCGGGGCAGGATTTCGAACAGGCCGCCTGACCGGCCGGAACGCTCTAATACTGGAACTGCTCGGCCAGAATGCGCTCATCCCAGGAGTGATCGGGATCGAACAGGATGATGCCTTTCGATTCCCGGTCCTCGCGCACGGTGACCTTGGTGACGGACTTCACCTCGAAATGGTCGGCAACCGCGTTGACCGGCCGTTTTTCCGCTTCGTTGATATCGATCTCCACCACGCTTTTGGATGGAATGAGCGCCCCGCGCCAGCGACGTGGCCTGAACGGGCTGATCGGCGTCAGCGCCAGCAGCGGCGCGTCGAGCGGCAGGATGGGGCCGTGTGCCGACAGGTTGTAGGCGGTGGAGCCGGCCGGCGTTGCCACCAGCACCCCGTCACCCACCAGGTTTTCAAGCCGTACCTTGCCGTCGATGGCAATCCTGAGGCTCGCCGCCTGATAGGACTGGCGCAGCAGCGAGACTTCGTTGATCGCCTTGTGGCGGTATCTCCTGCCGTCCATGTCGACGGCATCCATGACCAGCGGCTGGATGACGCTTTCCGCCGCTGCGGCGAGACGTTCCTCGAGATCGTCCTCCCGGTACTCGTTCATCAGGAAGCCGACGGTTCCCTTGTTCATGCCGTAGACGCCGGTGCCGGAATTCATGAAGCGGTGCTGGGTTGCCAGCATGAACCCGTCACCACCCAATGCGACGATATAGTCGGCTTCGGCGGGCGTAACGTTGCCATAGCGCTTTTCCAGCCGTTTCAGGCCTTCGAGCGCTTCCTTCGAGCGGCTGGCGACAAATGCGATCTTCACCGGGGTTCCTGACTGACGATGATGCACGGTTCGGGCAAAAGCTTAGCTAGCACTGAAGCTGCCGCAAGGCAAAGGCCCGCCATGGCAGCCTTGCAATGTTCCGGTTAGGGCTTTGTTAATCCTGTTGGACGACAATTTGTTGAGGAATGCCGGGCTCCCGCGCGCAGCGCAGCACAGGCATGACCGGCCAATGAACCGTGGGGCCTTCGCCCCCGCAACGTAGCGAGTAACACAATGATCCGTCCTGCCAGCCAGATCGAATATCCGCCGTCCGAAGCCCTGCGTGCAAAGGCAAGCATGTTGGCCCGCATGGAGGCGCTCAAGGCCTCCGGCGACGCGCTGATGGCCGTCATTGCTGAACGCGTCGTCGCCGAACGCGCCGAAAACCAGACGGAAGTGGATCGCCTGACCGGCGAGCAGGACCGGCTGATCGCCAACATGAAGCGGCTGGCCGCTGCCTGACCGATTGCTTACCCCCTGGGCCGGGGGATCCAATGGCCTGAACCAAAGGATGCCCTGCGGGAATTTCCCGCAGGGTTCCTTTGCATTTCTAGTCGCCGAGCGCCACGCCTTCGCGCCGTGGATCGGCCCCGCCCGAAAGGCCTTCCGCCGTTACCATGATACCGTGCAGGCCGGAATTGAGCGCCCGGGACTCGACCCGGTAGCCGAAATCCGCCAGCGCCGGTGCGAGCGCCTCAGCCTCCGTGCCTTCCTCAACATCATAGGTACCGAAGCGGTTGACGAGATGCGGCAGGCTGATCGCCGCCTGCACGTCCATCCCCCAGTCGATTGCCGCAATCAGCGTCTTTGCCACATAACCGATGATGCGGCTGCCGCCCGGCGAGCCGATCAGCAGCCACGGTTTTCCGTCGCGATAGACGATGGTCGGCGCCATTGACGAACGCGGCCTTTTTCCGGGTTCGACCCGGTTGGCCACCGGCCGGCCTGCGAATTCCGGAACGAAGGAGAAATCCGTCAGTTCGTTGTTGAGCAGAAATCCGCGTACCATCAGCCGCGAGCCGAAGGCGTTCTCGATCGTCGTCGTCATCGACACGGCATTGCCAAACCTGTCGATGATCGAAAAATGGCTGGTCGAGGGAAGCTCGAGCGACTGGTCGTCTGCATGCAGGAAGGCTTGATCCATCGGCGGCTCGCCGGGCTGCACGTCATTCTGCGGCAGGGTTTTCGGGCCGCCGTCTTCGGTCTTCAGCAGCTTCGCCCGATCGCCAAGATAGCTCCGGTTCAACAGGCCCTCGGGCATTTTGACGAAATCGCTGTCGGCCATGTAGCGTCCGCGGTCGGCAAAGGCGAGGCGGGAGGCTTCGCCGATCAGCCGCCAGCTTTCCGGGCTTTCCGGTCCGAGTGCCGCCAGATCGTGTTCTTCCAGCATGCCGAGAATCTGTCCGATGGTGAGCATGCCGGAGGAGGGCGGCCCCATGCCGCAGATTTCGGTCTCCCGGTAGGAAAGGCAGACGGGCGGGCGTTCCTTCACCCGGTAGTCTGCCATATCCGCCATCGTCAGCAGGCCGGGATTGCCTTCGGCCGATTGAATCACATTGACAATGTCGCTTGCTATCTCGCCGGAATAAAAGGCTTTTTCGCCTTCACCGGCAATCGCTCTCAGCGTGTCGGCATAGGCCTGGTTTTTCAGCACCGTGCCCGGAAAGATCGGCACGCCCTCCTCGGAGAAGAAATATTGCCTCGTGGCGGGATAGCGGAACAGGCTCTCCGCATTGTCGGCAATGGATTCGTTGAGGCGGGGTGTGACGGTGAAACCCGCTTCGGCAAGGGCGATGGCAGGTTCGAACAGTTCGGCCCAGTCGAGCTTGCCATGCCTGCGATGGGCTTCCGCCAGCAGTGCCACGGTTGCCGGCGTTCCAACCGAGCGCCCGCCAATGACCGCATCGAAGAACTTCATGGGTTCGCCGTCGGCACCGATGAACAGTTTGCCGTTGGCGGCCATCGGTGCGGCTTCGCGCCCGTCATAGGTGGAAAGTTTGCCGCTTTCGCCATCGTGATAGAGCAGGAAGGCGCCGCCGCCGAGGCCGGAGGACTGCGGTTCGACGAGCCCGAGCACGAGTTGCACCGCGACCATGGCGTCGGCCGCCGTGCCCCCTTTTTCAAGCATGGCCATGCCTGCGGCGGCAGCCTGCGGATGGGCTGCCACGACCATTTGGTTTTTTGCCGTTACAAGCCGGTTCTCGCTGCGCGAGGCGCCGGTTTCAGGCGCTACGCTGTCGGTTGCCTGCTGCGCCGGGGCACCGGTGAAGGCGACCAGAGCAACGAGCCCTGCCAGCAGCACGCCGGCCGCAGGCCGGATCAACCGGGCCGGCATTCCGGACTAGTTCCTCCGGAACAGCGGTCTCATACTGTCTTTCCACGGATCCTCGATGCAAATCCCGCCGACATGGCATTTGGGATTGTCGAGGGTCTGGGTGAATTTCGGCTTGGTAATCAGCCCGCGATTGCACAAAAGGCGGTTCTTCACCACCCGGTCATAGGCGGTGTTGGTAAAGCTCATCACGACGGCGCCCTGCTGCTGCACCAGGGCTTGTGCCTGCTGGCAGGTCAGCTTGCGGGCGTCGACCCTGGCCTCGGCAACGGAGGCGGCGGCAAGGACCGATACGGCCGCAACGGCGGCTGCAAGGCCGGTTTTGAAACGGTGCGCGAACATCTTGTCTCCTTTCCCGGCTTAAATGCCGGCTCGACCGCGCCTAGTCTGGATAGCGCGGCCTGCTTTGACAAGCTCTGACCGCAGTTTTGGGCCCAATTGTGAACGGGCCTGTCGCAACGTGCAAAATTCGCCCGGCGGGCCGCAACAAATCGGTGTTTCGCCCGCATTTCCCGCTTTCGGAGTAGCATGCGATACGGTAAGTTCGCGCCAGGCCACACAGTGGACACAAACAGTGTGCAAGCCCTGTCACACGGTAACGCGTTTGCGGGCTTGCAATCCCGCCGGATCAGGCATGCATCAGGCATGCTGCGGCGGGGAACGGTACGGGCGACGATGACGATCATGGAGGAGCCGAGCGGCAGTGCCGCGGTGGAGGTCGCTCAGGACCGCAAGGCCGGCCTTTCGACCCAACCGCATCTCATGCGCTTCAATCCGGATGGTTCCGGCGGCCCGGGCCCGAAATATCTGCGCACCGAGGAGTTGCTCGACGCCACTTCGCAGACCCTGCCCGACAGGGCGATGGTATGGCTTGCCGAAAAGGTGCTCGGCATCGGTCACGTCAATTCGGTCTGCCGGAAAGCGGGCATGCCCTGGCCTTCGAGCCGGGAGATGATCGATCACCTGTTCAATGAATTCTCGATCCGGTGGCAGGTCTCCAATCCCGAAATGTTCGAGGCGCTGGAGGGCAAGCCGGCAGTCTTCGTCGCCAACCATCCCTATGGCATGGCCGACGCCTTTGCCATGAACAACATGCTGGAGCAGTACCGGCCGAATTTCCGCCTGTTTGCCAACGCCTTTCTGACCAGCGCCGATTCGATTACCCACAAGCTGCTGTTCGTCGACCCCTTCATGAACGAGAAAAGCCGGGCCATGAACCGGCGTTCCATGATGTCGGCACTCAAGCACCTCAAGGAAGGTGGCGATCTGGCACTGTTTCCCGGACGCCTCTGCTCGCATCTGAAATGGGGCCAGCGTGTTGTGCAGGACGGTGAGTGGACCGATCAGGTGCGCATTTTCGTGGAAGCGGGCGGTGCCAATCTGGTGCCGATCCATGTTTCCGGCCGCAACAGCTGGCGCTTTCAGGGCGCGGGTCTTGTCCATCCCAAGCTGCGCACCTTGCTGATCCTGCGCGAGTTCGCGCGCGGCGGTCACGACTTCACCTTCACGCTGGGCGAGCCGGTGCCCGCCGAAACGCTGATCAAGGCTGGCCGCATTGCCCCTCCCGGCCAGATCGCCCGGGCGCTCACCTATGCCGCCAACCCGCGCTATGCAGCCCAGTTCAAGGGCCGCGGCGGCACCCCCGTGCGGGTCGCACAGAACCGGGGAGGGGCCGCCAGGCCCGCTGTCGACGTGCCTGCTGCCGGCAAGCTGCGCAACGCGCTGGAAAGCTGGCCGGTGCTCGTCGAGCATGGCGGGCTTAAGACCTACAATGTCCGACACGGGATGCCGGAGGAATTGAAGTCGGCCATCGCCCAGGTGCGCTTCGACGCCTATGCGGGCGGCGCTTCCGTGGCCTCGCCCATGGACCTGATCGACGAGTACGACCGGGTCTATTCTCACCTTGTCCTTTGGGACGAGAAGGCGGGCCGCATTGCCGGCAGCTACCGTTATATCATTCCCTCGCGCATCGAGGGCGGCGTCGATCTCTCCGATCTGGTCAGTGCCTCGATCTTCGAACTGAAACAGCCTTTCGTCGATATCCTGCCCAAGGCGCTGGAACTGGGCCGCGCGGCGATCAGCGAGGACTATCAGCGCTCCTACGCGCCGCTGATGATGATGTGGCGCGGCATCATGGATATTCTGCGCCGGGACAAGTCGCTGAAATACCTGATCGGCCCGGTGACGATACCCCAGAGCTACTCGCCGCTGTCGCGTCACGTGCTGAAGCGTTTCCTGGAAAAGACCTCTTCCGACCCGGCCCTGTCCGGCTGCGCCGTGCCGCGCAAGCCTTTCAACGTGCCCCTGCCGCCGCAGGTCGATATCGACGACCTGATCGGCGAGGCGAAGACCGTGCCGGAAATCGGCTGCATCATCGAGGCGCTTGAAGGCGGCGAGCGCAAACTGCCCGTCCTCTACCGCCAGTATGCCAATGTCGGCCTGAAATACGTGGCCACCGGCGAATGGCCGGAACTCGACCACGCCATGGCCTCGCTTGCCGTGCTTGATCTTTCCGAGGCGCGCCGCGACTTCGTCTCGCGCTATCTCGGCAAGGAAAACGCCGAGGAATTCTTCCAGGGCCGCTGAGCGGACCATTGCCGCCGCAATCACGATTGTTACCGCATCCGTTTCCCCGCAGCGCCGGTTTTGCCGTGCGGCGCAAGGGCTTGCGGCAATCTTTCGCGCTGTCATCAAGCGTGATGTAACGGTCTGTATAACAAATTGAATTCAAAAGATTTTCGCGCCGTAACCAGGCTTTACCGGCGATCAAGATTTGGCAATTTTTTTGCCGGAATGCCGCCATGTTGAGAGTGAGGATCGGCTCCTGCGCCACCCCGGGGCAACGCTTCGGCAAAGGGCGCATCCCGAGAACCGGGCCGGAATGCAAGGCCGTGTGCCGCAGCATTGTGCCCAGCAAGTACCCTCAAGGAGGTAGTCATGAAAAAACTCATTCTCGCCCTTTCGCTCGCCGGTTTTGCCGCATTGCCCGCACTGACCCCCGCACTGGCGCAGGAAGCCGATTTCGCCAAGGTCGATGCCAATGCCGACGGCATGGTTTCCATGGAAGAGGCCTCGGCGGCAGGTTGGACCTGGTCTGAAGACGATTTCAAGGCCGCCGATGCCGATGGTGACGGCGCGCTCAATGCCGAGGAATTTGCCGCTGCGGCGGGCTGAGCGCCTTGGGGCTGCCGCCGGTTGACGGACATCCCCCGGTCCTGATCCGGCGGCATTTGGAAAGGCCATTCGCGGCATGTCCGCGAATGGTCTTTTTGTCATGTCGGGACGCGTTTCCGCAAGCCGGAAGCGGGGGAGAAACGACTAGCGAAGCAGATGAAAATATTGTTTTCAGCCCCGGTTTCCGGCCACGAATCCGCCGCAATCCGGGAGCGATTTTCCGCTTGCCGCAGGGGATGGAAATGAGGCGCTGGACCGCTTCCGGTCACGGTCTCTGCCCGCTGCGGTGTTTTATCGGAGTTATCCAGAAATGAAGAGAATCCTTCTCGCACTCGCAGTTGCGGGTTTTGCCTCCCTGTCTGCCCAGGCCGCCGAAATGGACTTTGCCGTGGTCGACACCAACGCCGATGGCGCGGTGAGCCTGGAAGAAGCCCTGGCCGCCGGCTGGGAGTGGAGTGAAGAGCAGTTCGGCGAAGCCGATGCCGATGGTGACGGCGCGCTCAACAGCGAGGAGTTTGCAGCCGCAGCCGCCGGCTGATTTCTGCCCGAAGCGGGCGCTGTTCGTGCCGCTGTCTGCCCCTCAACGGCCCGAACCTGCCCGATCCATCGCAGAACACGCAACGATCTCCCCCGGTGTCCTCACCGGGGGATTTTTTATCCACGAAACACAAGCGCGGCGCCCAGCGCTATGAATGCGAAACCCAGCACGGTGTTGAGGCTGATCTGTTCCTTCAGGAACAGGATCGAAAAGCCGGAAAACACCAGCAGCGTCACTACCTCCTGGATGGTCTTGAGTTGTGCTGCCGAATAGACCTGATGACCGATCCGGTTTGCCGGGACCGCCAGCCAGTATTCAAAGAAGGCAATTGCCCAACTGATCAGCACCACGATCCACAATGCATGATGCTTGTATTTCAGGTGCCCGTACCAGGCGAATGTCATGAAGACATTGGATGCTGCCAGAAGCAGAATGGGGATGATGTGGGCAGCGCTGAGTGACGCAAAACCGGGCATGATGGGTGTTTCCTGCTCATGAGCGAACTCGGGGGATATGGCGGGCAGTCGCCAGCTGTCAATTGGCACGGGCGGTGGCATCGGGGGTTTGCGATCAAGGCAGTTGCTTGGTATTCAGGCCCGCTCGGCACGGGACCCTAGCCGGCTTTGGCCTATTCTGCCAGAACGGCCTTCAGCGCTTCCCAGGTCTTGAGGCAATCTTCGACGGGCACATCGCCCGCCGGACCCGACGTGGCTGCCTCCATGCCCTTGGCAGTAAGGTTCCGAAGACTGTCAGCATTGATGCTCAGCGCTTCCTTCGCGGTTTCGGCTGCCAGCGCGGTTGCAAGTTCGCCTGCGGCCTGCTGGGTTGCCGCCGAGCAGCTTTCTTCGGGGCGGAAGGCGACACCGGAAATGGAATTGGCCAGGAAGCCGACAAGAACCAGCATGTTGTCGTGCTTGAGCCGATATTCGAAACCGGCTTTGCGGGCAGCGCTTCCGGGCTTTCCGTTAAGATGCGCGCTGTTGAACATCACGCCGACCTTCTCCTGCTCGAAAAGGTCCGATTGCAGCGCCTTGTCGGCAAGAGCAACAGAATCGGGAAAATCCGAACTGAGCATGAAATTCAGTTTGGTCTGCAATTGGTCGGCTATCGCCGGATGTCGGTCGATTTCGTACAGCGCTAGAGCCGCCTCGGCGCCCTTGACGTCGTCCGCGCTCCATTTGATCTCACCCGCAAAGCGCTCGGACTTCCCTTCCATTTCAAGCTTCGGGTAATAGGCCTTGATAAGGTCCGGCTCGTATCGCAACGCCCACAGGACCGGCAATTCAAGGCTCTTATCCCCGGCGTTGTAGAGCTTCACCCCCAGACCCGCCAGGCCGTAGTCCCCTTGCGCAAAGGGCATCTTGCCAACAACTGCGGCTTCGTCTTCAAGCGTGGCTGCCTCGCTTTCCTTCCCTGCAGCTCTGATCTGCCCGATCAGTTCCTCGAATTCGCCATAGGTCTTTCCGTTGATGAATGCCGCCAGGGATTTTGCCAGATCGATCCTGATCTCGCTGTTGTCCGGCTCTGACTTCAGCGCTGCACGGAGGGCTTCAGCCGCTTCCGGGTAGCTGCCGGCGGCGAGCAGTTCCTTGCCGCGTTTCCAGTCGGCGTTTTCGCTGCAGCCCGATAGCGCAAGGGCGCAGGCCAGCAGCAATGCAAATACATACCGGGGAGAAGGGGAATTGAACACGAACATGCTCCATTTCCAGTCTGATCCGGATGGCCCCGCTGCCGGTCAGGAGGTGAATGGAAAATATCTTGCACCGGCCTTGTTGGCCGTCAACTGATATCCTGCGCCGGTTCCGTCAATTCTGCCGTTTGGACGAGGGAGGAAGAGTGTCGTACCGCAGCCGGTCGGCTGCATGCGGCTTTGGTTCGCTCATCCTCCTGACACAATGCTGTCAGCAGGAGAGAGTCTTTCCCTTTGCCTTGTGGCGGTTTTGGTGGAATTTCTTTTGAAGTCACAGCCGCCGCCGGAGCTAATCCCATGATTGCCGAATACCTTCCCCAGCTTCTTCTCGCCTGGTCCATTCAGTTGATGGGCGTGCTGTCGCCCGGTCCCTCGGTGATGCTCATTCTCGGCGTTGCCACGAGCCAGGGCAGGGCACCGTCCCTGATCACGGCTTTCGGGGTTGCCTGCGGCAGCATCATCCTGTCGACGGCCACTGTGCTCGGGCTCACCGCCGTGCTGGCCGAAATGGCTGACGTGATGACACTGATCCGGTTTGCGGGCGCTGCCTATCTCGCCTGGCTGGCCTACAAGGCGTTCCGCACGGCGGCGCTCAATCCGCCACTCAAAATGGCAGGCAATGGCGGCACAAGCGCCTGGCAGGCCGGCATCAACGGCTTCATCTTGCAGGTCAGCAACCCGAAGGCGATCTTCTTCTGGCTGGCCATCGCCGCCGTCGGCGGCATCGGCGATGCGCCCCTGCCGATTGTGCTGCTGTTCATCGCAGGCGCCTTCGCCAATTCCTTCGTCGGCCATGGCGGCTATGCGCTGCTGCTGTCGTCGGCGCCGATGCGGCGGCTCTATCTCGCCTTCCGCCGCTGGATCGAGGGTGCGCTGGGCTGCTTTTTCCTGTTTGCAAGCTTCAAGCTGGCGACAGCGCGATAGGCGCGCCGGCGCAGAGCACGGCGTATGCGGCGGCAACGGACATCCTCCTGACATTCCGTTGTCAGCAGGCCCGGTGCGAACTTCCCCGCGCCCCTTTCTTTCACCCGGCTTCCGTCCCATATTCCGGCCATGACCGACTCCCGCAAGAAATCATCCGGTTTTGCTGAAAAACCCCAGCCGGACCTCGACGGTGCGCCGCTGCAAGGGGCCGCGCTGGAGGACTGGCTGCGCCTTGCCGAGGAAGAGGCCGCCAAACAGGCCCGCGACGAGGAAATGCGGCAGATCCGCTCGCAAGCCGGCAAGCACCGCGTGAAGGTGCAAGGTAAAGGCCGGGCAAAACCCGATGTTACCGAGAAGCGTTCCTCGCGCGGCATCATTGGCGGCACCAGCGATCCGCGCGAGCGCGCTGCCGTGGGTCTCAATCCCGTGGCGGGCGTCGATGTCTCGCTGGAAGACGCAGAAGCGCTGCTGGCTGCCGGTAAAGCGGCCGAAGAGGCCGCCGCGAAGCGCTCCCGCGAAGCCGGCGAGCGCGGCGAGCCTGGCGTGAGCGAAAACTTTGGCGTGACGGCCACTTCGTCAGCGCTCGAAAGCCTGCTCAAGGCGGGTGATCCGAATCTGGTCGAGGGCTGGGTGCCGCACCGTCCGGAGCGGCCGGAAAAGTCGGAAGGCGGCATCCCGCTCACGATGGTGACGGAATACAAGCCCTCCGGCGACCAGCCGACGGCGATTGCCGATCTGGTCGAAGGCATCAACGGCGACGAACACTCACAAGTGCTGCTGGGCGTCACCGGCTCCGGCAAGACCTTCACCATGGCCAAGGTGATCGAGGAGACCCAGCGCCCGGCGCTGATCCTCGCCCCCAACAAGACGCTTGCCGCCCAGCTTTACGGCGAGATGAAGCAGTTCTTCCCCGGCAACGCGGTGGAGTATTTCGTCTCCTATTACGACTACTACCAGCCGGAAGCCTATGTGCCGCGCTCCGACACCTATATCGAGAAGGAGAGGTCGGTAAACGAGCAGATCGACCGCATGCGCCACGCCGCGACCCGGGCGCTGCTCGAACGCGACGACGTCATCATCGTCGCCTCGGTCTCCTGCATTTACGGTATCGGCTCGGTCGAGACCTATACGGCGATGACCTTCAAGATGTCGATCGGCGACCGCCTCGACCAGCGCCAACTGCTCGCCGACCTTGTCGCCCAGCAATACAAGCGGGCCGAGGCAAACTTCGTCCGCGGCACCTTCCGGGTGAAGGGCGACACGATCGACATCTTTCCCGCCCACCTGGAGGACCGCGCCTGGCGCATCTCGCTGTTCGGCGACGAGATCGAGGCGATCACCGAGTTCGATCCGCTCACCGGCCAGAAGAACGACGAGCTGCAATCGGTCAAGATCTACGCCAATTCGCACTATGTGACGCCGCGCCCGACGCTCAACCAGGCCACCAAGGGCATCAGGGAGGAGCTCAAGCAGCGGCTCGACGAGCTGAACAATACCGGCCGCCTGCTGGAAGCCCAGCGGCTCGAGCAGCGCACCCGCTTCGACCTCGAAATGCTCGAGGCGACGGGCTCGTGTGCCGGCATCGAGAATTATTCGCGCTATCTCACCGGCCGCAAGCCGGGCGAGCCGCCGCCGACCCTGTTCGAATACATCCCGGACAACGCCATCGTTTTCGCCGATGAGAGCCATGTGACGATCCCGCAGATCGGCGGCATGTACAGAGGAGATTTTCGCAGAAAAGCGACGCTGGCCGAATACGGTTTCCGCCTGCCGTCCTGCCTCGACAACCGCCCGCTGCGCTTCGAGGAGTGGGACGCCATGCGGCCGCAGACGGTTGCCGTCTCCGCGACGCCGGGCAGTTGGGAACTGGAGCAGTCGGGCGGCGTCTTCGCCGAACAGGTGATCCGCCCCACCGGCCTGATCGACCCGCCCGTCGAGGTGCGCCCGGCGACCAGCCAGGTCGACGATGTGCTCGGCGAAATCCGCGCCACCACGCAGATGGGCTACCGCACGCTGGTCACCACGCTGACCAAGCGCATGGCCGAGGACCTGACCGAATACCTGCACGAAAACGGCGTGCGCGTGCGCTACATGCATTCCGACATCGACACGCTGGAGCGCATCGAGATCCTGCGTGATCTGCGCCTCGGCGCCTTTGACGTGCTGGTCGGCATCAACCTGCTGCGCGAGGGGCTCGACATTCCCGAATGCGGCCTGGTGGCAATCCTCGATGCCGACAAGGAGGGCTTCCTGCGCTCGGAGACCTCGCTGGTCCAGACCATCGGCCGCGCCGCGCGCAATGTCGATGGCCGCGTGCTGATGTATGCCGACCACGTCACCGGCTCCATGGAGCGGGCGATTGCCGAGACCGAACGCCGCCGCGAGAAGCAGCTTGCCTACAATGCCGAGCACGGCATCACGCCGGAATCGATCAAGTCCAACATCGCCGACATTCTCGAAAGCGTCTACGAGGCCGACCACGTCACGCCGGACAAGGGCATTGCCGGCAGGCTCGGCAAGGAATCTGGCGAACTCGTTGGCGGCAATCTCGCCGCCCATCTCGCCGCGCTGGAAAAGGACATGCGGGACGCCGCCGCCGATCTCGACTTCGAGACGGCTGCCCGCCTGCGCGACGAGATCAAGCGCCTGCGCGAGGTGGAACTCGCCGTCGCCGATGATCCGCTCGCCCGCGATGCCGGGGTGGAGAACACGCAGGATTCCAGAAGGCGGAAGGCGCAGGGGAAGCCAACTTCTTCGTCATCCTCGGGCTTGACCCGAGGAACCAGCGCACCAAGCGGTGCAACCACGCTGTTCAAAAAGCCTGAACTGGATGAGATGACAGTGGGGAGAACAGAGAAGAAAAAGGTTCCAGACGGTTGGGAAAAACCGCGTGACACCTGGGCCGATGAACAGCGCCGAGACGGCAACGCATCCTACGGCACGCCCAAAGAGGCCGGTAAACAACTGGGCCGGGGTGAGAAGGGCCGACCACGTAGGCCAAGCAAGACGGGTAGGCCGGGGCGGTGAGGTAATTTTACAGTAATCTCATTTGTGCATGAATTGGTTGCGGCAAATGATAAATATCACGCATTTGAGAAAGAAACTCAGATTGCCCACCGTAACTTGGGTGACGTACTCGGTAATTGGGAACGGCAACCTCGTTTGCCCATGAGGCTGCATGATTTCCAATTGCTACGAGCCGCCTGATTGGGAATATATCGCAAAGCTCTTCAAGAAATGTAATTCCAATTCTTCCTTCCGCACGTGTATGCTGGCGATTTGTAAACGGCTCGCACGGATTATGTGGATGGAGCGGAAACACATTCCAAGTCAGCACCGGAGTTTCAATCTCAGACAATATTGTATAAATATTATAAGCAGTTCGTTCCTTAACAGGGTGGCCAAAAGTAGACCGATCCAAACTCTCTATCCTAAGATGGTTAGCATACAGATTGAGACTAATTTCGTCTGTTAGCGCGAGTCCGGTACGGCGTCCTCCTCGATAGCCCAAGTCTCTCCCTACCCAGACATCTATGTTTTTTGATGACTCAAGAGAATTGAGTATCTTTCCTAAGTTGCTTTTTCTAATTTTCGGCGCTTGCGGCAAATCATATACATCGCATTTGTCAGCATAAGGATTAAAACAGTTTTCCAGCTCAAGTTCAGAAAGCCGTTTGATAAACTTGGAGACTTTGTTCATGCTTTAATCGCCTCCCAGCCGGATGGTTCTCCTGCAAACCCTCGTTTTGTTGAATTTAGAAGCCAATCGATTGCTAGGGTTTTGATATCGTCCTGCAACTTCACGCGATGCCCTCTGCCTTCAGCTATGATCGCAGAAATTCTTTTTGGAATCAGCAGGGCATTTTTCCCGTAGTACCCAAATGTCTGGCTTATAAGCACCCTATCGGTGGTTCCTGTATCAGTATGAAGGTTTAAATAGTTAGTTGAACCATCTGGGAGGCTATGAAACGATGGTTCTTGTATATATTCTCCATTTATATTTTTATGATAAATGTTATCTCCGTGATATTTTATGTGGCTACCATTTTGTATTGGTTTTTTTATATTAAATCTATTGTCTAACCAATATTGATCGTAGCTTAATATTTCTTCGATAAAAGTCCAATAAATTAACCTGTTTCTAATATTTGATTTTGCGGAGCCAAAGCCCAGTACGAAATCACCAATTTTAGCCGTTCGGCGAATAACTGGTTTGCAGTTCGCCAACGTGCAGTATCCATAGAAGGGATTGGGCGAAAATCCCATGTCGTGATCGATAACGTAACGATAAATCATACTAGCAGTTATGCGGCTTTTGGGGATTCCGATCGGCCGGACTGCCATCGAACTTCTCCTGAGCGTTGTCGTCCCCTGCAAGCGCGCCCCATAGCGCGCCATGTTCGACCGCCACTTTCGCGGAGCAGTACTTTGAGACAGGGTGTCCGGGCGATGATACTTCTGTAACAAAGACACATACTATACGAATGGCCGCAGCGGTTAGCGCAATGGCCCGGTTTTCCTCAAGTTCTGTATTATCATTTCGGATGATCAAGATTGCCACATCAACAGCATCAGGCAATTCGGCATCGCCATCAGGCCAAGGCTTAACAGATATCTCTTTTCCTTCGAGAGCAGAGGTTATTGTCCGAATCTTTTTCCGTGACGTCCTCATTTATAACATAAGCGATCATATCCTAACCCACTGAAAGGTGTTGATGTTTGCAGGTCGATCCTCTAATTACCCACCAGAGTTTTTATTTAGTGCCTTAAAAGCCCTGCAGCCATCATAAATAGCATTCCTCCAAGCAGAAGAACTACAGTTACGAACCTCGAATTTAGAAGCCATTTTCATTATTAATGTGACCAATTTCAGCCGAATCGGACTCTTTAGCCTGAAAGAAATCATTCTCTGCGTGGGTAAAGATGATTGCTACTATGGCCTCTTCGACGATTGCCGCATGCAAGTGCCGTTCATTTTCATCCACCGCAGGGTTTGATTTTGCGCTTTCGCTGCTGATAATCGACGACAGCAAAGAACAATGTAATTACCAAAAGCCAAGTGAAAAGCGTCATGGAAACGATATTTATCCTCGTTCGAATTGTCTGATAGAGGCTCCACAGTATTCCTCAAACATCATCTGTGATCTTCCCTCACCAGTTAGAGGAACTCAACCCTCATATGGTCTATAATCTTCATTTTCTGGAAAATCACTGTCAAAGATCGTGAGAATTTACGGACCCAAAAAGCTTTGTGTTTTATGCAAGTTATCTGAAGCCACTTTTTCGAGGTCGATTTCGTGTAACGGCCAATGCTGAAATGTACCATAAAATATCACCGAGCTCCTCTGACAGTTCCAGTTGAAAGTTCTCTACTGAAGGCTTGTCTCTTAAGCGTTTTTTATAGACTGCGTAGAGACTGTCCAATTTCCCCTGCTAGCCCAAGCAAAGCTACGAGTGGCTTCTTGTTAACGTCAGTTTCCGATGCTTTGCTTTGAAAATAGCTAATTTCCATTTCATTAATCCTTGGGAAAAAAGAAAAGGATAGATTGATTCTATAGTTATGTGCAAATAGCAGAATTTTCTCACTTCTAGCACACCGGTAAATGAGAAAACTGCGCTGAGATTAGGAAGAATACTTTTCCATTGAAAAACTTACTCCCGCCCCAAGCCTCCCTCTATCCTTCTTGCGCCTGCTTCGATTGGAACTTCAGTTCGCAACAGTGAGACTTTGGATGCGTGAACGGCGACTCGTATCCCCACGCCGTCCTCTGCTGTTCCCCCTTGACGCCATGTCCCTTCGGGATCAGCATCCGCCCTGTCGGGGCATTTCAAGCCGGGGCAGGGGAGGATTGCGCAATGAAACTGCTGGTATTTCTCGCTGCTGCGGTCGGCGGTTATCTGTTCTCGATGGTCGCGCTTTATCCGCTCGCTGTCTCGATGTCCGGCGGGCGCGACATGAATGGCGGCGTTGCCATGGGTATGGCCTTCACCATCGCCCCGGTCATCGCGGTTGTCTGCGGGATTGCCGCCGTCGCCTGGATGAGCCGCCGCGCCGGGGCAGGGGAACCGGAAAAGGCCCGTGGCCCGCAAGAGGAAGGCGGACCGGAACAGGGGGCTTAAGACTTCCTTTACCGCCCATGAGCCTGTTGCATGCCCCCCATGCCGAGAGAGCATTTGTGGCCGGGCAGGCACAGGCCTATATGCGCTGCGAAACGTTCAATGCTTTTCTTTCGAGAGGAGATCTACCATGTTCGACACCATCCGCGAATTCGCCTACGGCCTGAAACTCGGCGTCCGCCATTCGGTCAGCACCCGTCACAACATGACGGAAAGAGCCATGCGCCCGTCGGTATCCGCCGCCCTGCGCAACATGCCGGTCGCAACCGAGCACGCCGGCCGCTAAGTAAGACAAGGCGCATTAGCGCCGACGTCGAAAAGCGGCAGACAAGCCATGCCGCAGGCATGGCGCCGTCGAAGGCGGCAGACGAGCCTGCAAAGCAGGCGACGTCGAGCGCCAAGACAAGCGCCCAATCCGTGAGGAAAGGGTGCAAGACCTCCAAAGCCCCGCCCCGCGACAAGCGGATCCGGCGGGGCTTCGGTTTTTGGGGCATGGCATGCTGTCTGGAAGTGGCATGCTGGAAGGTCCCGGTTCGTATCCTGGACCTCTCGACGGCGCGGGCCTGCGCCCCGCTTGTCTGCCGGTCCCCAATGCAGCAGAACGCGGCGGCGCTTCGCTTGCCTCGCCCCGTTTTCGCCACAACAATTGTCCGATACCGCCGTTTTTTCGGCCTATCCTCGCCGAACTGGGGCTTCATCCTCTCAAGGCCGGTGATCCGCCGGTCCTGTCGCGGCAAGGGAAAAGAGGGCTCCCTTCCGCAGCGCCGCCCGCCGCAACGATCCGTGAGGCACGGCGTGCAATATTCCGGAGGGGAAAGCATGCAGGAACTCCATACCGCACTGCGCATCCGTCAGGTCGCGCTTCATCTTGCCGTCAATCTCACCGTCATTTTCGCCATTGCGCTGGCCAGCTTCGGCCTGATGTCTGCCGCCAGCAACGCCTTCGCGCAAACGGCAGGCCAGGCAGCGGGCCAGGCCGCCGATACGATGCCCGTCATCAAGGCCAGTTTCGTCCGCCCCAACGACATGAACATGGGCGCGCTGCTGCTGCCCTCGACACGGCCCGGCCAGTATGTCGAGGCGCCGAGGCTTGCCACCGATGTCGATATCGCCGTCAATGGCCCGATTGCCCGCGTCAAGGTCACCCAGCGCTTCGAGAACCCTTCCGAAGGCTGGGTCGAGGGCATCTATGTGTTTCCGCTGCCCGAGGACAGCGCCGTCGACACGCTGAGAATGCGCGTCGGTGACCGGCTGATCGAGGGCGTCATCAAGGTGCGCGAGGAAGCCCGCCAGATCTACGAGGAAGCAAAGCGTGAGGGCAGGAAGGCTGCCCTGCTGGAGCAGCAGCGCGACAACCTCTTTACCAACAACATCGCCAATATCGGCCCCGGCGAGACGGTGATCGTCTATATCGAATATCAGCAGACCGTGCGCCAGGACCATGGCGAGTTCTCGCTGCGCTTTCCCATGGTGGTGGCACCGCGCTACAACCCGCAGCCCGTCATCCAGATGGTCGATTTCGACAACAAGGGCGGCAGCGGTTTTGGTGTCGTCGATCCGGTGCCGGACCGCGACACCATCGAAGCGCCCATTCTCGATCCGCGCGAAAACGCCAAGATCAATCCCGTCACGCTGACGGTCCGGCTCGCAGCCGGTTTCCCGCTCGGCACGGTCGAAAGCCCGTATCACGAAATCACCTCCAAGGAGCAGGACGCCGAAACCCGAATCCTGACGCTGAAGAACGACACCGTCCCTGCCGACCGCGATTTCGAACTGAAATGGCGCGCCACGGGCGAGGCACCCAATGCGGCGCTGTTTACCGAGGAAGTCGACGGCAAGCACTATCTGCTCGCCTTTCTGACGCCGCCACGCATCGCGCCGGACAAGCTGCCGAAGAAGGACCGTGAGGTCATCTTCATCATCGACAATTCGGGCTCCATGGCAGGCGAAAGCATCGAGCAGGCCAAGCTTGCGCTGGACGATGCACTGACGCGGCTGAAACCCGCCGATACCTTCAACGTGGTGCGCTTCGACGACACGTTCGAGATTCTGTTCGACGATGCGGTGCGCGCCGATGGCGAGAACCTCGCGATTGCCCGCGCCTTCGTCAACCGCCTGACCGCCGATGGCGGTACGGAAATGCTGCCTGCGCTTCAGGCGGCGCTGATCGACCGCAATGCAGGCGACACCGAGCGCGTGCGCCAGGTCGTCTTCATCACCGATGGCGCCATCGGCAACGAGCAGCAACTGTTCGATGCCATTGCGCAGCAGCGCGGCCGCAGCCGGGTCTTTACCGTCGGTATCGGCTCGGCGCCGAACTCCTTTTTCATGACGCGGGCTGCCGAACTGGGCCGCGGCACCTTTACCCATATCGGCGCTACCAGCGAGGTGCGCGAGAAAATGGGGGCTTTCTTCGCCAAACTGGAAAACCCGGTCATGACCGGGCTGTCGGCCGAAATGGCCGGCGGGGCGGGGGTCGGGGCGAAGTTGTCTGAGGTCAGCCCCGATCCTCTGCCCGACTTGTATCTGGGCGAGCCGGTCGTGCTGGCTGCCGTCACGGACAAGCCGGAAGGCATGCTGGCGATCGGCGGCGATTTTGCCGGCAACCCGTGGCAGGTCAACATGGACCTCGCCCAGGCCACCAAGGGCGAGGGTATCGGCAAGCTTTGGGCCCGGCGCAAGATTGCGGCGCTCGAAGCCGAACGCTCCTACGGCACCGACTGGGAGGTGCTGAACCGCGAGGTCGAGGAGGTCGCACTTGCCCATCATCTGGTTTCGAGCCGCACCAGCCTGGTTGCCGTCGACGTCAAGGTCACCCGGCCCGAGGGAGAGGACGTATCCTCCACCAAGCTGCCGCTCAACCTGCCTGCCGGCTGGGATGCCGACAAGTGGTTTGCCGATGAAGAGGCGGATGTACAGGGCGATGTACCGAGCCCGCAGAAGACCTTCCTGCAGAACTTCCGCAAGCAGGCAACGCAACTGGTCGCCGCAGCGCCGACGAGCGAGGCAGCCGCCGAAGTCGCCCGCGCCAATCAGGCGCTGACACTGCCGCAAACGGCAACGCCCGCAGAGCGCAACATGATCATCGGTCTGATCCTGATGCTGCTGGCGGTGATGACCGGCGTCATCCTGCGCATGTATGGCCGCGTTGGCCGCAAGGTGCGCCGTGCGGAAGCTGCCCGCAACGCCGATGCCCGGAGCCGCCTGCCATGAGCGGCGAGCCGGAAACCGGCAGAAAGACCTGGCGCTGGCGGCCCAAGCTCCGCCACGCCGTCACCGGCGGGATATTTCTCGCCGGTCTGGCTTTTTTCGCCGACGGGCTTTGGATCAAGGGCAAGGCCATGGTGGCGCAGGCGATGCTCGACCACGCCTTTCTGGCTTCGGCTGAAACCGGCACTCCGGGAAAGCCCTGGGCCTGGGCCGACATCCGGCCCTTTGCCCGGATTTCGGCACCTCGCATCGGTGCCGAGAACATCGTGCTCGACAATGTCAGCGGCGAGGCGCTTGCCTTCGGGCCCGGTCATCTGCCTGGCAGTGCAAAGCCGGGCGAAACGGGTGCTGCCGTATTCTCGGCCCATCGCGACACCCATTTCAGATGGCTGGGCGATCTGCGCAAGAACGATCTCGTAACGGTCGAAACCGCCGACGGCACGCAGCGCCAGTACCGCATCCGCCGGGCCTGGGTCGCCAGATACGACGCGCCGGGCATCGACCGGCATGCGCCGGAACGCCTGCTGGTGCTGACCACCTGCTGGCCGCTTGATGCAACCCTGCGCAGCGACTGGCGCTATATCGTCGAAGGGGTGGAGACGCAGGCCGAAACGGGAGATCGGGGCGTCTGAGCATGGCGCGCTCTAACCCGCTCCTGCGCGCATTCGCTGGATTTCCTCGGCGAGAACGTCCGGCGCGCGCAGATCGGCAACCGCGATGCGCCCGCCCGTCGTCGTTTCGATTACCAGCGTGCCGCCGCCGAACAGCCTTCCGGCAAGCCCGCGCTTGACCCTGACGGCGGAAACGAGTTCGGAGGGAATTTCCCTTGCATCGCGCCTTGGCCAGCCTGGGTGAAACAGGATGCGCTGCTTGCCAAGCCGTACGCGCACGGTTTCGTAGCGCAGAAAGGCATGGGCTGCGAGCAGCGGCACGCCGATGGCAGCGACAATGGCAAACAGCCGGAACAGCCCGCTGCCCGAGCGTCCCGTTGCCCACAGGTAGACCAGCGAAAGCCCGTAGCCAGCCAGAATGACCAGCGTCGGAACGAACAATTGCCAGTGGGGCCGGAAGGTCTTTCCGCCCGGCCTGTCCGGCATTTCCAGTTCCGTGCTGTCCTCCAGATCGTGTACCGACCGCATGCTGAGAATGTCCCCGGCTTCGCCGGGATGATTTGATTCCGGCGGGGTGAAAGTCTGCCGCAAATACCCTAAATTGGAAAGGGAAGCCGTCAAAGGAGCACGAAACCCGTGAGCGGAGCTGTCAAGACGTCTGTTATCGCTGCCATACCGGCATTGGGGCTTGAACAAAGCTACGCAGCGCTGCCGGAAAGCTTTCACGCGCTGGTGGCGCCGTCGCCGGTGCGCGCGGCAAAACTCGTCAGGCTGAACGGCCCGCTGGCCGAAAAGCTCGGTCTCGAACTCGACGGGGTCGGGGAACAGGCGCTGGCCGATCTCTTCGCCGGCAACGCCGCGCCGGGCAACGGAGGCAGGCTTGTTGCCATGGCCTATTCGGGCCACCAGTTCGGTCAGTTCAATCCCGGTCTCGGCGATGGCCGTGCGGCGCTGCTGGGCGAGGTGGTAACGAAGGACGGCGAGCGTTTCGACATCCAGCTAAAGGGTTCCGGCCCGACGCCGTTTTCACGTCGCGGCGATGGCCGCGCGGCGCTCGGCCCGGTGATCCGCGAGTATGTGGTCAGCGAGGCGATGCATGCACTGGGCATTCCGACGACCCGCAGCCTGGCGATTGCCACCACCGGCGAGATGGTCATCCGCGAGCAGATCCACCCGGGCGCCGTGCTGACAAGGGTGGCGGCAAGCCATCTGCGCATCGGCACGTTTCAGCATTTCGCCGCAAGGGGCGACATCCAAAGCCTGAAGACCCTGCTTGATTATGCGATTGCGCGTCATTATCCGCAGATCGAAACGGCGGAGAACCTGCCGCTCGCACTGCTTGGAGCCGTCATCGACCGGCAGGCATCGCTGATCGCCAAATGGATGGCCGTCGGCTTCATTCATGGCGTGATGAACACCGACAACATGACCATTTCCGGCGAGACCATCGATTACGGTCCCTGCGCGTTCATGGACCATTACGAGCACTACAAGGTCTATTCCTCCATCGACCAGCAGGGCCGCTATGCCTATGGCGCGCAGCCGATGATCGCCAAATGGAACCTGACGCGGCTTGCCGAGGCGCTGCTGGTACTGGCCGATGGCGGGCAGGAGGCGGCCGCTGAGGCGGCTGTAAAGGTTCTCGACGGTTTCGATACGGCTTTCGCCGGCTACTGGCTTGAAGCCATGGGCGCAAAGCTCGGGCTCACTGCACCCGCTGAAACCGACCGGCCCCTGATCCTCGATTTTCTCACCGTGCTGCACAAGGCGGGCATCGATTTCACCAGCGGTTTTGCCGCGCTGGAAACCTTCGTGGTGGAAAAGGAAAGCGGCGTTTTCGATACAGTGTTTGAGGGTGCCGAGGATTTCGAACCCTGGCTGGAAAAGTGGCGAAAGCGCCTTGAAGCGGAAGGCAAGAGCAATGCAATCCGCGATAGGCTTCGGCGCGCCAATCCGGTCTACATCCCGCGCAATCATCTCGTCGAGGAAGCAATCCGCGAGGCCGAGCACTCCGGCAATTTCGAGCCGATGGAAAAGCTGCTGCAAGCGGTCTCGAAACCGTTCGAACGCCGGGAAGGACTTGAAAGATACGCCTTGCCGCCGCAGCCTGACGAGGTCGTCCACCGCACCTTCTGCGGCACATAGGGCGTTCAGACAAGCTTGCGCGGGATCGTGTCGGCATAATCCCGTTCGAAGACCAGCGTTTCGTTCTCCCAGCATTTCAGATTGGCTTTGACGAAGAAATTCTCCCTGTCGCAGGTCATCCGTGTCTCCGCGCGGGTCTTCCACATCTGTCCGTCGCGGCCGCCGGTCTTTTCGACGTCGATGTTGACGCTTGCGGACGTCGGGTCGTCGGGATCGATTGCCCAGCGCTCCCAGGTACGCGAACCCGAAACCAGCCCGTGGTTGAGATCGCGCTGCTCGCCTGCATCGGCATCGACGAGCACCAGTGTCTGGCCGGTTTCACCGTCCTTGGCCGTCTCGCGACGGTAGCGGGCAGGACGCAGCACCTCGATCTTCCAGGCCGGCGCGCCTTGGGGCGGATCGAACGTCCACTCGTCTTCCCCGGCAAGCGGGCGCAGCGGCAGGTCCAACTCCCCGCTGCTAACCGTCACCGTGGCAGCTTCCGGCGATGGCCAGTTGCATGGCCAGTAGGCGGTTGAAACCGCCAGCCGCAGCTGGTGGCCTGCCGGAATGCGGTAGGCAATCTGATCGAGCGCGAGTTCCACCTCAAAGGTCTCGCCGGGAACAAGCGCTTCGGGATGCTCGTGCGAGCCATGATGGGTCAGGTTCAGCATTCCCATGGTGATCAGCGCCGAAGTGCCGTCCGGTCTGAGATCGCAAAGCCGCACGGCAATCTGGGCGCAGGGCTTGTCGGAGGAAAGCGCCAGGCGAACCTTCGGCGCGCCGACGATATCCAGGGTCCCGGCAAGCGTTTCGCCGTTGAAACAGAGCGATTTCTCATCGTCCGGTGTCTGCTCGTCCGGCAGTTCGTCACCATAGGCAAAGGGGAAATATTCGCCGCCCGCCCGCCCGCAATCCTGCGGTGAGCAGATGGAAAGGGAAAAGGACTCCGCTTTACCAGGCCTGTCTACACCCAGCACATGCTTGCCAAGCGCCAGCGTTCTGGTCTCGATTGCCCGATCGGGCCACTGTTCGCAGCCAATCCAGCGCCCCGGCCGCACCGGCAGCCAGGGCTTCGGCGCAACCGAATCCATCAGCCATAGCCGGAAGGCGGGATCGGCTTCAACCCCGGTGTTCTCGTCCTTCAGCCATTTGTCCCACCAGCGTTTGGCCTCCCCGAGGAAGTCGATGGCCGGGTCCGGCTTGGCGATGTGGGGGTATTTGTGAATCCACGGCCCGGCAATCGCCTTGACCTTGTCATTGCCGTGTTTCGGCAGGTTTTCCGCCAGATGCGCCATGGTGTTGCGATAGCCGTCATGCCAGCCGCCGATGGAGAGCACCGCCGCATCGATGGCGCCGTAGTCTTCACAGACCGAACCGTGTTTCCAGAAATCATCCCGCCACTGATGACGCAGCCATTCCTGGATGTGGAAGGGCTGGTGGTTGAGACGGTGCATCCACATTTCGTGCCAGCGGTTGCCGACCAGCGCGAGGTCCGGCGGTCGCGAGGAATAGGCGAGCATGGTCGTGGCCCAGCCGAAATTCTCGCCCAACAGGCAACCGCCCTTGTAATGGATGTCGTCTGCATAGCGGTCGACGGTCGAACACAGGGTGATGATGGCCTTGAGGGCAGGGGGTTTCAGGGCTGCCACCTGCAGCGAATTGAAGCCGCCCCAGGAAATCCCCATCATGCCGACCTTGCCGTTGCACCACGGCTGGGAAGCAGCCCAGGCGATCACCTCGCAGGCATCCTGAAGCTCCTGCGGCGTGTATTCGTCTTCCATCAGCCCGTCGGAATCGCCGCTTCCCCGCATGTCGACGCGGATGCAGGCATAGCCGTGACCAGCCAACCAGGGATGGGTATGCTCATCGCGGGCAATCGTGCCGTCGCGCTTGCGGTAGGGCAGATGTTCGAGGATCGCCGGAACGTGGTTTGTTTCCGCATCCTCAGGCAGCCAGACGCGGGCTGAAAGCCGGCAGCCGTCGGACATGGTGACCGTCATGTCGGGATGTTCGATCACCTGGCGGGGAAATTCGCTGACGATTTTCATGGGCATCCTTTTTCCGTCATCATGACGGGTCACTGTGTTTGAAAACGTGGGTGCTTGGCAAGGATGAAAAACCGTGGTGAGTAACGGAATCAATTTTTGAGCGGAACAGGTTAGCACCATGAAAAACAAGCTGCTTTTGATCATCCTCGATGGTGTGCCGTGGCGCAATTTTCGCCGCCTGTTCGGCAATCTGGAAGGCTGGGTGGATTCAGGCCATGCCCAGGTGGCAAGGCACCGCGCCTGCCTGCCTTCGGTCTCCGGCCCCTGTTATGCGACGATCCATACCGGCGTCGAGGCGCAGATCCACGGCATCCACTCCAACGAGGTGCGCTTTCGCGTTGCCCAGCCCGACATCTTTTCCGAGATTGCAAGGGCCGGCGGCAAGAGCGGCGCGGTGACCCATTCCTACTGGTCGGAATTCTTCAACCGCTATCCTTTCGACCTTGTCCGCGACATCGAATATGACGAGCCGGAAGGGCCGATCCATCATGGCCGTTTCCACACGATGACCGGCTACAACCACGACAACCAGATGACGCCCTGCGATGCCGACCTGTTCGCCACGCTGACCATGCTGTGTGCTCGCCACGGCATCGATTACGGCATCCTGCACACCTGTACGCTCGATTCCATGGGCCACCGCTTCGGCCACGACAACGTCACCATGGACAAGGCCTGCTACACCATGGATGGGATGCTGGCAGCCTTCCTGCCGAAATGGCTGGATATGGGCTATGAGGTGATCGTCACCGCCGATCACGGCCAGACCGATCGCGGCCATCACGGCGGCCGCGAGGATTTGCAGCAGGATACCGCGCTCTACTGGTTCGGGGAGGCGAAGCTGAAGAAGGAGTTCGCAAGGGGTGATGGCATCATCGACCAGCGCCAGATCGCGCCGACGATCCTCAAGCGGCTTGGCGTTGGAGTTCCCGGGACGATGAAGGCGAAATCCTTCCTTGCATGAAGAGCCCGCAGAACAGGCCCCAGCGCATCAGTAGGGCCATTGCCCCTTGCCGAGGGCGGCAACTGCCCCGGTGATCTCGGCAAAAGCCAGCCTTGCCGGCTCCGCCGTGTGGCGCGCGCGCAGAAAGCCGTGGATCAGGCCCTTTCCCTCGACCCAGTGCGCCTTGACGCCGGCAGCCCTCAGCGCGTCGCGATAGTCCCGGCAGTCGTCGTTGAGCGGGTCGCACCCGGCAGAGACCATGACGGTGGGCGGCAGGCCGGAAAAATCCGTGTCCATCAGCGGCTTGAAGGTCGGATCGCCGCTGATTGCCCGCCCGCCGCTGCGCAACGCGTTATAGGCTTTCATGTCGGCGGTGGTGAACCCTGGTGCGTCAGCGTGGGCAACATAGGAGCCCTTGCTCTCGTCGCCGCCCAGCGCCGGATAGATCAGCACCTGTCCCGCCGGCGCCTTTGCTTCGCCGCGTACCGTATGGCAGACGGCGGCGCTCAGCGTGCCGCCCGCGCTGTCGCCGCAGACGATCACCGGCCCGTCATGATCTGCCGCCAGCTGGCGGAAGGCTGCAATGGCGTCGTCGCTCTGCGCCGGATGGATATGTTCCGGCGCCAGCCGGTAATCCACCGAGACAACAGGAAAGCCGGTTGCGGCACAGATTTCCGCGCAGACATCGTCATGGCTCTCCAGCCCGCCGACGACGAAGCCGCCACCGTGATAATAGATGACGAGCGCCTCGCCGTGCGTTTCGGGCGGGGTGTAGCGGCGGATCGGGATCGTGCGGCTGTCGGCCGTCAACGCATCGTCTTTGGCCGTCACGCCATCGGGGTGGCCGGCGTGAAAGACCTTGCACATGGCGTTGTAGATGTCGCGCTGTTGTTCAACGCTGCGCTGCGCCGTATCGGCCGGATAACAGGCATCGACCCGCGCGATGAAGGCGGTGATTTCCGGTCCGAGCAATCGGGAATAGTCGGTCATGGTCTGTCTCGGGCTGTTTTCCGTGGCGCGCAATCCGGCGGCCAGTAGGGCAGGAAATGCGCTTGGCTGCAAGCCGTCCCGCAGTGTCTATGCGTTGAGTTCGGCAATGAGGGCGGGCAGGGCGCCAATGCCATCGAGCACGTGGTCGCTTTCGGGGATGAGTTCTTCAGCCGCCGCAAGGCCCGAGGTAACGCCGATGCGCACCGCGCCCGCCGCGCTTGCAGCCTTGAGATCGTTGAGGCTGTCGCCGACCATGGCGATTTCGGACGGCTCGAAGCCGGTCGCCTCGGCAAAGGCCAGCACCATGCCCGGCCCCGGCTTGTAGCCGTGACCGCTGTCGTGACCGGCGAAGAAATCGAAGAAGTGATGGATGCCGGCCTGTTCGGCATGGTCGCGCGCGCCGGCCTCGCTGTCATTGGTGGCGATGCCGAGCGGCAGGCCGCGTCCCTTCAGGCTTGTGAGCGCCGGCATCGTCGCCTCGAACAGCGCGACACTGGCTCGGCTGTAATCGAGATAAAGCGCATCGATGCGCGCAATCAGCGCCATGGTGTCGCTCTCGCCCAGCAGGCTGCCCCAGCTTTGCGCCATGTCGCGCGCCGTTCCGGCGATGATCATCGAGGTCGGGTGGAAGGCAAGCGTCGCCAGATCGAAGCCGGCGGGTTCGGCAAGCCGCGCCGCAAGCCCGGCGTCATTGCCGGCAAGGGCCATCATCACCTGCGCTGTGGCCGGCCCGTAGGTGCGCTCGAAATCGATGAGCGTGCCGTCCTTGTCGAACAGAACCGCACGGATCATGGGCGCGCCTCATGGTATCTGGAAAATGGCAGGGGCAGCAGGATTTGAACCCGCGACCTACGGTTTTGGAGACCGTCGCTCTACCAACTGAGCTATACCCCTGTGGCCGTCGAAGGCAGGCGCTTGATAGCGCCAAAGGCGGTTGGTTTGCAAGGCTTTTGCGTTGCAGGCGCCAAACAAAAAGGCGGGCCGGAGCCCGCCTTTTCAATCTTGATGAAACTGCCGATTACTCGACGATTGCGGCGACGATGCCTGCACCGACGGTGCGGCCGCCTTCGCGGATGGCGAAGCGCAGGCGCTCTTCCATGGCGATCGGCACGATCAGTTCCACATCCATCGTGATGTTGTCGCCCGGCATCACCATCTCGGTGCCTTCCGGCAGATGCACGATCCCCGTCACGTCCGTCGTGCGGAAATAGAACTGCGGACGGTAGTTGGTGAAGAACGGCGTATGACGGCCACCCTCTTCCTTCGTCAGGATGTAGGCTTCCGCCTTGAACTTCTTGTGCGGCTTGACCGAACCCGGCTTGCACAGCACCTGGCCGCGCTCGACGCCGTCACGCTCGATGCCGCGCAGCAGAACGCCAACGTTGTCGCCGGCCTCGCCGCGGTCAAGCAGCTTGCGGAACATCTCGACGCCCGTGCAGGTCGACTTCTTGGTGTCGCGGATGCCGACGATCTCGATCTCGTCGCCAACGTTGATCACGCCACGCTCGACGCGGCCCGTCACAACCGTGCCGCGGCCGGAAATCGAGAACACGTCCTCGATCGGCAGCAGGAACGGCTGGTCGATCGGGCGCTCGGGCTGCGGGATGTAGGAATCAACGGCTGCCATCAGTTCGCGGATCGCATTCTCGCCGATCTCCGGATCGCGGCCCTCAAGCGCTGCCAGCGCCGAACCCTTGACGATCGGAATGTCGTCGCCCGGGAACTCGTAGGAAGACAGAAGCTCGCGAACTTCCATGTCGACCAGTTCCAGCAGTTCCGCATCGTCGACCTGGTCGACCTTGTTGAGGAACACGACGATCGCCGGAACGCCGACCTGGCGGGCCAGAAGAATGTGCTCGCGGGTCTGCGGCATCGGGCCGTCGGCAGCCGAACACACCAGGATCGCGCCGTCCATCTGCGCAGCACCCGTGATCATGTTCTTCACATAGTCGGCGTGGCCGGGGCAGTCGACGTGGGCGTAGTGGCGCGCTTCCGTCTCGTATTCCACATGGGCCGTCGAGATCGTGATGCCGCGCGCCTTCTCTTCAGGCGCACCGTCAATCTGGTCATAGGCGCGGAACTCGCCGAAATACTTCGTGATCGCAGCCGTCAGCGTCGTCTTGCCGTGGTCAACGTGGCCAATCGTGCCGATGTTGCAGTGCGGCTTCGAACGCTCAAACTTCTCTTTTGCCATGGGACTTCTTCCTGTCGCTTACAGTGTATTGAGACATATGAAAAAGGCCTCTGGTGAGGCCTCTTCAACTCGCGACGGGACATAATGTGTTTGGGCCCGATGTGCAAGAGGGGAGCACGTTTCGCGCTCGCCCGCAAACGGCTCAGAAATTGTCCTTTCGGCTGCGGATTTCGGCGAATACCGCCGCATCGCTTTCGCCTTCCATGCCGAGATGCGCCCGGATGCCGGAATCGGCGGCGCGCAGGAAGGGATTGGTCGCCAGTTCCTCGGCCAGGGTGCTGGGGACCGTCGGCTTGCCGTCTGCCCGCATTGCCTCGAATTTCGCCGCCCGCGCCTTAAGCGCCGGATTGTCCGGATCGACGCTGAGCGCGAATTTGGCATTCGCCAGCGTGTATTCATGCGAGGAATAGATCACCGTATCGGCAGGCAGCTTCATCAGTTTCGACAGACTGTCCCACATCATGGCAAAATCGCCCTCGAACACCCGCCCGCACCCCAGCGCGAACAGCGTGTCGCCGGTAAAGACCACGCCTTCGGAAGGCAGGTGGAAATTGATCATGTCGAGGGTGTGCCCGGGCGTTTCGATAACCCGGACTTCGGCGCCGGCAAATCCGAACGTGTCACCTTCGCCGACCTCGCGGTCGATCCCGGCAATCGCCGAGGACTTGCCCTTCGGTCCGGTCACGGTGCAGCCGGTCTTCTCCTTCACGAGGGAAACGCCATCGGTATGATCTGCATGGTGATGGGTGATCCACAGGTCAGTCAGGTTCCAGCCCTTTTCCTCCAGCGCCGCCAGCACGGCCCCGCCGTCACCCGCATCGATTGCAGCCGTGGCGCCGCTTTCAGGGTCGTGGATCAGAACGCCGTAATTGTCGGAAAGATAAGGAAAAAGGTGATAGGCGAAACGCGCCATCGGGCAACTCCTGTTGTCTGGATTGATCTGTCTTCAATCGGCACTTTTACAGGCGCAGGCCCGCCTGTCCACCCGCTGCTCCGAAGTCGCCGCTATTGTTGAAACCGGAAAGGTTCAGGCCCGGTTTACCTGGGCGGAACAAGTAATCATTGTACCCAATATATTCACGCTGAAATAATCTTCTTGGGGTAGAGAAACAACCATCCATCGATGCTTGGGGCGGCATTTGGAAATGCAAATTGATAAAGCGTTTTGCAGATATCATGGCCGTTCCGGTAGCAAATCCGGAATTGCTCAAGGCGCAGTATCGTTCGTTATCCCGCCAATTGCCGACAATGTATTTCATACTGTTGTCAAGCACTTGGGCGCTTGCCGCAACGCATGTTGAGATAGCCCCCTTTTGGCTGGCAGTTCTGGTGCCAATTGCGCTGACGGTCCTCTGCGCCGTATGCAGTCTGTATTGGTGGAACACGCGCGATGTCGAACCGACCTCGGAAATGGTCTTGCGCGTCACGGAGCGAACCAACTACCTCGCCGTAGGCATCTCGCTTGCCTTTACGACCTGGGCATTGCTGCTTTTCCCGTATGGCGACGCCTACACCCAGTCCCACATAGCCCTTTATATGGCGATCACGGTGATTACGTGCATCTTCAGCCTGATGCACTTGCGCTCTGCTGCCTGGAACGTTGCCTTGATCGTCAACAGCGCTTTTGTCATCTTTTTCATGACCACGGGGCAGCCGACGTTCATCGCTGCAGCAATCAACATCGCATTCGTTTCCGTAGGAATGCTGGCGATTCTATCCATCAACCAGAACAACTTCGAAAGCATGGTCAATGCGCAGACAGAAGCGCGCCGCGAGCAGGAAGAACAAAGCCGGCTTATGCGTATGATTGACGATATGCCTGTCGCGGTGATGACGGTGGATCCGGAAGCCTTCAAGATCACCTATGCAAACGAGACTTCAAAAAGGCTCATAAGAAAAATCGAGCATTTGCTGCCGATCAGTTCCGAAGACCTGCTTGGCATGTCCATTGACGTCTTCCACAAGAACCCCGCCCATCAACGGCGGATTTTGAGCAGCCCCGAAAATCTGCCGCACAGCGCCCGCATCAATCTGGGGCCGGAGGTTCTGGATTTGAAGGTCTCGGCGGTCACCGCCGACGACGGAAGCTACATTGGCCCGATGCTCACCTGGGCACTTGTCACCAATGAGGTGAAAGCTGAAAACCGTATCCGCCAACTGGCCCACTATGACACGCTGACCGGCTTGCCCAACCGCGTGACCTTTCGCGAGAAGCTGGCGGAAGCTCTCAAAACGACGGGTCAGGTTGCTCTGCTCTACATCGACCTTGATGGGTTTAAGCTGGTCAACGATACGAGAGGGCATTCCGTTGGAGATGAGTTGCTCGCAAAGGTCGCTGTCCGTCTGCATTCAGCGTGCAAGGAAACAGCGATAACAGTGGGCCGGCTGGGGGGCGATGAGTTCGCTGTCCTGATGCCCTGCGAAACCGCCGGGTCTGCAACCACCTTTGCAAGGCGCATCATCAAATCCCTCAGCGTGCCGTATGTCCTCGGCAAGGATACGAGCATTCGGATCGGGGTATCGGTTGGCATCGCACTTGCACCGGAACACGGCAGGGAAGCCGATGTTCTTTTCACCAGGGCCGACCTGGCCCTTTATGAAGCCAAATCTGCAGGCAAGGGACAGGCAAACGTCTTCTGTGCGGAACTGGAAACCCGCATTCAGGACCGCGCGCAGCTGGAAGGTGATCTGCGCGAGGCTCTGGAAGCCGAAGACAGCCTGTTTGTGTTCTATCAACCCATCGTCAATGCCGAAACCGGCGAGATGACCGCGCAAGAGGCTCTCATACGCTGGTTCCACCTGCAAAGGGGCTGGATTTCACCCGCTGATTTCATCCCGGTCGCGGAGCAGAGCGGCCTGATCGACAAGCTTTGCGACTTCGTCCTCAAACAGGCCTGCCATGATACGGCCAGGCGCAACGATGACGTGCGTGTCGCAGTCAATATCTCCGGAGTACAGCTCGGCAGAGGCACATTGGCTCCGGCTGTACTCTCCGCCCTGGTGGGCTCGGGTCTTTCGCCCGACCGGCTGGAGATCGAAGTAACGGAAACGGCGATACTGGATGCCGAGACAGCCGGCATGGATGACTTGCGCCGGCTCCACGACATGGGGGTACGGATTGCACTCGACGATTTTGGAACCGGCTATTCTTCTCTTTCCCATGTGCGCCTGCTGCCGCTCGACAAGATCAAGATAGATGGTTCCTTCGTCAAGGAAGCTGTTGATCGCCCGGAAAGTGCTGCTGTGGTGAAGGCGGTTGCCGATCTCGGCACGCGTCTTGGCGTCACGACCGTCGCGGAAGGCGTCGAAACACAGGCTCAGCTTGACCGGGTTCGCGAGGAAGGTTGCGTCGAAATCCAGGGATATTTCTTTGGTCAACCCGCTCCACGTGAACAGGATGTGGAAATCATAGAAGCGCTGAAGACGAGGCACACGCAAACCCGGGAAGCGGCCGAACGGAAAACATCATAGGGCCGTACGCGCCTTTTCCCGATTGCCTGCAGGAAGGGATATGGAGCGGGCGAAGGGAATCGAACCCTCGTCGTAAGCTTGGGAAGCTTCTGCTCTGCCATTGAGCTACGCCCGCCTGTGGCTGCGCAGGATGATGGCGTGCAGGGGAGAATGCAACCGGAATTTCACTGCAGAACCGCAGAAGTGCGGCCTGTCGGCAAAAAGGCGCGCCCTCGAAAGGGCGCGCCACCGGAAGGCGGAAACCGCGGCCCCGAAGGGCCGTGAAGAGCCTTGGGAGATCAGCCGAACATGTCGGCTGTGATCCCGGCATACCAGCCGATCGATTCCTCGTAGGTTGCCTTGCGGACAGCCGCATCCTCGCCCGTCTGGGAGATGAAGGAGGAGGTCGAGGCGATCTTGCCCTCGGAGGGCGCATATTGTGCGCCGACCTTCACGCCGTCATCGGTCTCGATTAGGCTCCAGCAGGTGTTGGAATACTTCGCCGGAAACACTTTCGAACTGATCAGTTCGCCGCGAATGTTCATCGCCGCAACCTTGGCCTGGCTGTTGGCCGAGAAGCCCGATTTCGGCATTGCGCCGGCAATCGAGGCGTCGCCGATGACGAAGATGTTTTCATCCACCGTCGAGCGCATCGAGGTGGCATCGATCGGACAGAAGCCGGAATCATCGGTCAGCCCGGCGGCTGCCGCGATCATGCCGGCCTTCTGCGCCGGGATGATGTTGAGCAGATCGCCCTTGAAGGTGTCGAGATCGGTTTCCACCGTGCCGG
This sequence comes from Phyllobacteriaceae bacterium, assembly GCA_023954255.1. GTDB lineage: Bacteria > Pseudomonadota > Alphaproteobacteria > Rhizobiales > Rhizobiaceae > Salaquimonas. Next base: position 32,199 of record JAMLIH010000005.1, on the reverse strand, counting down.
CGGCCACGTCGACGCTCTTGATGCCGCCATGAACATCGGGGCCGTACCACTCGACCATGCCCGGATAGTGCTTTTCCCAGCCTTCCTGGAAAAGGCCTTGCTTGGAAAACTTCTCCTTCGGGTCGAGAACGATGATCTTGGCATCGACGCCTTTCGACTTCAGCACATGTGCCATCATCGAGATGCGCTCATAGGGTCCCGGCGGGCAGCGATAGGGGTTGGGCGGTGCCACCATTACGATCTGCTGACCGTTGGAAACGGCATCGAGCTTTTCCTTCAAAAGCTGAGTCTGCGGCCCGGCCTTCCAGGCATGGGGTGCGATCTGGGCGGCTTCTTCCGAATAGCCCTCGATCGAATCCCAGATCAGGTCGATGCCCGGCGACACGACCAGCCGGTCATAGGGGATGGTTGCCCCATCGGCCATGGTGACGGTCTTTGCGCCCCGGTCGACACCCGTCGCCATGCCGGTCACCTTGGTGATGCCGTAGTCCGACTGCAGCTTGTCGTAGCCGTGGGTGATCGAGCCGAAGTCGCGGAAGCCGCCCAGATACAGGTTGGAAAAGAAGCAGGTGGTGAAGGTTTCGGAATCGTCGATCAGCGTGACATCGATCGCCCCCTCCGAATCCTTGGCGATGTAGCGTGCAGCCGTTGCGCCGCCGGCGCCGCCGCCGATTACCACCACGCGCGGCTTGGCCTGCGCACGGGCATAATAGGGCAGGGACAGCGATGCCGCGCCGGCCCCGAGCAGTGTTGAAAACTGCCGTCTGTTCACTCTGGTCATGGCGTTCTCCTTCAGTTGTCCGCCGGCGCCACCGGCTGGGTCTCATTGCGGTTCCAGGCTTCCGAAATAGGCTGCAAGGGCTGCAATCTCTTCGTTGGAAAGGTTGCCGACCCTCAGTTTCATCACCTCGTTGGAGCGAATGTTGTTCTTGTATTCAAACAGCGAGCGGATGAAGTAGTCGCGCGGCAGGCCGACGATGGAGGGAATACCCTCGACATGGCCGGTCGGCTGGTGGCAGGTCACGCATTCGCCGGCGAGATATTCGCCATATTCCGGATCGCCCTCGACTTCGAGCAGAGCCTCGGAAAAGCCGGGAATAGCGCTGGTTTGCTCGGAAACCGGATTTTCCGCCGGGGCCGCGGCAGATACGTTGGCAAGCCAGGTGATCAGCGTGGTGCGGTCTTCCGCCGAGGCCATGCCGCGATAGGACATGCGGTTGCCGGGAATGAAGTCCCGCGGCTTGGCAAGATAGGCGTGCAGGTTTTCCTCCGACCAGGCAAGTCCGCCTTCACCGGCCGCCCGCATTGCCTTCGAATAGCGGAAATCCTCAAGGCTTCCGGCAATGCGGCCGATGACGCCGTCGAGATGCGGACCGACCTTGTGTTTGGCGTTGGCGCCCACCTCGTGGCAGGACTTGCAGGCGCGAAACAGCCTTTCGCCGGCCGGATCGGGTTCTGCCGCAGTTTGCTGGGCATTGGCCATCTGCTGGGCATTGGCGGGGGCAGGGGAAGTGGCCGTTGCAACGCCCATGCCTGCTGCAAGCAGCATGGAAAAAACCGTCATCCTGACCGTCGTGCGCGTTGGCACCACACTCCTCCCGTATTGTTTGCCCGGCGCCTCTCCCTGGCGCCGGCTCTCCTGCGAACTTCGGCTATTCGATGGCGCCGGCTCCTTCCCCGTCCTCGCCTTCAGGCGTCACGTCGAGAACCCTGGCGCGCATGGTGATCTTCGCCGGTTCCGCCTTGCAGTCCTTCATGCAGGGCTCGCTCTTTTCCGCGTAGTGCGGCTCGCTGGCCCGGTCATCCATGAAGAAGTTCTCTTCATTGGGCAGGTGGATATCCGTGAAATTCTCGTTCGACAGTTCGAAGTCCTCATCGGTGACGACGTCGTTGAGATAGAGCAGATAGGCTGTCAGCGCGTAGACGTCGTCATCCGACAGCGAGCGGGCATTGCCGAAGGGCATCGCCCGGCGCACATAGTCGTAAACCGTCGAAAGATATGGCCAGTAGGAGCCAATGGTCTTTTCAGGCCGTTCTTCCGTCAGCGTGTCATGGCCACCGGCGAGCACCGGCCAGCGGCCCGTGCCCTCGCCGAAATCGCCATGGCAGACAGCGCAATTGTCGGCATAGATCGGCTCGCCCTGGGCAACCGTTCCCCTGCCCACGGGAAGCCCCGTGCCGTCCGGCCGGATGTCGATGTCCCAGGCAGCGATCTCCTCGTTGAGCGCCTCGCGGCCGAGATGGAACACGCCGTGTTCGGGCACGGCAACATCCTTCGCCATGACGGCAGGTGCTGCTGCCGCCATTTCGGTCTTTGCTTCCGGTTCCTCAGCCTTGCTTTCCTGCGTCGCCGGCGCTTCTTCGCCGCCACCTGCCGAGAAGGTCTTCAGATAGGCGATGACATCGGCCCGGTCTTCATCCTTCTTCAGTCCGGCAAAGGCCATTTTCGTGCCTTTCACCATGTCCTTCGGATTGATGAGATAGGTGGCGATGCTTTCATCGTCCCACACCAGGCCACCTTCACCGGCAGCCTTCATCGCATTCGAGTATTTGAAGTCTCTGATCATGCCGGCGGTGCGGCCGAACAAATCGTTGAGATGGGGCCCAACCTTGTTGCCGGCGCCTTCGCCGACCGCGTGGCAGGCCTTGCACTTGCGGAAGACCTTTTCACCGGCATCCGCATCCTGTGCCTGGGCAGTGCCCAGCGTTGCGGCGGGCAGGGCGGCCAGCGCGCCGGCGAAAACTGCAAGTTTAAGAAATCTCGACATTTTCCGCACTCCCGTCGCCCCTGACATGCCAGGTCTGGATACCATTGTTGTGATAGATCGAGTTTTCACCGCGCACCGAACGCAGCATTTCCTTGGTCGGCTGGACATTGCCATGCTCGTCCATGGCACGCGACTGGATCAGCAGTTCCGACCCGTCCCAGTCGAAGTCGAAATAGAAGCGGTGCAGCGATTTCGACAGGCTGGGTCCGTCAACCCGGGCGGCGTGCCAGTTCCGGCCGCCGTCGATGGTCACGTCGACGCGGCTGATCTTGCCCGCACCTGACCAGGCAAGCCCGGTGATCACCGTCTGGCCGCGACCATGGGTGATCGGCGCCTGCGGGCTGGGATTGGTAATGACCGACTTGACGTCCATCTCCCAGGTAAAGCGCCGCGCCGTTCCGTTGGCGAGCAGGTCGGTATATTTCGACGTTTCCTCGCGGTGGTGCCAGGGCTCGTCGCCAACCTCGATGCGGCGCAGCCACTTGACCCACATATTGCCTTCCCAGCCGGGAACCACCAGACGCACCGGATAACCCTGTTCGGGCCGCAGCGCCTCGCCATTCATCTTGAAGGCAACGAGGCAGTCGTCGAGCGCTTTTTCCAGCGGAACCGAGCGCGTCATGGCGGAGGCGTCGGCGCCTTCCGGCAGCAGCCATTTGGCATTGGGCTTGAGGCCGGCTTCGTTGAGAAGGTGCTTGAGCTGAACGCCGGTATACATGACGTTGTGCACCATGCCGTGGGTGTACTGGCAGCCGTTGAGCTGTGCACCGCGCCACTCCATGCCGGAATTGGCCGCGCATTCGAGGAAGTAGACCCGGTTTTCCCGCGGGAAACGCTTCAGGTCCTCCATAGTGAAGACCAGCGGCTTGTCGACAAGGCCGTGGATCATCAGCCGGTGATCGGCAGGATTGATTTCGGCTATGCCGCCGTGATGGCGCTCGAAACACAGCCCGTTAGGAGTGATGATGCCGTCAAGCTCGTGCAGCGGCGTGAAGTTGACCGAGGATTTCGAATCCGCCGTCAGCCAGGCAACGTCGCGCCGCACCACATGGCTTTCGAATTCCGACGGTGTGCCGTAGGGGCGGGAATCGACCCCGTCTCCCAGATAACGGTTCCAGTCCTGGATTTCGGTAATCAGCGGATCGGGGGTTCCCGCCGCCCGCGCCGCGGTGCTGCCGGCAACCAGGCCGCCAAGTGCGGCGCCGCCGGCCAGCAGCCTGCGCCGGCTGACCTTCGCATTCGTCATCGGTTCTCCATCCTTGTCGGGTTTGTTGATATCTGACATGCGCTCCTCCGCAGCATTTCGATAGAAAGTGTCTCGCCAGAATACATTCAGAATTTTCTATATGTCATGCCACAAAAGGCCGCACCGCTCCCCATCGGGATCAGTAACCGCTGATCTTCACGGTTCCTTCCTCGGGTGCCGTTAGGACCTTCTTGCGGGTGATATAGTTTTCCATCAGTTCGTAGATCGGCGGGCCTTCGGTGCCCTCGTTGACGGAAGCCCAGCCGGCGACCACGTATTTCTTCTCCGCCTCGATCTTCTCGCCGCTGCTTATCAGCGTCATGTCGGAGATGCGGTTGCCGATATCCTCTTTCGGCGCGCAGGTGTAGCTCATGCCGCCGACACGGACCATGTCGCCGCCCTGCTGATAGAACGGATCCTTGTTGAACAGGTTGTCGCAGACATCCTCCAGAATGTCCTTCAGCTGCTGGCCGGTGAATTCCAGCCTGTAGGCATTGGGATAGTTCATCGAGGTCTGGGCATAGAGATCGTCGATGGTGATGTCCTGGCCCGGCAGCAGCGTCGTGCCCCAGCGGAAGCCGGGCGACAGGGAAATTTCCGCGTCGCGCTCCTCGATCAGCCCCTGGCAGATGATGTCGTCCCAGGTGCCGTTGAAATTGCCGCGACGGTAAAGCAGGCTTTCCGTTGTGCCGATCACCCGGTTGCACTCGTCCTCGTAGGGCGCGCGCACCTCGGCGATCTTGGCGGCCATCTCGGCGTCGGGGGTTATCACGTCGGAAAACACCGGGATCATGTTCGAGGAATAGCCGGTGACCTTGCCGCCGGAGACTTCCAGATCGATGCGGCCGAGATATTTGCCGTGCGAACCGGAGGAAAGCAGCAGCGTGTTGCCGATCTCGATCGCCCGCGGGATCGAGTCGTGCGTATGACCGGTCAGGATCACGTCGATGCCGGAAACCACTGTGGCAAGCTTCTGGTCGACGTCGAAACCGTCATGGGAGAGCAGCACCACGACTTCCGCGCCGTCCTCGCGCGCCTTGTCCACATTGGCCTGCAGCACTTCCGGGCGGATGCCGAACGACCATTCCGGGAACATCCAGCGCGGATTGGCGATCGGCGTATAGGGCATGGCCTGGCCGATGACGGCAACCTTGACGCCGCCGCGCTCGAACATGGCGGTGGAGTCGAAGACCGGCTCTTCCCAGTTGGTGTCGACGATGTTGGAGGCGAGGAAGGCGTAACCCATCTCGTCAACCAGTTCGAGCACCCGCTCGGCACCGAAGGTGAACTCCCAGTGACCGACCATGGCATCGGGTTTCAGCAGCTTCATGCAGTCGACCATGTCCTGGCCGTTGGTCTTCAGCGAGGTATAGGAGCCCTGCCAGGTGTCGCCACCGTCGAGGAACAGCACCTTGTCGTCACCGCGCTCGGCGCGGATCGCCTTCACCAGCGTTGCCGTGCGGTCGAGGCCGCCGAGTTTGCCATAGCTGCGCGCAAGGTTGACGTAGTCGACCATGGTGTGGGCATAGGCGTATGGCGAACCGGCCTGCAGCCCGAAATAGTCGAGAAACGCCTCACCGACGAGGTGAGGGGGGATGCCTTCGAAGGCGCCAACGCCGATATTGGTGTCCGGCGGGCGGAAATAGACCGGCTTCAGTTGCGCATGCACGTCGGTGAAATGAAGCAGCGTCACCTGGCCCTTGCTGTCGAATTTCAGCAGGTCATCCTGGGTCAGCTTCTGCTGGGCCAGTGCCCGTGTCAGATTGCCGGCAAAGCCGCTCGCCCCGGCCAGCGCCAGCCCTGCCACCGAACCGTATTGCAGAAACTCCCGACGGGAAAACTTTGCTGTCATTGCCGTTCTTCACCTTCTGCTCGCCCGAAAAAGGGCAACATTCATCCGTTTCCGGAACCGGCGGTTCCGGAGCTTGAAGCCGGGGGCATTTAATAAAGGCGGCCCGGTCCCGTATCCGGAAAACGGGCCGCCGGATCGCTCGTCAGTGGCGAACAGCGGGAGTTTCCACCGACAGGCCGGTACCGCGCCAGGTCACGTAAACCTCAAGCGCCATCAACTCATCGGAGAATGCCTTCGGCATTTCCGCCCGCGTATCGCGGATGCAGCCGCGGAAGCGGTTGTGCAGCGACACGATGCCCTGGTTTTTCAGCCTGTAGAGCGGGAACCCGTTGACCTGACCCTGGCTGAGGTGGTCGGCGCGGATATATTTGCCGGCATTGACCTCATGGCAGGAGGCGCAGGACAGGTTCAACTGTCCGGTGCGGGTATAGTAGAGGTCCTTGCCCGTGTCCCACCACTTCTGCATCTCGCCCTGGCTCAGATCGATTGAGACCGGGGTGCCGAGCGCCTGGTACTTGATATAGGTGGTAAGCGGCCTCTGACCGCCCTTGTCGAAGGCATAGGCTTCGGCTCCCATGCGCTCCTCGCGGCACTTGTTGATCTGCAGCTCGATATTGACCGGACGGTTCGTCGCGGCATCCCATTTGGGATAGTGTGCGCCAATGTCCTTCATGCTTTCAGCAGCATTGCCATGGCAGGAAGCGCAGGATTTGCCTTCGGTGCCCTCCACCGTGTTCCAGACGCGCTCACCATCCTCGACCGTCAGCATGGCCGGATTGATGAAGGAATCGGCCTCCAGCGCCCTGGTCTCGGCCGTGCGGAACAGCCAGCCCGACAGGACCTCGTCGAAGGGATGCCCCTCCGGCGCCTTGGCCTTGGTCACGATTTCGATTTCGCCGTCAATGACGAGTTTCTCGTCGACAGGCTCGGCAACCGCTGCACCGGCAAGTGCCAGAGCGACAGCAGTACCGGCCATGAAAATGAACTTCCTCACCTTGGTCTTCCTCCCAAATTAATTCGCAAAGAAGCCAAGGGCGCCCTCCCGCCCCCGGCCTGTCATCTTCAGCTTCAGCTTACCGCTATTTCGGACGTGTCCTCGTAAACCGAGCCGTCATCATCCACCCAGGTGAACTTGAACGTGCCGCTCTCGTTCACCTTGGCTGTGAATTCCATGTACGGGTTGGCCGAGATCGCGCCGTGCATGTCGGCGGAAAAGACGGGTGCTCCGTTGAATTCAGCCGTGAACTTGTTGATGATCTGGCGCGGGATGAGGTTGCCGTCCTTGTCCTTGCGCTGACCCGATTCCATGTTGTGGGAAATCAGGGTCTTGATGGTGATGACCTCACCAGCAGAAGCCGTTTTGGGTACTTTAACCCGTGGTTTCGATGCCATTTCGTTTCTCCTTCAATCCCTGGATTAGCCGCCGCAGCCGCCGATGGTGACCTTGACTTCCTTCTTGTCCACGAACGTGGAGCCATCGGCCATCTTGGCAACGGCAACAACGTTCTGGGTCTTGGCAAGCCGCATTCTGGTTGCAGCCATTGCCGTCCCGCTGAGCGCGGTAAAGTGGAAGGTCACCACATCGGGATTGGGGTTGCCGTCGGCATAGATGGTGATGGATTCGACCATGTCGCCATCGGCCATCGCACTGTCTACTTCCACGCTGATCGGCACGGTATTGCCGTTTTCGGCGATTTCGGGAGCCGTCAGCGAAACCTTGCCGGCCTCCGGCATTTTACCGCCGGCAAGTTCCATCATGGCCTTGTCGACATCTTCGGCAGAGGCCAGCGCCCCGGTCGTTGCCAGTCCGGTCGCGGCAAACACCACCGCTCCTGCGGACATCGCCATTGCCTGGCGTCGGTTCATGTTCATGCGCATGTCTCCTCGTTGTCTCTTACTCTTTGAGCGTGCCCAGATAGGCAACAACGTCTTCCACCTCTTGTGCGCTCAAAATGGTCTTGCCGACCAGATCTTCACTCACAAACTTTCCGACTTCCAGGCTGTAGAAGCCGGGCATGACGGTTTCGTCTCCGAAAACCGCCTTTGAGTTCACGACGATGGCGCGCAGTTCCTCCGCGCTCCAGCGATCGGCGACACCGTCAAGAACGGGGCCGACATCGCCGTGAAACAGTTCGTTGTTCATTGCAGAGTTCGTATGGCAGGCAAGGCAGTTGCCGAGCTTGCGGCTCTTGAATACTTCGGCGCCATTGGCCGGATCTCCGGCAGCTCCAGATACCGATACGGTAACCGTACCGTCCTCGAACTTTACGTCGCCGGGAGCGACGGTTTCAGCGGCAGCCTGGCTGGCAAGACCCAGCATCGCGGCAGCCGCAATCGTAGCAACAGAAAATCTCATTTGCCGATAACCTCCTCCAAGTCGAACAGGGCCCTCTACCCCGGTTCGGCATTTATACGGTAACCGTGATCCGGCCGCCAATCAAGAATAAATATGAATATTTGAATATATCAACATTGTTCCTTTGTCGCATGATCCGGACGCCTGGTGCGTGTTTGCATCCAGCAACATGCTGAAAATATTGCCTGAATGCTTCTTTTGACCGACTCCGGGCACGGCAGTCGGCTGCCGCCGCCTGGTTCAGTCGATCTTGGTTGTATCGCCCGCCGTGCCTTCATTGAAGCGGCGGTTATAGTAGTTCTGGAAGGATTCTTCCTTTTCGTATCCCTTGTTGCGCACCCAGATGAACATCTCGGTGAAGGTCTTCTGCTTGAAGGCGCCCGGCATCATGGCCACCGCTGCCGAGGCGGCGTCCACGCCGTCCGGCGCCTCTTCCGGCATGAACAGGAAAGTCGGCGTGAACAGCAGCCGCCATTTGCGCACAGCCGTCTTCTCGGTCAGTGATTCGCCGTCGAGATCGGTCACTTCCGCATCGCCATGCATATTGTATTGCACGACCATGAAGTTGTCCTTGATGTAGTCGCGAATCTCGGGAACGGTCAGAATGTTCTCATGCACTTCCTTGCAGTAGATGCAGCCGCGTTGCTCGACGACGATCACGAGCCGTTTGCCGGCTTTCCTTGCCGCCTCGATATCCTCTGCGATGTCATTGAAGGTCAGGCTGAACCACGATTCCTTGTGCAGTCCGTCATCACCGATCTCGAATGCCTGGGCGAAGGTAAGCGTGCCGAGCATGAGCAGTGCCGCAGCCAGGGAGGCGGCAAAGGGGACAACAAGCCGTTTCGTCAGTCTGGTCATGATACTTCTCCTCCTATCCAATGTCTGCCCCGGGGCCTTCCGGTACCTATCCGATGGTTGAAAACCCGGGAAACGTGTCGAGCAGCCATTGGGCGATGCGCGACATGGAGCCGGTGACAAACAGAATGCCGGTAACGACGAGCAGCCCGCCCATGGCGATCTCGATCTTGCGCATGTGCTGCTTGAAGCGGTTCGCCCAGTTGAGGAAGCCGCTCGCAAAGAAGGCTGCCAGCATGAAGGGCAGGCCTATGCCGAGCGAGTAGACGGCAAGCAGCGCCGCACCGCGCAGGGCCGTGTCCTCGGTGCCTGCAACGAAAAGAATGGTCGCCAGCACCGGGCCGACGCAGGGCGTCCAGCCGAAGGCGAAGGCAAGCCCCATGATGTAGGAACCGAGAAAGCCCGCCGGTTTGCTGGCCACATTGACCCGCGCCTCGCGGTACAGCATCGAGATGCGGAACACGCCCAGAAAATGCAGACCCATGATGATGATGAGTACGCCCGCAATCACCGACAGCACGCCGAAATACTGCGCGATGGTCTGGCCGATGAAGCTGGCGGTCGCCCCCAGCGCGACGAAGACGGTGGTAAAGCCAAGCACGAAGAACAGGGAAGCGAGCACGATGCGCCGCCGCATCGACGCCGATACGTTTTCCCCGCTCAGTTCCTGGAAGCTGATCCCGGCAAGATAGGCAAGATAGGGCGGCACGATCGGCAGTACGCAGGGCGACACAAAGGACAGCAGGCCTGCGAGCAGCGCCGCTCCAAAGCTCACATCCAGCATGATTGATCTCCCGTCCCGTCCTCGCCGTCCATTGCACCAGTGGCCGGTTCCGTCCGCAGATGGCGCCATTGTTGTGAACGCATGCATGACGAAAAGTTTTGCCGGAGCATGGCTGGAAAACATTCGAATTTCAATATATATTATCGAACTTATATAATGACTCGCACAATGGTATGGATAACCTGCTGCGCGCGGTCAGCAATCGGGATGCGCCTGCTGCATGCCCCAACTGCAAGTCCTTGGTGCAAGCCCCTGGTGCAAGAGAAGGGGAAATGCGGCAAACGTAAACCCCGGAAACGGAAGACGATGGGTCCGATTCGCAAGATTCTCCTGGTGATGGCCGTTTTCGGCGCGCTGTTGCTGGCTCGGCCGCCGGCCGGTGCTTTTGCCGCCGAACTGATCATGCTCGAGCAGCAGGGATGTGCCTGGTGCCTGCGCTGGCACAAGGAAATCGGCGGGATTTACCCCAAGACTGAAGAGGCGAAAATTGCACCCTTGCGTTTCGTCGACATTCACGGGCAATGGCCGGAGGATCTCGCTGGAATCCGCAGGGAAGCGTTTACACCGACATTCGTTCTGGTAGAAGACGGCCAGGAGATCGCCCGCATGCGCGGCTATTCCGGCGACGAGTTTTTCTGGTTTCTGCTGGGTGAGATGCTGGCCAAGCTGCCGAAGAGTTGAACGGCAGGCCGGCGACTGGATTTGGAAGAGATTGAGGGATCGGGGCCATGGCCTTACCGAAGCTGAAAGCGGATGCAACGCCCGAGGAAATGGACGAACTGCTGGAGCAGGCCCGCAAGGCAAGCGAACTGCTCAAGGCGCTGTCGCACGAAACCCGGCTGCTTATCCTCTGCCTTCTCTCGGAAGGGGAAAAATCGGTTTCCGAGCTTGAGAAGATCATGGCCGTGCCCCAGGCTGCCGTATCCCAGCAACTGGCCCGCCTGCGTTTCGACCGGCTGGTGACCGCCCGCCGCGACGGCCGCAACATCTATTATCAGATTGCAAGCGATGAAGTCGGTGGTATCATCGACCAGTTGTATTCAATCTTTTGCGCGCCGGTGCGCCCTGAAAATGTGCGACCGGAAGGGAAGAGGCCAGAAGGTTAGAAAGTCCGCAGGGTCAGGAGGCCTGCAGGGCTGAAAGGCTTGGCGCGCAAGAAACCGCGAGGTTTTCTGCTGTCTGATGCCTGCCGATCTGGTTCCCATACTGCTCCCCTTTGCGGGGCTTCTTGCCGGAACGGTGCTCGGCTTTGTCGCGCGGCGAAATTTCTTCTGCACACTCTCGGCCCTTGAACAGTACTGGTATGCGGACAACGCAACCGGTGTGCGAAGCTGGATGCTGGCTGCCGTGGTGGCCGCTGCCGGAGTCTGGATCGCTTCAGGCCTGGGCTGGGTAACGCCGTCGTCCAGCTTCTATCTGATGCCGCAGTTTTCGCTATTGAGCGCGGTCGTTGGCGGGCTTCTCTTCGGCATCGGCATGGCGCTGGTCGGCACCTGCGGCTTTGGCGCGCTGGTGCGCCTTGGCGGCGGCAGCCTGAAGAGCCTGATGGCGATCCTGGTGCTGGGCATCGTTGCGCTTTCCACCATGCGCGGCATTCTCGGCATCGGCCGCGAGAATCTTCTCGATCCCTGGGCGCTGGATTTCTCTTTCGCCGGTTCGCAGTCGATCCCCGACATCGCGGCAGCATTTGCCGGTCCCGCCGCCGCACCCGTGGCAACGGCCCTGGCCATCGGCATTCCGGCGGCCTGGATATTTTCCGATGCTTCCTTTCGCGCCGACAGAAGGGCGATCGCCACCGGCGCGATTGTCGGCCTGGTCATTGTGTTCGGCTGGCTTGCCACCACCTATCTGTCGGCGAGATCGTTTTATCCGTTCCAGATCGAGGCAGGCAGTTTCGTCGCGCCGGTGGGCGACACCATCCTGCAGATGATCGCCTTCACCGGCGCGGGGCCGGACTATGGGGTGGGCATGGTGGTTGGCGTTGTGCTTGGCGCGGCGATCGCGGCAAGGCTCGACGACAACGTGCGCTGGGAAGCCTGCGACGATGCCCGCGAACTGAAACGTCATATCACCGGCGCTGCATTGATGGGTTTCGGCGGCGTGCTCGCTTTCGGCTGCACCATAGGGCAGGGGATCAGCGCGGCCTCGATGCTGGCGATCTCCGCTCCCTTTTCCGTCGCGTCCATCATCATCGGCGCGCGCATCGGCCTTGCCTGGCTGCTGGAAGGTTCCATCGCTTCCGCCTTTCGCCGGTAACTTCCCTCCCCGATAACGTTCCTCTCACGGCTGCTCGCATTTTCGCGACTGGCGGTAACGCGCTTCTCGCTGCCCTTTCATTTCCAAGTGAAGGCGAACTTTCCTAACTTCCAGGGCGTCGGAAGGAGGTAGCCCCCGGTGCTCCCGCTCCCCAAAGGGCCTCCCCCTCCCGGGGCCCGTCCCATCCTCCCCCTCCCAGGGATGAGAGGGACCCGGGCGCTACCTCCTTCCGGCACACGATCAACCGCGCCCCGCAACCCTTTCACACGGGGCAAATCGAACCGAAAGGAACACCATCATGAAGACCATCATCGCAACCCTCATCGTTTCCGTCGCAACCGCCACTTCGGCCTTCGCCCTCGACGCCAACCAGCTCGGCGTTCCCGGCAGCCTCAACAAGGACTACAAGGCTTCCGCCATCCAGGTTTCGGGCTTTGCCGGTGTTGCCGGCGGTTTCGACAACGCTGTCGATGCAAACCAGGGCGGCGTACCGGCGAGCCTGATGCGCGCCTCCCACAATGCCGGCACCTTCGGCTTCACGGGCGTTGCCGGTGACTTCGAAAGCCGCCTCGACGCCAACCAGGACGGCATCCCCGCTTCCCTGCGCTGATCCTCAGCACACAGACCTCAAACCGAAACCCCCGGTGCCAGGCACCGGGGGTTTTGCTTGTGCTGGCTGGCCACCGGTGCATCTCTACCCGCCAGCGGCAACGCTTGACCGCATTGCCGGTAGCAATCGCGCGAAACTGGCAGGACTCAAAACCGCTCAAAACATGTCTGGAACTATCGCGTCAGTCGCGTACAGTCGGGCGGGGCAGAATGGTTGGCGGCCGGCGCCACAAGGGGGAGTGCAGTTGAGCGGAGTACAGGCACCCGGGCCGAGAGGGATGGATGTTCTGCGCATCTTGCGCGCAATGGGCCGCAGCGATCCGATGCAGTTCTGGCGCGACATGCATGCCGTCCATGGCGACACCATTGCACTGAACCTCGGGCTGCTCAAAATCTGGTTTTTCGCCTCGCCCGAGGCAATCTACGAAATCTTCGTCACGCAAAACCGAACAATGCGCAAGGGGATCGGGTACTCCGGCCTGCGAAAGCTGCTCGGCGAAGGCCTCATCACCAACGACCGGGATAACTGGGGAACGCAGCGCCAGCGGCTCAATCCAGTGTTCTCGCCCGGCGCGATCAACAACTACGCCGGTTCGGTTCACGATGCCTGTGAGGCTGGCATGGCGGAGCTGAGAACGCTTGCGCAAGCCGGCAAGCCGGTCGATTTCGGCCATGCCATGACTCGGCTCACCATGCGCATCATCTCGCTTGCAGCCTTCGGCGTCGATCTCACCCAGGGTCACGACGAGATCGTCGACGCCTTTGAATTTGCCTTTGCCTTTGTCGCCGACATCACCGCCGATCCGATCCGCGCGCCGCTCTTCGTTCCAACCAGGGAGAACCGAAGATTCAGTCACGCACTCGCGATCATCGACGATTTTCTCGACGAACTCATCGACCAGTCGAAGTCGCAATCGAAAGCCGGCGGCATGAGCGGCAGTATCTTTTCGGCACTTGAGGGCAACGACCGCAAACTGCTGCGCGACGAAGTCGTTACGCTTTATTTCGCCGGGTTCGAGACAACGGCACGCACGATGACGTTTCTGATGCACCTTCTTCCACAGCATCCGCAGATTCTGGCACAGCTTCGTTCTGAAGCGCAGGGGCTTACGCGCCCCGCTGCCACGGACAATGTTTCACGCATGCTGCCGGTCGCAACCGAAGTGGTGAATGAAGCGCTCAGGCTTTATCCGCCCGTGGCGATGATGGCGCGCCAGCCGAATGCCGATTGTGTCATCGACGGCTACGACGTGAAGGCGAACAGTCTTGTGATTGTCTGTCCGTTCCTCGCCCAGCGCAACGAAGCCTGGTGGCCGCAGGGAAGTGCCTTTGCACCCTCGCCCGAGACCCCACTTTCCGAACGGCTGCTGCATCGTGGCGCTTTCGCACCCTTTGGCGCAGGCGCGCGCATGTGCCTCGGCAAGCACTTCGCCATGGTGGAAATGGCACTGGCAGTCACCATGATCGCGCGGGATTTCGACTGGCAGCCGGACGACCCGTCACCCCTGGGACTCGAATTTCACGGCACGCTTCGTCCGGCACGGCCGGTGATAGGGCAACTCTCCGTCCGCTAGATCGCTTTACGTTTCCTTGGAAACGGGACAACGATTTGACCTGTTAATTTGGTTTACGCATTCAGGTTTTTCCAATTTCGTCAAAACCTGAATCACTCCGGCGAGAGTCAGACCACTCGCCTGCAGTCGATACCCTGCCGTTTCAGGAAATCGGCAAACGCGTCCATGTTGGCCTGGATCTTCGGCTCGACGTAGAAATTGAGGCTGAAGCCGCCGAGATAGGGCACGAAAATGCAGGAGTTCGTCCCCGGCGTATAGGAGCCACAGAAGATCGATCCCCTGAACAGCTTGCGAAACCAGCCTCCGGTAATGTGCGGCGGCAGCAGCGACAGCACGAAGTCGTAGGGCACGTAAGTGAAGAAGCGGCCACGATAAAGCACGGGAAACAGCCGGTGCAGCACCCGGTGCACACCGAGAATCGAATTGTAGAACGCCTGACTGTAGATCTCGGTCGTATCCTCCTTGCTCAGCACCTTGTCGATGGCCTTCAGATGGGCTTCGAAACTCTCGGCACACGGGATGCGGCCAACCTGCATGCGCAGATTCAGCGCGACATCCTCCAGCGTGGTCTTGGTGTCCGGCAGGGTCGAATAGCTGATCAGTTGCGGCTTTTCCTTTGCGCGGTTGGGCAGGCTTCCCTCGAAGTGCAGGCCGTAGAGCGGCAGAGAAAACAGAACGCTGCGCTGGCGCACACCGTGACGCGCCGCCAACTGCTTGATGCTCTTGCGGCTGATGTCGATGACGGCCCAGCGGCCGTGGGTAACATCCCGGCGGTCGAAGCTGGATGCGATGAGGTGAAGCGGCGCCAGAACCAGGCCCGCGACCGTGATCATGGCATGCTGCAACAGGCCCAGCTTCGCCTCCGCGCGCTCTGCATGATGTACCGTCGGGCGCATGCGCATGATGCGCGCACTCTCCGACCCTTCCATCAGCGCATGGGAGGAACAGCACAGATAGAGCGAACGAGGCGCCCCCTTTTTGGCTTTCCGCAGGCGAAAGCCGTAGGCCCGGAAATTCGGCCGTTCCGGATCGGCATAGATCGCCCGGTGGTTTTCGATTGCCCGGGCGAGCGCCTTTTGCAGATCGTCAACCTCTTCGTAATGGCAGACGGCCTCCGGCGCGGCCGGAACCGGCAGGTGCTTCTCGCCGGCTTCGTCCGCCCGGTAGCGAAGCTGCGGCGCCAGTTTCATGAACCAGCCGGCGATTTCGTGCAGATCGCCCTCGCTCAGCGCATGCTCGCTTTCGGCGGCAAGATGAACGGTGTTTTCGGCGTGGTGGAGATACCACTGCAGATGGCTGAATTTCTGTTCGTGAAGAGCGGCGGCAATCTGCCCCGGAGCACGGTCGTTGCTGCCTCTTGCGTTCACTGCATACTCCCCGCTGGCCGACCGGATGGCCGCTTGCGGCATCGTTAACCGGATACGGTGCGATTGCAACAGGTCCGGACCCGTACGGCCCCACTTGCCTTTCGCTCCCTTTTATGGTCTTGCAGGCCGCAAAACGGCACGGGCGGCATATCCCTCGCGCCGGTTCCGGTATTTCCCGGCGGCGGCTGTGCCAGGCACTGCCCGCCTCCCATCCAAACCGCTACGGTGACCCATGAAAATCAACGGCAACCAGATCAAACCCGGCAATGTGCTGGAACACAACGGCCAGCTCTGGGCAGTGGTCAAGACCGATCACGTCAAGCCCGGCAAGGGCGGCGCTTTCGCCCAGGTGGAAATGAAAAATCTACTCAACGGCTCGAAGCTGAATGAACGTTTCCGCGCCACCGAATCGGTGGAGAAGGTGCGGCTGGAACAGAAGGATTTCCAGTATCTCTACGAACAGGAAGACATGCTGGTCTTCATGGACAACGAGACCTACGAGCAACTCGAACTTGCCAAGGATTTTGTCGGCGAGCGCGCCGCCTTCCTGCAGGATGGCATGATGGTGACCGTGGAAATGCACGAGGAAAAGCCGATCGGCATTTCTCTGCCCGACCAGGTGGTGCTGGAAGTGGTCGAAACCGAGCCGGTGGTCAAGGGACAGACCGTCTCATCTTCCTACAAGCCGTCGAAACTTGAAAATGGCGTTCGCTGCATGGTGCCGCCTTTCATCTCCGCTGGCGAAAGGATCGTCGTCGACACCAGCGAAATCGCCTATCTTCGCCGCGCCGACTGACGGCCGGACCTGTAACCTTTCCGAAAGCGTGTCATGGCCCGTTCCGCCCTGCTCAATGTAATGGTCAATGCCGCTCACAAGGCGGGCCGCAGGCTGGCGCGCGATTTCGGCGAGGTGCAGAACCTGCAGGTCTCGATAAAGGGCCCGGGCGATTTTGTCTCCGCGGCCGACCTGATGTCTGAAAAGATCATCTTCGAAGAGCTTTCCAAGGCCCGGCCGGACACCGGCTTCCTGATGGAAGAGCGCGGTGAGGTAAAGGGCAAGGACCCTCAGAACCGCTGGATCGTCGATCCGCTCGACGGAACGACCAATTTCCTGCACGGCATTCCGGTCTTCGGCATCTCCATCGCGCTGGAGCGCGAAGGAGAGATCGTTGCAGGCGTCGTCTACAACCCGGCGATGGATGAACTGTTCACTGCCGAAAAGGGGCGCGGCGCGTTTCTGAACGACCGGCGTATCCGCGTTGCCGCCAGAAAGGAAATGACGGACTGCGTCTTTTGCACCGGCATTCCGCATCTTGGCCGCCCTGCCCATGACACCTTCCTGGAACAGCAGCGCCGGGTCATGCGCAATTCGTCAGGGGTCAGGCGCTATGGTGCCGTGGCCATCGATTTGTGCTGGGTGGCGGCAGGCCGCTTCGACGGCTTCTGGGAAGAGGCCCTCGGCGCCTGGGATCTGGCAGCCGGGATCATCATGGTGCGCGAGGCCGGCGGCTTCGTCAGCGACATGGATGACGGACAGGCCATGCTCGAAAAAGGCAGCATCGTTGCCGGCAACGAGATCATTCGCAGGAAGCTGCTTGAAACCGTGCATGGCGAATAGCGGGGTCAACCCGCCTGCCCCTTGCCGTACCACCCCCCATGGCGTAATCGGTTTCCGGTATTGCCAACTGCCGGTTGTTCGCGTTCATGCCCCTTGAAGCCTTTGCCCATGCGGTTCCCTCGGTCAAACACACTGCCGCCGACATCGCGCGGTGGACCGGCGCCGACCAGCAGTTCATCGAAAACAAGGTTGGCTTGAAAACCCGCTATGTGCTGGGCGAGGGAGAAACCGGGGTCAGCCTGTCGAAGCAGGCCTGCGAAAACCTGTTCGCCACTCATCCGGGGCTGAAGGAAAAAATCTCGCTTGTGGTCAACGTCACCCAGACGCCGGATCACCGTCTGCCGCAGAATTCCGCCGCGCTGGTCGACCAGCTCGGCCTGCCGGTCTCCACCGCCAGTTTCGACATTTCGCTGGGATGCTCCGGCTATGTCTATGGCGCAGTGGTGGCGCAGAGCTTTCTCAAGGCGACCGGCGGCAGCGAGGCGCTGCTCGTGACCTGTGATCCCTATTCACGCATCATCGAGCCTCACGACAAGGACACCAATTGCGTCTTCGGCGATGCGGCTGCGGTTACCTGGATCACGGCCGGCGAAAGCCGCTGCAAGATCCTGGCGACCGATTTCGGCACCGACGGGGAAAAGGGCGACGCGATCATCGTCCCTGCCGGTGGCGCAGAGCGGCCCCTGCTGGATGATGCGGGCGAACTGATCCCGCAGACAAGGGATGATGTGCGCCTGCACATGAAGGGGCGTCCGGTGTTCAATTTCGTCAACAGCGAGATACCCCTGTCGATTACCCGCTGCCTCCAAAAGGCCGGCATGACGATCGGCGATGTCGACTGGTTCGCCCTGCATCAGGGCTCGATCTACATGCTGGACGCCATGGCCAAGCGTGTCGGCGTGCCGCGCGAAAAGGTGCTCAAGAACATGGACCGTTTCGGCAACACGGTATCCTCCACCATTCCGCTGCTGCTCGAGGAACTCGAAGAGCGGGGCGAATTGTCCGGCAGCACGGTACTGCTTTCGGGTTTCGGCGTCGGGTTGTCCTGGTCGACTGCCGTGGTCGAGTTTGCCTGACGCCTTCTGGCCATATCCGGCAATTTGCGGTTTCCCTTTCCCGTTGCGCGTTATAACTTGCCAGACGGTGACCTGCCGGATGCGGCAAGAGGAGGACAAAGGTGGCGCGCGCGTTCGATCCCTACCGGTTTACAAGTCCGAGGCTGTTTTTGCTGTCGATGATCGTCTTTCTGATCATCGCCGGCTTCATCATCGCCATCCTGTACAGCCAGATTTCCACCGCCTTCATGGCCAATCCGGGCCTCAACGGGCTGATCGTACTGGTGCTGGTTTTCGGCATATTGCTGACCATCGGCCAGGTGGTGCGGCTGATGCCGGAGGTTTCCTGGGCCAATTCCTTCCGCCAGGGAGACGAGTTTTCCGGCAAGCGCGATCCGGTGCTGCTGGCACCGATGAAGGCGCTGCTCGGCAATGCGGCGGCCAACATGTCGCTCAACACCGCCTCGCTGCGCTCCATTCTCGATTCAATCGGCAACCGGCTCGACGATCTGCGCGACATTACCCGCTACCTGATTGGCCTTCTGGTCTTCCTCGGCCTGTTGGGAACCTTCTGGGGCCTGCTGCAGACCATCGGCTCGATCAGCGAGACGATCCGCTCGCTCAATCCCGGCTCGGGCGATGCCAACGACATCCTCGAAGCGTTGAAAAGCGGGCTTTCGGCACCGCTCGACGGCATGGGTACGGCGTTTTCCTCCTCGCTGTTCGGGCTTGGCGGCTCGCTGATCCTTGGCTTTCTCGACCTGCAGGCAGGCAGGGCGCAGACGCGTTTCTACACCGAGCTTGAGAACTGGCTGTCCTCGATCACCGACATGACGGCCGACTTCGGCAGCCTGTCGGGCGCAAGCAGCGAGGAATTGCGCGAACATCTCGATTCGCTCACCCGAAACCTGCAGTCGGGCATCGGCGGCGAAAGCAGCGGCAGGGCGACAGCGGCGATGGCGAGCCTTGCCGAGAGCATTCAGGGCCTGGTGCAGCACATGCGCGCCGACCAGCAGGCGATGCGTCAGCAGCAGGCCGAACTGCAGGAAACGCTCAACAGGCTCAACGCGTTCTTCGACAAGGCGTCGAAGGGCTGACACCTTTGCAACAGCCTCAGGCGGAGCGATAGATGGCATTGGCACGAAACAGGCGCGGCGACCGGCGGGTGGACTACTGGCCCGGCTTCGTCGATGCGCTGTCGACGCTGCTGCTTGCCATCATCTTCCTGTTGTCGGTTTTCGTTCTGGCGCAGTTTCTGCTCAGCCAGGAAATTTCCGGCAAGGATGCGGTTCTGAACCGGCTCAATCAGCAGATAAACCAGCTGACAGAACTCCTGGCGCTGGAGCGTGGCACCCGGCAGGATATCGAAGACAACCTTGCCAATCTGCAGGCCTCGCTGTCGGACAGTGAGGCCGAGCGCTCGCGGTTGCAGGAACTGCTGACCTCCGGATCGGGCGCCACCGAGCAGGCGGAAGCACGCATTGGCGCGCTGTCCCAGCAACTCGACGAGCAGCAGCAATTATCCCAGCGCGCCCAGTCGCAGGTGGAACTGCTCAACCAGCAGATTTCGGCGCTGCGCCGTCAGATCGCCGTGCTCGAGGATGCGCTCGATGCCTCGGAAACGCGCGACCGGGAGAGCCAGACCAAGATTGCCGATCTTGGCAAGCGGCTCAACGTGGCACTTGCCCAGCGGGTGCAGGAACTCAACCGTTACCGTTCCGACTTCTTCGGCCGGTTGCGGGAAATCCTATCCGACCGGCAGGACATCCGCATTGTCGGCGACCGCTTCGTCTTCCAGTCGGAAGTGCTGTTCGGTCAGGGTTCGGCCGATCTCAACGAGGGCGGCAAGGCGGAAATGCTCAAGGTGGCAGAAGCGCTGATCCAGATCGGCAGCGAGATTCCCGACGACATCGCCTGGGTGCTGCGCGTCGACGGGCATACCGACAACGTGCCGCTGTCGGGCACCGGTCGCTATCAGGACAACTGGGAATTGTCGCAGGCGCGCGCGCTGTCGGTGGTCAAGTTCTTCATCGAGCAGGGCATTCCGGCCGACAAGCTGGTGGCCGCAGGTTTCGGCGAATTCCAGCCGCTTGAAGAGGCCGATACCGACGAGGCGCGGGCCAAGAACCGCCGCATCGAGTTGAAGCTCACCGAGCGATAGAAAAGCGACAACTAACGGGTCGGTACCGGCGTTTCGCCGCGATAGTCGTAGAAGCCGCGGCCCGACTTGCGGCCCAGCCAGCCGGCCTCGACATATTTGACCAGCAGCGGGCAAGGCCGGTATTTCGAGTCCGCCAGCCCGTCATGCAGCACCTGCATGATCGACAGGCAGGTATCGAGACCGATGAAATCGGCCAGTTCCAGCGGCCCCATGGGATGGTTGGCACCGAGCTTCATGGCCGTATCGATGCTCTGCACGTTCCCCACGCCTTCATACAGCGTATAGATCGCCTCGTTGATCATCGGCAGCAGAATGCGGTTGACCATGAAGCCGGGGAAGTCCTCCGCCACGGCAATGGTCTTTCCAAGCGAACCGACAAAGGCTTTCGCGGTGCTGAAGGTCTCGTCCGCCGTTGCAATGCCGCGCACCAGCTCGACAAGCTGCATGACCGGCACCGGGTTCATGAAGTGAATGCCGATGAAGTTTTCCGCCCGGTCGGTGGCGGATGCCAGCCGGGTGATCGAGATCGACGAGGTGTTGGAGGCAACAATCGCCTGCGGATTGAGTGCCGGGCAGAGATTGGCGAAAATTTGCCGCTTGATCGCCTCATTTTCCGTCGCCGCCTCGACAACGAGATCGCAGCTTGCCAGGTCGCTTACGGAGGGTGCAGCGTTAAGCCGCTGCTGGGCGGCCTTCATCGCGCTATCGCTGATTTTGCCGGAAGCGGCCTGCCGGGCGAGATTGCCATTGATCGTGGCGATGCCTGATTCGATCTGCTCTGCGCCGAGATCGTGCAAAAAAACCTGGTATCCGGCCAGCGATGAAACATGGGCAATGCCCGCGCCCATCTGCCCTGCTCCGATAACGCCGACGGACTTGATCTTGCCGCTCATCGTTCTCCCGTTTTGCTCGCCGAACCCGTTTCGGCTCTCGTCCGATTGTCCTGCTTATGTGGGCAAAAGAAAAGGCCGGAGCAAGGCTTTTCCTGCTCCGGCCCTAAGATTTAAGCTAGGCTGACTGCTGTTACAGCGCCTTTTCCATTTCCGGCAGTACGTCGAAGAGGTCTGCAACCAGGCCGTAATCGGCGACCTGGAAGATCGGTGCTTCCTCGTCCTTGTTGATGGCGACGATGACCTTGGAATCCTTCATGCCCGCAAGATGCTGGATGGCACCGGAGATGCCGCAGGCAATGTAGAGATCGGGTGCGACGACCTTGCCGGTCTGGCCGACCTGCCAGTCGTTCGGCGCATAGCCTGCGTCAACCGCAGCACGCGAGGCGCCAACGGCGGCGCCCAGCTTGTCGGCAACCGGCAGGATGACTTCCATGAACTTCTCTTTCGAGCCGAGAGCCCGGCCGCCGGAGATGATGATCTTGGCCGAGGTAAGCTCCGGCCGGTCGCTCTCGACGATCTTGTCGCCGAGGAACTTCGAAAGACCCGGATCACCGGCAGCAGAAATGGCTTCGACCGAGGCGCTGCCGCCCTCGCCCGCTGCGGCAAAGCCCGCCGTGCGGATCGTCAGCACCTTCTTGGCGTCGGTTGCCTGAACGGTCTGGATCGCATTGCCGGCATAGATCGGCCGCTGGAAGGTATCGGCGCTATCGACCGCAATCACGTCGGAGACCTGCATCACGTCGAGCAGCGCTGCAACGCGCGGCATGATGTTCTTGCCGCTGGAGGTTGCTGCAGCCATCAGCACATCGTAGCCGCCGGCAAGAGAGACGATCAGGTCGGCAACGGGTTCTGCAAGCTCGTTGGCATAGGCTGCATCATCGGCCAGCAATACCTTGGCGACACCGGCAAGTTTGGCGGCCTGGTCGGCCACCGCCTTGCAGCCCTTGCCTGCCACCAGCACATGGACATCGCCCCCACCCCCTTTGGCAATCTCGCCGGCTGCGGTGAGCGCTTTCGCGGTCTGGTCGGAAAGGGCGGAATTGTCGTGATCTGCGAGAAGAAGAATGGTCATGGTTTCGGGTTCCCTTCCTTACAGCACGCCGGCTTCGTTTTTCAGCTTGTCGAGCAGCTCGGCAACAGAGCCGACCTTGACGCCCGCCTTGCGGCCTTCCGGCTCGACTGTCTTGACGACTTTCAGCCGCGCAGTGGTGTCGACGCCGTAGTCGCCCGGCGTCTTCTCATCGAGCGGCTTCTTCTTCGCCTTCATGATATTCGGCAGCGAGGCATAGCGCGGCTCGTTGAGGCGCAGGTCTGTGGTGACGATCGTCGGCATCTTGACCTCGATGGTCTGCAACCCGCCATCGACCTCGCGGGTGATTTCCGCCACACCGCCCTTGATCTCGACCGTGTTGGCAAAGGTTGCCTGGCTCCAGCCGAGCAGGGCCGCCAGCATCTGGCCGGTCTGGTTTGAATCATCGTCGATTGCCTGCTTGCCGAGGATGACCAGGCCAGGCCCTTCTGCCTCGACAACACCCTTGAGGATCT
Organism: Phyllobacteriaceae bacterium; assembly: GCA_023954255.1. Classification (GTDB taxonomy): domain Bacteria; phylum Pseudomonadota; class Alphaproteobacteria; order Rhizobiales; family Rhizobiaceae; genus Salaquimonas. The sequence continues at coordinate 9,260 of JAMLIH010000005.1, read as the reverse complement.
TCGCAACCGCCAGCGGCTCGACCATATCGTCGGTCTTCACCAGAATGCCCCGGTCGGCGCCCATGGCAAGCGCGGTGCGGATGGTTTCCTGGGCCTGCTGCGGGCCTACCGAAACGGCGATGATCTCCTCGGCCTTGCCGGCTTCTTTCAGACGGATAGCCTCTTCGACCGCAATCTCGTCAAACGGGTTCATCGACATCTTCACATTGGCAAGATCGACGCCGCTGCCATCCGCCTTCACGCGGATCTTCACGTTGTAATCAACAACCCGCTTTACCGGTACTATGATCTTCATTGCTTTTCCTCTGCCTTAGGCACCTGCCCGCCGCTTTCGGCGAAATGCGGGCTTTCACAACATCTGTCCTGCTGGAAACCGCGACTGCAAATACAGGCTTCCCGTATGGCAATCAATGCCGGACTGATAGGCTAAAACCGACTTTTCGTGTCAAATTCCTGCTGCGCGGTCTGATGGCCTGCCTGCGCCGTTTTCGCAGGCGCAGCGCTCCCTGGATCATTTCACGTTCCGGAAGAACCAGGGCAATGATTTGACCCGCTGATTTCGTTTACGCGTTCGTGTTTTTCCGATTCCGTCAAAACCTGAGTTGCTCTATCGAATATTGACGTAAACGTCAATCAATCCTCTGCACCACCCCGCCCGCAGCGCGGCGTTTTGCGTTTGTCGGCGGGGGGAACCGAAGGAGGTTTTGGTGTTTCATCGCCCTGAACGCTGGCCGCGCTTGCATCTGTCGGCATATCGGCGGGATCGGGAATCACAACATTGTCGGTACGGTCAAGCAGCAGCACGCCGGGACGGCGCATGAACAGGATCAGCACCATGCCGGCCAGAAAACCGCCGATATGGGCAGCCCAGGAAACCTGCCCTCCCATGTCGCTGAAAAACTGGAATATCTGGAACCCTATCCAGCCGAGAAGCACGACAGCCGCCGGAATGCGCAGCGGAATGCGGCCGAGCGCCAGCGCCCAGACCCGGATTTTCGGATGCAGCAGCAGATAGGCACCCATGATGCCGGAGGCCGCACCGGAAGCGCCGATCAGCGGCACGGAAGACTGCGGATCGACCAGCGAGTGGGAGAAAGCCGCCGCCGCCGCAGTGAGGACATAGAAAATCAGGAAGCGGAAATGACCCGTCGCATCCTCCACATTGTCGCCGAACACCCAGATGAACAGCATGTTGCCGGCAAGATGCATGAAATCGCCGTGGAAAAAGGCATAGGTGACGTAGGTTGCGAGCGGTGGAATGCGGTCAAGCTCCACCGGCAGAACCTCAAACCCGTTGGCAACCGAGGGAATGAAGCCATAGGCAAGGAAGCTCGCCTGCTTGACCTCGGTATTGGAGACCGCCGGTGTGCCGGTGATCAGCCAGAACGCCACATTCACCGCGATGATCGCAAGCGTCACATATTGCAGCCGGATATGCTTGAGTGCATTGGCATCGTGCAGGGGAATGAACATGGCCGGCTTACCTCCCGGTTTGCATCAGTGGCGCGTTCGCGGCCATCAGCGGTTTGCGCCCGGCACCCACAACACATCCGCCCTGCCGCCGTCATTCATCACCCGGGCGGCGACAAACAGAAAATCGGACAGGCGGTTCATGTATCGTATGGCCGCGCCGCTAACCAGCTCCTGTGGCTGCGCTGACAATTCGACGATCATCCGCTCGGCGCGCCTTGCAACCGTGCGTGCCAGATGCAGATGGGCTGCGGCCGGCGAACCTCCGGGCAGGATGAAGGAACGCAATGACTGCAGGTCCTTGTTGAAGCGGTCGATCTGCTTTTCGATTGCAGCAACCTGGCCTTCGGTGATCCGCAGCGGCTCGTATTCAAGCTTTTCGCCGGTCTCCGGCGTGGCAAGATCGGCACCGAGATCGAACAGGTCGTTCTGGATGCGCATCAGCACCTCGTCCAGTTCGCCATTGTCCGCCAGATGCAGCCTCGCCAGACCGATACAGGCATTGGTTTCATCCACCGTGCCATAGGCGGCAACCCTGAGATCATGCTTCTTGCGGCGCTCGCCGCTGCCGAGCGCAGTCGTGCCGTCATCGCCTGTCTTCGTATAGATCTTGTTCAGCACGACCATTCGACAGTCTCCTCCCGGTCACTAGCGGCCGAAGAAATAAAGCGCCGCCACCATTGCGAGCACGGCAATGAACTGGGCGATCACCCGCCAGCGCATCAAGGTCTGCGAGCGGTTCGGCGAACCGCCCCGCATCATGTTGATGAGCCCCATCGCCAGAATGATGGCGACGATGATGACGAGAACGAGAATGGCATAGGGAATAAAAGCGGTCATGATCTTTCTGTCTTATGGCAGGCCTGACAAACCGGCTCGGCTAGCCGGACCCGAGCAATAGCCGGTCTATCAGGGATTGGGGAAGCAGCCGTTTTGCCACGCCCATGAATTTCGTCGGTACTGTAACATGATAATGCGCCTTCGGGCGGCTTGAAGTCAGTGCATGGCGCAGTTTCACGTAGACGGCTTCCGGCGGCAGGCGGAACCGGTTGACGCCGCCCGCCGATTGCAGGCGCTCCAACTGTTTGCGGTAGACCCTGCTGTGAACCGAATTCTCGATGTCGATATTGTCGACAAAGTGCGGCAATCCGTTGGTGGTGAATTTCGATGTGATGGGGCCGGGTTCGATCAGACTGACATGAATGCCGCTGCCGCGAAGTTCCAGTCGCATGGTAGAGGCAAGTCCTTCCAGCGCGAATTTCGATGCATTGTAGGCGCCGCGCCAGCGATAGGGAACGATGCCGAGGATCGACGAGCAGTGAACGATACGGCCTGTGCTCGCCTGCCGCATGTGCGGCAGAACCAGGTTGGTCAGTTCGTGCCAGCCGAAGAAATTGGCCTCGAACTGACGGCGCAACACATCGGTGGAAATGTCCTCAACGGCACCTGCCTGCCCGTAAGCGCCATTGTTGAAAAGGGCGTCGATCCTGCCTCCCCCGACCTCAAGCGCCGCCCCAACAGCTCCGGCAAGCGAGGTGCCATCGGTGTAGTCGAGATAAACGCCCGTCAGACCCGCTTCCTGAAGCATTGCAATATCGTCGGGTTTGCGCGCCGTGGCGACGACGTTCCAGCCCTCTTCATGCAGGCGCAGAGCGCAGTGCTTTCCGATGCCGGAGGAGCAGCCGGTGATCAGGATGGTCGCCATGCCGCACCATCATAATTGCCTGCCGGAAGACAGTGGCTATTGTCCAGGCGATGTTCTGCCGTCATATCTGATCCATGCGCAATGAACTGGTTCACTGGTGGCACGTCCTATGGGACGCCTACGAAAAGTTCAATCGTGACGATGGCTGGGCGATTGCAAGCCACGTGGCGCTGTCGAGCTTGTTCGCGCTGTTTCCCTTCCTGATCTTTGCCACATCGGTCGCCGCGTTCTTCGAACTCGGCGGGTTCACCGAGAACGTCATCCACCTGATCTTCGACTACTGGCCGCAGGCAGCCAGCGAAGCGATTGCCGGTGAGATCAAATCCATCCTGACGATACCGCGCAAGGACGTTCTGACCATCGGCGGCCTGCTCACGCTGTACTTCTCCTCCAACGGGGTCGAGGCGCTGCGTGTCGCTCTCAACCGCTCCTATCGCGAGAAGGACGAACGGCCCTACTGGTATCTGCGCCTTCAGGGCATTGTTTTCGTCTTTCTCTCCATCCTGGTGCTGATCGTCATCACGTTGCTGTTCATCCTCCTGCCGCTCGGCTGGGAAATCATGTCTCGCTACATTCCCGAACTGATCCCCTGGGGCAAGACGGTCTGGCTCTGGCGCATCGTCATCGCGCTCGCAGTGCTGTTTGGCGCCCTGCTGGCAAGCCACCTGTTTCTGCCGGCAGGCCACCGCACCATCCTGTCGGTGCTGCCGGGCGTTTTCTTCACACTCCTGTGCTGGATCGGCGGATCGCTCGCCTTCGGCATGTATCTCGAGCAGTTCGCCGACTACGTTTCCACCTATGCCGGATTGGCCGGTGCCATGATCGGCCTGTTCTTTCTCTACATGCTCGGCCTGATCTTCATCTTTGGTGGCGAGATAAACGCAGCTCATGCGCGGTTAAGGAAGCCGTCTGCCTAAAGCTTTAAAAAAGTCATTTACCTGACAGCAACAACTCCGATTTACACTCTGCACCGCAAAACAGGAGTGTGTCATGCTTTGGGAACTTTCCCTTGAGCAGTGGATGACATCCTTCGCATTCATCTGCTGCTGTTGCTTTGTCGGCGGCTGGGTCGCCGACCGCATCGTTGGGTATTCCGGCTTTTCCGTAATCGGAAACTGGCTGCTCATGCTTGCCGGCACCTATGTGGGCCTGCTGGTCTACAATCTCATGGGCAACCGCTTTGCATGGGATTCGCAGATGACCCTGATCATGGCCTTCGGCTCGGCCTTCGCCATGCTGTTCATCATGTTGTCGGTAAAAGCCGTTCTGCGCTTCCGCTGAACGGGTTCAAAGTCCCACCATCCTGGTGATATCACCCGGCGTTGCACCTGCCGCCCGCAATTCGGCAACACTGGTATCGCCACGGCTTTTTGAAAGCTTGCGCCCGTCACTGTCCAGAATCAGGTCATGATGGCAGTAGAGGGGCTCGGGCAGGCCGAGCAATTCCTGCAGCAACCGGTGCGCCGACGTGGCGTGATAAAGGTCCCGGCCGCGCACCACATGGGTCACGCCCTGGATGGCATCGTCCAGCACACAGGCAAGATGATAGGCTGCCGCCCGGTCCCGGCCCGTCAGCATGAAATCGCCCCATGCAGCAGGATCGGCGGTGATTTCACCCTTTTCGCCATCCGGCCCGCTGCACTCTTCCTGCCAGCAAAGCCGTTCGGTCTGAAGGCCGGGCAGCGACAGCGCTCTTTCCATGTCGAACCGCATGGCGAAAGCATCGCCGGCTGCCACCCGCCGGGCCCGCTCCTGTTCGCTGAGCAATCTCTCCTCTCCGCCGGGATAGTGCGGCACGCCGTCGGGATCATAGGGCCATGAGTGACCTTGCGAGGTCTCCTGTTCCACCAGCCGCCTTGCCTCACCCCGGCTCAGAAAGGCCGGATAAGCAAGCCCCATCGCTTCCAGCCGCCCGACCGCTTCGGCGTAATCGGTGTCGTGCTCGCTCTGCCGGCGCGGTTCGCCATCCCACTCGAATCCGAGCCAGCGCAAATCGTCCAGCATGCGGGCTTCCAGCACCGGCGTGCAGCGCACGGTGTCGGTGTTCTCGATACGCAGCAGCAGCTTCCCGCCAATCGACCGGGCCAGCCGCTGGTTGAGCAGCGCCGAATAGGCATGGCCCAGATGCAGCCTGCCATTGGGAGAAGGGGCAAATCGGAATACGGCTTGCGTCATGAGGCACCTTCTTTCACACTCGGCAGCCGCATTGAAGCGAATTGTCGTGAGGCGGAACGCACAGGAAACCCATGAAACGCATTGCCAGCAAGCGGGACATTTCAGCCGGGGTCAAACACCTGCGCAATTCCTGCGGCCGGCTTGCTGCCATGCTGGAGGAATGCCCGCCGATCCCGTTGCGCCTGTCGCAGCCGGGCTTCGAGGGGCTTTGCTCGATCATCGTTTCTCAGCAGGTATCCAAGGCGAGCGCCGATGCCATCTTCGGACGGCTCAGGAGTATTGTCGATCCGCTGCTGCCTGAGGGCTTTCTGGCCGCCGGCGAGGACGGCTGGAAGGCGGCGGGTCTGTCGCGACCCAAGCAGCGCACCCTGGTCGAGATCAGCAATGCCGTGCTGGAAGACCGTCTCGATCTCGAAGGGCTGTGTTCCCTGCCGCCCGAACAGGCCATCGGCGACCTCGTCGCCATCAAGGGCATCGGCCCCTGGACGGCGGAAGTCTATCTGATGTTCTGCGCCGGCCACCGGGACATCTTTCCCGCCGGCGACCTCGCCCTGCAGGAAGCGATGCGGCTCGGCTTCGGCATGGAGGAACGCCCCGACGAAAAGACCTGCCGCGCGGAGGCTGAGGCCTGGGCTCCCTGGCGCTCCGTCGCTGCCCGCATTCTCTGGGCCTATTATGCCGTCAGGAAGCGCGACGCCATGCCTGTCGCCTGACCGGTACAGCGGTTCAGCCCCGTTCGTCTTTCGGACTTTCCATCACGATATAGCTGGTGATCGAACTGACCTGCGGCAGGGTTCCCAACACGTTGGTGTGAAAATGCTTGTAGGTGGTGAGATCGGCCGTCTCGACCCGCAGGATGTATTCGAAGACGCCCGTCACATTGTGGCATTCCCGCACCTGCGGCGCCCGCGCCATCGCCTGTTCGAAGGCTTCCTGCGCGGCTTTCGTATGCAGCGAGAGGCCCACCGTCACATAGGCGGTGAAACCCTGGCCGAGCTTTGCCGGATCGAGCACTGCACGGTAGCCGGAAATGATTCCGCTACGCTCCAGTTCGGTAACCCGCCGGGATGTCGCCGAAGCGGACAGGCCGACGCGCTCGGCAAGTTCGAGGTTGGAAAGCCGGCCATTGCGCTGCAATTCGCGCAATATCTTTCTGTCAATTTCATCTATCTTCGTCATTCATTGCAAAAATAGCGCATTCTTCCGCAAGTTTGCAACATCATGCCGGACAAAGCCCCGTATTGTTCGCGCCATGACAGCCGCCTTGTTCACCGCCCTCATCACCTTCGCCTTCGTAGCCTCGATCACACCGGGGCCGAACAACCTGATGCTGCTCGCATCCGGCGCCAATTTCGGCGTCCGCCGTACCCTGCCGCACATGTTGGGTATTTCGCTCGGCCACTCCTTCATGGTCTTCATTGTCGGCCTTGGTCTTGCCGGATTGTTCGTCGCCTTCCCCAAACTGCAGCTGGCGCTCGGCATCGTCGCCGGGATCTACATGCTCTGGCTAGCCTGGAAGATCGCCAATGCCGCGCCGCCGCAGGAAGGCGACAGCAGCGGCAGCCCTTTCACTTTTCTTCAGGCCGCTGCCTTTCAATGGGTCAACCCGAAAGGCTGGATCATGGCCGTCACGGCGCAAACGGCCTATGCGCCTGAAGCTTCCCTCTGGGGGGCGCTGCTCGTTGCACTCGGGTTTCTCCTGGTAAATTTTCCGGCGATCACGGTGTGGGCCTGGCTCGGCCAGGAGATGCGCCGCTTCCTGACAAGCCGCCGCCGGCTGCAGGTTTTCAACTGGACCATGGCCGTTCTGCTGATCGCCTCCATCCTTCCGGTGCTGTTTCGCTGAGCCGTCAAACCGGGATTTTCCGCAACCAGATGGCGGGACAAGTGTCGCAAAGACCTTCACAATCCTGTTTTATAGGATATTCATAAGGTCACCGACGAAACGAATCGCTTGAAGGAGAGGTCCTTGACGGTTGCGGTTTCGCCGGATGCACATCCGGCGCTGGTACTGAATGCGGATTACCGCCCGCTCAGTTATTACCCCCTGTCGTTGTGGTCTTGGCAGGATGCGATCAAGGCCGTGTTTCTCGACCGGGTCAACATCGTCGCCGAATACGACGCGGCGGTCCACAGCCCCTCTTTCGAGATGCGGCTGCCGAGCGTCGTCTGCCTCAAATCCTATATTAGGCCGAACCGTTACCCGGCGTTCACCCGCTTCAACGTCTTCCTGCGCGACAAGTTCCAGTGCCAGTATTGCGGCTCACCGTCGGAACTGACCTTCGACCACGTCATTCCGCGCTCGAAGGGCGGGCGCACCGAATGGGAGAATGTCTGCGCCGCCTGCTCTCCCTGCAACCTGCGCAAGGGCAACAAGATGCCGGCAAAGGCCGGCATGTGGCCGGTTCAAAAGCCCTACATGCCGACGGTCGAGGACCTGCACCGCAATGGCCGCAGATTCCCGCCCAACTATCTGCATGAAAGCTGGATGGACTTTCTCTACTGGGATTCAGAACTGGAGCCGTAACCGGCTCTAAGCGGCGATGCGCGATGCGCGCCCAAACGCACCCCTGAAGGCTATTATCGCCAGGATCAGCGATACGACCACGTTCCAGCCGGCAAAGGACAGGCCGAGGAAGCGGCCCGCTGCCTCGTCGCAGGAAGGCGGCTTCACCGTGCCGAGACTGTCGAGCAGGCTGCCCGCATCGTTGACGGTTCCCCCGCCGCCGCAATCGCCCGATCCTTCCCACCAGCCCCACTCGATGCCGGCGTGCTGGACGCCGAGAATCATGGCGTAGACCATCAGCAGCCCGCCGATCGCCAGCAGGCCCCGCGTCACGCAGGCAGGCCATTTGAAGAAGGTCGAGATCAGCGCCAGCGCCGCCACGGGTATCGCCATGTAATAGGGTTCACGCTGGCCGAGACACAGCTTGCACGGCGTGTAGCCGCCGATATGCTCGAAGCCGAGCACGGTCGCGATAACGGCGATCATGCCCAGGAAGGCGAGCACTGCCGCAATCTGCTGATTTCGCCCCGTTTCCCCCGTCAGCATCAAGGTCATCCAACTCCGTTCAAAAGACGTAGCGCACGGCGACGAACCCGCCGACAAGCAACGCGAGAGCGATGGTGAACATCAGCCCGAGGCGCCGCTCGATGAATTCGCGGATCGGTTCGCCGATCTTGTAGAGCAGCCAGGAAACCAGGAAGAAGCGCAGCCCCCGGCCAACCACACTGACCACCGTAAAGGTGACGAGATCAAGGCCTGTGGCACCGGAAAAGATCGTCAGCACCTTGTAGGGGAACGGCGTAACCGCAGCAAACAATACACCCCAGCCACCCCAGGTGTTGTACCAGGCGCGAACGGCCTCGAAGGAATCCTCCTTGCCGTAGAAGGCGAGAATCGGCTTGCCGACGCTTTCGAAAAGCTGCGCCCCGATCCAGTAGCCGACGAACGCCCCCATGATCGAGGCGATGGTGCACAGCCCGGCATAGAACATCCAGCGATGGCGCTTTGCCAGCACCATGGGAATGAGCATGACATCCGGCGGAATGGGAAAGAACGAGCTTTCGGCAAACGAGACGCCGAACAGGCCCCAGCTTGCCCGCCGGTGGGCAGCAAGCGAAAGCACCCAGTCGTAGAGCGCCCGGATCCAGCGGTTGATCATCGTCAGCAAGGGATTGCTCCTCGTCGTCCGCAGTGCCCCGGCCCCAGGTCATCGACCAGGCCCGATTCGGCCTTCCCCGACGGCATTGCCGCGCCCCCTGTATGGCAATGCGAAAGCCGCATCAAGACGAAAATCGGATCATGCATACGGCCTGACGGACCACCCGTCGCCTGCTGCCGGAAGCCGGCCCTCTTTGTGGTTGACCGGCAAAGCCGCTTGGCGGTAGATGCTCACGCCGGTCCCAC